>JBGPXN010000009.1:0-53462 GCA_041492755.1 Methylomirabilia bacterium | reverse complement strand
ATGACGAACGGCGAACGAATATTCTGCATGGTATGTCTGCGCGGCTTGACGCTCTTCCTCAAGCTGTGTCGCGAAGGAGATGTGACCTCGGCTCTGCACCAAGTCGTTCAACTCACTGGCCCATCGCGATCGCTCCTCGCGATAGTTAAAGATCGTCAGGTCGAGATTGGCCTCGAGCATGAATCGGCGGATCCGGGCATCGGGATGTTCGCCAAAGCATAGTTGCCAGTCGCCGTAGGATGCGGCTTCGCCCAGAAATGCGCTCACAGCATTGAAGTACTGACGCTGACGGATCTCGGACGGCAGTAGAAAGTCAAGCTGACCCAAGTATCTGAAGTGACTCCCGATCCGGCGATCGAGCTTAGTGAGACTGCCCTCCTGTCGGTGCAGCCAAGACATTGGACATACGAACTTCTCTTCTCGGAGCCCTGTCTTAAGCACCTCAAACAGCGGTAGTAAGCCGCGTGGGTCTCGACCAGAACTTGTGGCCTTGACGATGTCACTTATCAGATTCTGATCGAGATAGACGATTAGCTTCTTGGTCGAGAGTGGCATCGCGGCCCCTAGCTCTCTGGCGGTGCGCCAGGGAGCCACTCGTGGATTCTATGCCGAGCCCGCCGCGGGCGCCTTGGATTCACACGAGCTGGATGCCCACGGGACGACCAAGGCCGACGGCGCGGTGATGGCGACCCGGACGCTGCGGCGCGTGACGGCATCGACCCCGGAGCGCCAGAACGACTCAAGACGCTGTGAGGCTCGCCGTGCTCGCCGCACCCTGGCGAGCGCGCGACCGCGGCGCCTGACGTCCGCATCCGCTCGGCGCCGGCATCGAGGTGAGCAGAACCGCTGCGGATGCCCGCCCGTCTGACGGGCCTGGAAGGGCCGGAGACACCCGGGGGCGCTACACGTCCATTCCCCCAACGCGCCGCGTTGCTCTGGGGGGCTCTGGCGAGCCGGAGGCCGTGAATCCGGGGCTGGCGCGAGACCCGATTTCGTCACCGTCTTCCCACGCCCGCGTGACGGTGAACAGCACGCCCGACCCTGCTCGTCCGCGTGGTGTCCCCCGTAAAGCGCGATGTATCGGAGCCGACGGCCCTGCTTATCCGTTCAGTGGGCTGGCCGGTAACATCGGGGGGCTGAATGCGAGGAGTAGCGCGGACTTGGACGCCGAGGACACGTTCCCGGCTTACAGGCCTTCTCTGGCGCAACCCCGATGGGCACGCGCCTTCCGAGACGACCGGAGCGCAATCCCGGCGCGCGATTGACAGCCGTCGGGGGCAACCCTACTCTGGCTGCATCCTCGCAAAGAGCTTGGAGGCGGGCCATGGCCGGCAAGCGACTCGTGCTCAGTGACCCCAGCCGCTTCAAGGATCCCGCGAACCTCAGCTGGGAGCGCTACGTCGCGCTGCAGACGCGCGAGCGGGAGCGCTACCTCGCGGAGAAGGCGACCATCCCGGCCGACGCGCTCGCGTACAAGACCGTCAGCCCGCGCTATCTCGAGCGCGCGATCGATCAGTTCGCCAACAACTACTGGTCGGAGGATTCGGCCACCCATTACATCGCCACCGCCGCCGCCCACGCGCCGTTCGAAGAGCTCAAGAAGTGCTGCCTGTTCCAGCTCGCCGACGAGCAGCGGCATCTGGAGATGGATCGCGAGGTGTTCGAGCGCGCGGGCATCCGCGAGCGCGACTGGCTGGCCGCGTGGGAAGCGCCCGGCACGACCTGCCGCTTCTTTCGCCACGTGCTCGAGCTCGAGGACACCATCGAGATCCTCGTCAAGGCGAACTTCGTGGCCGAGGGCGCGGCCGGACCCGGCACCTTCGCCGTGCTCGCCGACGGCGCCGAGGCGCGGGGCGACGTCCTGTCCGCGGTGAACCATCGCGCGCGCATCCGGGACGAGACACGGCACATCAGCTTTGCCCGCGCCCTCGTCAAGGCGCTCGTCGAGGACGATCCCGCCAACCTCGACGTCATCCAGCGCTGGCAGGACGAGAGCCTGCAACTCTTTGCCGAGGTCGCGCGGGGCGGTGAGCGCCGCGAGTGGTGGGAGGGCTTCCTCGCCTCCTATTACAAGATCGCGTTGCCCCTCGGCCTCCACCCATCGACGGTGTCGATCTAGCGCCATCCCCCCCACCCCGAGCCATCGACCGATCCGGGGCGGAATCCCCCCCGGCCCCGGCCGGCATCCAAGTCTTCATAGGGGGTAGAATTCAGGGGATGACTTTCGGCGGATCCGGCTCCACCCGGCGCGCAACCGACCTCGAGCTGGCGCGCCGAGCCGACGCGGACGCCTTCCCGTTTCGCTGCGAGTTGAGCCTCGCGCCTCTGGTGGCGTTCTGGACGCGGACCTTCGGCGATGACGACTCCGTCAAGGGCACGTTCGTCCGGATGGTGCGCGAGGGAGTCGAGCGAGCGCCCGAGCTGCTCGAGCCCATCACCGACCTCGACGTCATCCAGCGGCACCGCAAGCTCGTGGACGTCCTGATGGCGGCGGTGTTCCCGCCGGCTTTCTTCGACCAGGAGTACGAGGCCGCGCTCATCCCCTTCCAGCTCCGGAGCTTCTACGGCACCCCGGCGTTCGAGCGGCTGCTCAGCGCCGAGGACGGGGGGCTCCGTGGGCGGATCAACGTCGACGCGCCGATGGTGGGGACGCTGCGCCGCCTGCTCGCCTACGCCCTGGTGCTGGAGCGCGTCTACGGCGTCCCGCGCGAGATCGAGTATCCGCTCGTGCTCACGGCCACCGATCCGCAGACCGGTCTCGACCGACACTTCAAGATGGAGTTCGACTGGCGGTTCGTGGACGTCGAGCCGGTCGGTGCGGTGCCGGAGTTCACCGGCGAGCTCGAAGCGCAGCTCTGCAGCCACATCCTCGATCCCGAAGCCCTGCGCGTGCTGCTGCCCCCCGAGCGGTTCCTCTTCCGCGGCTTCACGATCTTCCGCGCCATCGACGTCACCGACCAGGAAGTGCTGTCCGGGATCAAGCGCGATCTGATCGACCGTGAGTCGATCGTCTCCCCGGCCCGGTTCGCCAATCTCCAGGCCGCGCTGCGGACGCTGTTCCGGCGGCCCGAGCTGCAGTTCGGCCTGGCCGCGCTCCAGGGCGATCAGGTGCTCGTGCTCAACTACGGCTCCAAGCTCGAGCACGCCTGCATCTTCGCCGACTCCGCGCACCACAAGACCTCCGAGTTCGCCGGCTCCGCCTACCAGCGGGCGGTCGACTCCGGTCAACCGGTGATCGTCGACGACCTCACCACGCTCTCCCCTCGGACGCGCGCCGAAGAGCACCTGTTCTGCGAGGGCGTGCGCAACCTGGTGGTGGCCCCGCTGATCTACCAGGACGAAGTGATCGGTACCCTCGAGCTGAACTCGCCCAACCCGGGGGATCTGAACGCGACGCACCTGCCGAAGCTGCACGACGTGCTGCCGCTCTTCGCCGTCGCCGTCCAGCGCAGCCTCAAGGAGCTCGACGACCGCGTCCAGACGCTGATCAAGGAAAAGTGCACCGCCATCCACCCGGTGGTCGAGTGGCGGTTCCGGCGCGCCATCCTCGACGGCGTCGAGCGCGCCAGCCGGGCCCACGCCGAAGCGCTGGGTGAGATCGAGCCGATCGTCTTCGAGGGTGTGTACCCACTCTACGCGCTGTCGGACATCCGGGGCTCCTCGACGCACCGGGCGCTGGCCATCCAGGCCGACCTCGTCACCCAGACCCGCCTCGCCCGGGACGTCGTGGTGGCCGCGCACCGGGCCCAGCGACTGCCCGTGCTGGACGAGCTGCTGTACCGGATCGACAAGCACCTGGCGCGGATCGAAGAGGGCGCGCGGTCGGGTGACGAGGTCGGCATCGTGGCGTTCCTGCGCTCCGAGGTGGAGTCGCTGTTCGAGCATCTTCAAGGATTGGGCGCCGGGGTGCGGGACAAGATCGAGGCGTACCGTGCGGCGCTGGATCCACGCCGCGGCACCGTCTACGACCGCCGGCGGCTGTTCGAGCAGAGCGTGACGCGGCTCGCGGATGCGGTGTCAGCCTACATCGACCTCGAAGAGCAGACGGCGCAGGCGATGTTCCCGCACTACTTCGAGAAGCAGAAGACCGACGGCGTGGACCACCAGATCTACGTCGGCGCGTCGTTGCTCGAAGACGGACGCTTCGATCCCCTCTATCTGAAGAACCTCCGACTGTGGCAGCTCATGGTGACGTGCGGGATCGCGCTGCGCTCCCACCAGCTCCGTGACGAGCTCCCGGTGCCCCTCGACATGACGCACCTGGTGCTGGTGCAAGACGCCCCGCTCTCCATCCACTTCCGCTTCGACGAGAAGCGGTTCGACGTGGCGGGCGCCTACGACGTGCGCTACGAGATCGTCAAGAAGCGCATCGACAAAGCCGTCGTCCGCGGCAGCGGCGAGCGGGCGACCCAGCCCGGCAAGATCGTCATCGTCTACACGCAACCGTCCGAAGCCGTGGAATACCGCGGGTATCTCGAGTACCTGCAACACCTCGGCTACCTGATCGGCGAGCCGGAAGACCTGGACCTGGACGAGCTGCAGGGGGTGCACGGGCTCCGGGCGCTCCGCGTCACCGTCGACCTGGCGAACCCGCGATTGGAACGGCCGTCGGCGATCGACGAAGTCCGCGGCCGCGCCGAGTAGCGCTCACTCCCGCCGGCGGGTGATCACCATCACCCGGCCGGTGTCGCTGACCACGGCGGTCAGGATAAAGCTCACCACGCTGATGATGAGCGCGCCGAGCACGGCCGACCAGAAGCTGCGCACCACGAAACCCTTCACGACGAGCGACGTCAGCCACAGGCAGAGCCCGTTGAGGACGAACAGGAAGAGTCCGAGCGTGATCAGGGTGACGGGAAGGGTGAGGACCACGAGCACGGGACGCACGACCGCGTTGACGACGCCGAGCACGAGGCCGGCGCCGAGGGCCGCCCCGACACCGCTGACTTCGATGCCGGCGACGATGTGGGCCACGAGGTAGATCGCGGCCGTGTTGATCAGCACCCGCAGCAGGAAGCCCATCGCGTAGCGCAGGCTACCCTCTCCCGGCGCGCGCGGCAAACCGTCGTTCGGCCCCCCGGCCGGCCGCGACCCCGCCTGTTACGATCCGAATCATGGCGACCACGCCGAGGAGAGCCAACGCGCCCACGGCGCCGGCCGCCATCAAGCCGTGGACGGCGGAGGCGAGCGCCGTGCGCCCGATGCTGGCCGCGCTCGAAGAGGCGCCGTTACGGGACGAGCGGCTGGCCTACGAGCCCAAGTACGACGGCATCCGCGCCCTCGTCGACGTCGAGCCCGGCCGCGGCGTGCGCATCACGTCGCGGCTCGGCAACGACAAGACCCGCCAGTTCCCCGAGATCGCCCGGGCCCTCACGACATTCGCGCGCCGCCTGAAGGCGGGCGTGCTGCTCGACGGCGAGATCGTCGCCCTCGACGACGCCGGCGAGCCCACGGGCTTCCAGGCGCTCCAAGGGCGTATCCACGTCACCGGCGTGATTCCGCCGGCCCGGCCGGTGGCGTTCATCGCGTTCGACGTCCTGCGCGACGGGCGCGCCGACGTGCGGGCGCTGCCCCTGGTGGCGCGGCGAGCCCGCCTCGAGCGCATCTTCGGCAACGCGGGCTCGGCCCTGCTCCGCCTCAGCACCTTCGTCCCCGGCGACGGCCGCCCGCTCTACCGCGACGCGGTCGCCCACGGCTGGGAAGGCATCGTCGCCAAGCACCTCGATTCGCCGTACCAAAGCGGCCGGCGGAGTCCGGCCTGGCGCAAGCTGAAGCTCCTCCGCCGGCAGGAGTGCGTGATCGGCGGCTTCACCGAGCCGCGGCGGTCGCGGGCGTTCTTCGGCTCGCTCCTCCTGGGCGTGTACGGCGACGGCGGCCTCGAATACGTCGGCCACGTCGGCACCGGTTTCGATCAGAAGGAGCTCGCGCGTCTGGCCGCGATCCTGGAGCCACTGGAGACACCCGACTGCCCGTTCCGGGTGCGGCCGCGCGCCAACGCGCGGCCGCACTGGGTGAAGCCCGAGCTGGTGGCGGAGATCAAGTTCGCGGACTGGACCGCGGACGGGGTGATGCGCGCGCCGGCCTATCTCGGCCTGCGCGACGACGTGCGCCCGGAGACGGTGCGGAGGGAGGACGACGTTCACTGGCACGCGCCGTCCCTGCGCGGCATCGACATTCAAGACGCCGCCCCGGGCCCGTCCGACCGCGCCGAGCCGCGGGATGCCTCGGGCCCGCCGCTGTCGCGTTCGCTCCTTGCGCTCCGGCAGCGCCTCGAAGAGCTCGAAGCGCGCCGGGTCGACGGCACCGTGTCGCTGCCGGGCGGCGGCCAGCTCACGGTGACGAACCTCGCGAAGGTCTTCTGGAAGGGTCCGGGTCTCACCAAGGGCGATCTGCTGCGCTACTACGTGACGATGTCGTCGGTGATCCTTCCCGCGATCGCCGATCGCCCGCTCGTCATGAAGCGGTTCCCCAACGGCATCGCCGGCAAGACGTTCTATCAGCAACGCGCCCCCGGGGAGGTGCCGCGGGGTGTGCGGGTGGAGGTCCTGCCGACCGACACCGAGGTGCCGAGCCGGCTCATCGGTGGATCCCTCGCCACGCTGCTCTACATGGCGCAGATGGCCGTGGTGTCCCAGGACCCCTGGTTCTCGCGCGTCGGCGCGCTCGACTTCGCCGATCACGTGGCCCTCGACCTCGATCCCATGCCCGGCGTGCCGTTCGCGCGCGTGCTCGACGTGGCGCGCTGGATCCACGACGAGCTCGAGCGGCTGGGCGTACCCGGCTTCCCCAAGACCTCGGGCGCCGAGGGCCTGCACGTCTACCTCCCGCTGCCGCCGGCCACGACGTACGAAACCGGCCGGCTCTTCTGCGAGCTGGTGGCCACGGTGATCGCTCAGCGCCATCCGCGGGTGGCCACGGTGGAGCGCGCCGTGGACGCGCGCGGCCGCACCGTCTACATCGACTACTTGCAGAACATCCGCGGCAAGACGCTGGCGACGGCCTACAGCGCGCGGGCCAGCACGTGGGCCGGCGTGTCGACACCGCTCACGTGGGGGGAGGTGCACGAGGGCGTCGAGCGGGAGGCCTTCACGATGCGGACGATGCCGAGTCGTGTGCGAACGGCGGGTGATCTGTGGGCGGGACTGCGCAAGTCACGCGGCGCCAACCTCCACGCCGCCTTGGCGCGAGGACGGCGCTCCCTCACCCGCGGCGGGTCCGGACTCCGCCGGCGGGTGCGGACCTGACCGCTAGTCGACCGAGTTGACCCGGCAGGCCGACTCGTAGATCTCCTGCATGCGAAGATCGCCTTCGAGGTAGTAGATCGACCCGCACATCCGGCAGTGGCTTGCCTGCGGCTCTTGCACGACCCACTGGGAGCCGCACCGCACACACTCGTCCAGCGGATCCGGGAACCGCATCGTCGTGAGCCGCTCCAGCTTCGTCAATCCGCGTTCCCGTCGTTCGGAACCCTCGTTCTTCAACAGCATGTCTGGCCTCCCATGTAATTCGGGTCGGCCGGCCTAAGAGCAGAAACCGTACCAGCCCCTGTACGGCCCGGAACTACGCGAAACTACAGGCGGACACCCCCTGATACCCGTGTCGCCGAGACATAGGGTCTGGCATCGCGACCAGAAATCGGCTGGCGGGTCCACCACAGCGGTTAGAAATCATCCAGTGAGCCCCGGCCGGCCGCGGCCCCGGGTACAATCGCGTGACGATCCTGCAGCCGCGACATCCATCTGCGCCTCGGGCGTCCAGGAGCCGGAATGGTCGACGTCAAGGACATGATCCGCGAGTTGGAGCGCGATCTCGGGCGCGTCGAGAAGGACATCCGCAACCATCCCTACCTGGCGACGCTGGAGGCGGGTCGGATCCGCCGCGAGGACCTGCGCCTCCTGGCCGGAGAGCAGTACCACGTCATGACCAGCGATCTCCGCAGCGTCGAGCTGATGGCCAGCCGCTTCGACGCGGCCCCGAGCCGCGCGTTGTTCCGCAGCCTGCTCGCGGGCAAGCAGACCGCACTGGAGTCGCTCTTCGTCTTCGCGCGCGCGATCGGCCTCGATGAGCCGCGGCTCGAGGCCCACGAGCCGGCGCCCGGGACCCAGGCCTATCCGGCGTTCGTGACCTGGCTGGCCGTCCACGCCTCCGATGCGGAGATTGCCGTCGCCTACCTCATGAACGCCGCGGTGTGGGGCGAGAGCTGCGGTCGCATCGCCGGCGCGTTGCGGTCGCAGTACGGCATGAGCGCGGCCCACACCGCGTTCTTCGATTCGTTCGCGACGCCGTCAGCCGAGCACGACACCCAGGTCCTGACCGTCGTGGCCGCGGGGCTGACGGCCGGCGCGGATCGCCGGCGGATGGCGCGCGCCGCGCGCCTGCTGCAAGGCTACGAGAAGCTGTTCTGGGACACCCTGCTCGCACTCTCGCGCGCGGGCTGAGGGAACGCGGACGACCTATTCGGCGACGGCGACGCGGTCCCGGCCCGTGCCCTTGGCCAGATAGAGCGCGGTGTCGGCGGCTTTGACCACCGCGTCGCCGCTGGTGCCATTCTGCGGGAAGGTCCCCACGCCGATGGAGGCCGTGACCGAGCCGATCGAGGTCCCTCGCTGCGTGACGTAGAGATGCTTGATCGATTCGCGCAGCCGCTCCGCCCGCAGTCGTGTCGTCTCCGCGGACGCCTCGGGCAGGATCACCACGAATTCCTCGCCGCCGTAGCGGCACGCGACGTCACCGCCCCGGACCGTTTCCTGGAGCAGACGACCCACTTCGCGCAGCAGCACGTCGCCCGCTTCGTGGCCGAACGTGTCGTTGAAGTGCTTGAAGTGATCGAGATCCATCATCATCAGGCCGAGAGAGGCGTTGGTGCGCCGGGCCCGGCTCAACTCGCGCTCGAGGGTCTCCTCCATGTAGCGACGGTTGAAGAGACCGGTCAACGGATCGCGGATCGACTGATTCCGCAGCGTCTCCCGGAGCTTCAAGTTGGCCACGGCCAGCCCGAGCTGGTCGGCGACCGTCGTGGCCATGCGCTGCTTGGCCTCCGACCAGCGTTCGGCCGCCCCGCTGTCGCTGCTGCACAGGTGGAGCACGCCCAGCGATTCACCCTGCGCCATGAGCGGAAGGCACAGATATGCCGGCGGCGGCGGGATCGGCAGGTGGCTGCACAGCAGGCTGGCGTTGGTGTCCTGAACGAGGTGCAGCCGTCCGCGGCGCAGGGACCAGCAGTCCTCCGGCTTGAACACGTTGGCATCGGTGGTCGAGACCGTCCCCCACACCGCCCGCGCTTCGAGCAGGTTCCGGGACGCGCTGGTGACGAACACGGCGCCGCCGTCCTCGGGGAAGAACTGCCCCACGAATCGCGCCACCACGGTGTATGCCTCGTCTTCCGTCACGCAGGCCTGGAGCAGCTCGGCCATGCGGTTGAGCAGGTCCAGGTCGCGGGTGCGCTGCTCGAGAACGTGGTGCGCCGCGCGCAGCTCGTCATAGAGCCGCGCGTTGCGCACCGCCACGCCGGCCTGGGCGATGAACATGTCGAGCAGGTCGTGCGCGTCCGCGTCGAGACGGAGCGGCGCGCGTCCCAGCAACCCCAGCACACCGAGCAACGAATCGTGAAAGACGATCGGCGCGAACCAGGCGCTGGCCAGGCCGTGACGGGCAAACCAGTCGCGGGAGATCAGGCGCGGATCGGTGCTAAGGTCCGGGACGTCCAGCGGCCGGCGGTGGATCGCGACCCAGCCGGCGAGGCCCTCGTTGTACCGGATGGCCAGCCCCGGGTAGTCGCTGAGCAACGAGGGATCCGACAGCGCGCGCAGGTGCAGCAGACGCTCGGCATCGTGCGCGACCCACAGGCCCACCACGGGCGCGCCGGTGAGCTGCGCCGCCGCGCCCACCAGCGCGTCGAGCACCTCGCTCAGATCCAACGAGGAGGACACGACCTGGTTCACCCGGGCCAGCATCCGGAGGCGGCCCGCCTGATCGCGCGCCTGGCGCAGCAGCCGGTCCTTCTCGATGGCGACCGAGGCCTGGTCGGCGAACGTCGACAGCAGCGAGATCTCGTCGGCCTGGAAGACGCGGCGCGACTTGGTGAAGACGACCAGCACCCCGATGATCCGCCCGTGCGTCTTGAGGGGAACGCCGAGGAAGCCGTGGAACCCGCGCTCGAGCGCCTGCTTCTTGTGCGCCGGATCGAAGCGAGTGTCGCCCTGGAGATCGTCGACGGCGACCGGCTCACCACGGGCCATGATTGCGCCGCTCAGGCTCTCGCCGACCTTGAGCCGGGTCCGCGACATGATCGCCGTCGCGGCCTCGGTGCGAGCCTTGATGACGAGCTCGTCCCCCTCCAGCAGGCGCAGCCCGGCCGCATCCGCGCCGAGCAGGTGCGTCGCCTCGTTGACGATGAGCGACAGGATCTCGGCCGTCTCCGGGGCGGCGGTCAGCCGCCGCGTGACCTCGTAAAGGACTTCCAGACGCCGGCGCTCGCCATTCAGGCGAGAGTCGGGAGGGGGTGGGGAGGGGGGCAACTCGCGTCGCTTGGTCATCGCCGGCTCGCCTCCTTTTCTAGACCCGTCCCTCCCTTTGGCACAACTTTCTTGTGCGCGCCGAGAGGCTTGACGCCTCGCCACCAGGGGGCATACGGTCTCGGCTAGTATGATCGGGCGCTCTGATCGCTTGGGACAGATTGCCGATCTGGCCCGGTCCGTCACCAGTGCGCTGGATCTCGAGGCCGTCCTCAGCCACGTGATCGAGGCCGTAACTTCGCTTCGCGCCGACCTTTATTGCGTCATCCGGCTGGTGGACGACGATGCGGGAGGGTATCGACTCGCCCGGGTCGGCGGAGCGGCGGCCGAAGGCCGGGTACCGATACTGCCCTTCGGCGAAGGGCTGACCCACGTGGTCGGCGAGAGCCGACGCCCGCTGCTCGTCAGCGACATCCTGGCCGACCCGCGGGCGGGCGGCAAGGAGTGGTACGCCGCCCGTGGCCTCAGGGTGTACTACGGAATCCCGATCCAGGCCGGTCAGCAGCTCCTCGGCGTCGTCAACGTCTATCTGCCCGCGGACGCCGTCCCCACCGCCGAAGAACGCGACGTGCTCGACCTGCTGGCGAGCCAGACCGCCGTCGCCATCCGCAATGCGCGCATGTTCGCGAGCAGCGAAGCCGGGCGTCGCGCTGCGGAAGCGCTCGCCTCCGTCGGACGTCTGCTGTCCGAGACGCTCGACGCCGACGCGGTCGGTCAGCGTATCGCCGACGGCGTCCTGCCCCTCCTCCGCGTCCGCTCGGCGATCCTCTTCCGTCTCGACGGCGAGGCCGACGATCCGGTCGCGGTCGCGCTCGCCGGTGAGATCGCCGAGCGGCTCGCGCCCGGAGTGTCGTTTCCGCGCAATCGGGGCGCCCTCGGCATCGCCGTCCGCGAGCGCCGGCCGGTGTTCTCGTCCGACGTGTACGCCGATCCGGAGATCGCCGACACGCCGGGCCTGCGCGTGCGGATCGATCCGGAAGACCGCGCCGTGCTCGCGGTGCCGCTGCTGGTGCGAAGCCGGGTCATCGGCGCGCTGTTCGTGCGCGAACGTACCGGGCGCGTGTTCAGCGAGGAAGACGTGCAGCTCGCACGCGCGTTCGCGGATCAGGCCGCGGTCGCGTTCGAGAACGCCCGGCTCTACCAGGTGGCCACCCGTGAGCGCCGGCGGCTGGAAGCGCTCTACGACGTTTCGCGTCGGGTGGCCGCCGTGGACGACCCCGACGAGATCCTCACCGTCATCGTCAACGAGGCGGCGCGCCTGCTCGCGGCGGAGGCGGCCGGATTGCGGACGGCCGACGGCGACGACCTCGTCCTGCGCGCCCGTACGGCGTCCGCCAGCAACCTGCTGCGCCCGCGGATAGGGTTGGGCGAGAGCCTCAGCGGTGTGATCGTGCAGACCGGCCGGCCCGTCCGGGTGGAAGACGTGCTCGAGGACACGCGCCTGCATCCCGCCCACAAGCGCTCGGCGCGCGAGCTCGGCTATCACGGCTTCGTCGGCGTCCCGTTGCGCTCGCCCGCCGGGATCATCGGTACCCTCTACGTCTATTCGCTCCGCCGCCGGCAGTTCAACGCGGAGGAGGCGGCGCTGCTCGCCGCGCTCGCCGATCAGGCCTCGCTCGCGCTCGAGCAGCATGCCCGCACCCGGCGCCTCCGGGCCCTGGCCCGTCTGAATCAGATCGTGTCGTCATCGCTCGACACCGGCGACGTCCTGCGTGAGATCACCCGGGCCGCCGGCGAGCTCATGGACGCGCCGCTGGTGTCGATCGCCATCACCGACGCCACCGGCCATCAGCTCGTGCGCCAGGCGTTCTCCGACGAGACGATCGGCGCCGATCATCCAGGCGGCGTCCGCCGGTTCGGAGAGGGCGCCTCCGGCTGGGCCGCCGAGCACCGCCAGCTGCTGCACGTGCCTGACGTGTTCGCCGACGAGCGCATCCGATCCCGCGACTGGTACCGCAAGCACGGCTTCCGCTCCAACCTCTCGGTGCCGATCGTGTTCGGCGACGCCCTGCTCGGCGTTCTCGTCCTCTACGGCCGCAAACCCTTCGGTCTGGGCCCCGAGCATCGCGGCCTCCTCGAGAGCTTCGTCGCGCAGGCGGCGATCGCCATCCACAACGCGCGGCTGTACGAGGAGCTGCGGGTCGCCCACGAGCAGCTCGAGCGCAGTCAGGAGCAGCTCGTGCACAGCGAGAAGCTGTCCGCGCTCGGCCAGCTCGTGGCCGGTGTCGCGCACGAGCTCAACAACCCACTGTCCGCGGTCCTGGGCAGCGCATACCTGGCCGAGCGCCACGTGGCCGGGACGCCGGCCGAGCGCCACGTCGAGCGAATTCGCGACGCCGCCGAGCGCGCCGCCCAGATCGTCCGCAACCTCCTGCAGTTCGCGCGCGACACGACGGGACGGCGGGAGGACATGGAGATCAACGCGCTGGTCCGGCGCGTGGCGGATCTCTCCCTCCACGCCGGCGCCACCCAGAACGTGCGGCTCACCCTCGATCTCGAGCCGCAGCTACCGATGACCTACGGCGACCCGGGACAGGTCGAGCAGGTGCTGCTCAACCTCATCACCAATGCGTATCAGGCGATGGAGGGGCGGCCCGGCGACGTCACCGTGCGGACGCGAGGGACCGCCGACGTGCTGCGCATCGAGGTGAGCGACACCGGCCCCGGCGTGGCGCCGGACGCACGCACCAAGGTCTTCGACCCCTTTTACACGACGAAACCAGTGGGCAAGGGTACCGGCCTCGGGCTCAGCGTCGCCCACGGCATCGTCGCGATGCACGGCGGCCGCATCTGGCTCGAGGAGGGCGGGCCGGGCGCCACCTTCGTGATGGAGATACCGGTCAAGCCGGGGCCGGCGGCGACGGCGCCCCCCGCGCCGATCCGGCCCCCTTCTGGTGGCCGGGTGCTCGTGGTCGACGACGAGACGCAGGTGGCGGAGGTGCTCGCGGATCTGCTCGCCGAGATCGGGTTCGGCGTCACCGTGACCCACTCCTCGGCCGAGGCTCGTCGCGTGCTCGCGGAGAAGACGTTCGACCTCGTCGCCCTCGATCTCGTCATGCCCGACGAAGGCGGCGCCGATCTCTGGCGCTGGCTCACCCGCGAGATGCCGGAGGTGGCCAAGAAGGTCGTGTTCATCACGGGCAACATCGATCCCACCATGCAGCAGTTCATCGCGTCGACCGGCCGTCCAAGCCTCGCCAAGCCCTACACGCTGACCGCGCTCCAGGAGCTGGTCACGAGCGAGCTCGGGCGCTAGCTGGCTGGCGCCGCAAGGTCGGCCTCTACCGAAGACCGGCTGTCTTCAGGCGCGGGAAGATCACGTCACGGAACGCGCGCAGCTCCGGCTCGGGCGGGGTGAACGTCTGAAACGGCATGAGATAGAGATTCTGCACGCCCAGCTTGCTCATCTCGACGATCCGGGCGGCGACGTCGTCCCCGGTGCCGATCAGCCCCAGGGCATCGCACAACTGCGCGATGACGTCGTCGGCGACGAATGACGTCGCCGCGATGGCGGCATCCCAGTCTTGGGCATGGGAGAGATCCGGATAGATTTTCCAGACCGCGTCGGGAATCTCGTACTTCGGGATGCGAAGCCCGGCCGGCTCGACCCAGTGGCTGCCCCAGCGCAGGATGCCCCAGTGGACGGCGGTGGGCCGCGCCATCCGGCGGGCCTCGGCAGTGGTCGCCGCCGTGCCCGTCCGCACCGCCCAGATGATCTCGAGGTCCTCCAGCTTGCGTCCGGAGCGGCGAGCGCCGCGCTCGAGGAGCGAGAGCGCCCGCTCCACGATGCCCCGGTTGAAGCCGGCCAGGATCACCGCGCCGTCGGCAATCTCGCCCGCGAGCTCGATCGCCTTCGGGCCGGAGGCGGCCATCAAGATCGGGATGTGCCGGCCGCCGGCGTAGCCCAGCCGGCCGGGCGTGCCGTCGAAATCGACGGTCTCGCCGGCGAGCAGCGATCTGACCGTGGCGATGCAGGTGCGCATCTCCGCGAGCGTGGCCGGTTTGCGCCCGATCGTGCTCGCCGAGGTGTAGCCGGTGCCGATGACGAACTTCACGCGGCCCGGCGCCAGCTCCTCCACCGTCTGGATCGCGCCCGCCAGCACGGACGCGTGGCGGGTAAACGGATTGGTGACCGCGGGAAACAGCGTGAGCCGCGAGGTCTGCGTCGCCGCCTGGCCGAGCGTGACGAACGTATCGCGGCACAACATCTGGCTGTCGAGGATGCCGACGCCGTCGAACCCGGCCGCCTCGATTCCTTTGATGAGCGTGAGCACCTGCGCCATCGGCGCGGTGCCGGGAACACGGAGATGGATTCGCACTCGCTCGCTCATGTGGTCAGCGTCCCCGGAAGACCGGCTCGCGCTTGTCGACGAACGCCTTCGCCGCTTCCCGGTGGTCCTCGGTGAACCCGGTGCGCGTGTGGTGCCACGCCTCCAGGTCGAAGCAGTCCTTCAGCGACGCGTTCTCGGCGGCGTTGAAGTTACGCTTCATGTAGCGGTACGCGACCCGCGGTCCCCGGGCCAGGCGCGTGGCCAGCGCCATCGTTTCCTTCTCGAGCTGGTCGTCGGGGACGACGCGATTGGCGATGCCGAGGGCCAGGGCCTGCTGGGCGTCCAGGATATCGGCGGTGAAGTAGAGCTCGCGGGCCTTGCCGGTGCCGACGAGCTTGGACAGGAAGTAGCTGCCGCCGAAGTCACCGGAGTAGCCGACCCGCGCGAACGCGGTGGCGAAGCGGGCGCTGGCCCCGGCCATCCGGAGGTCACAGGCCAGAGCGAGCGACAGGCCGGCGCCCGCGGCGGCGCCGCGCACCATCGCGATGGTCGGCTTCGGCATCTCGTGCAGCCAGCGCGAGGTCTCCATCCGGGAGCGGAGCGCCTGGGCCCGCTCCTCGAGCGTTCCGGTACCGGCTTCCGTTCCCTCCGCCATCGCCTTCACGTCGCCACCGGCGCAGAAGCCGCGACCGGCGCCGGCGAGCACGATCACGCCGACGTCGGGATCCTCGGCGAGCCGCGGAAGCGCTTCCAGCATGGCGTCGAGCATCGTTCGCGAGAGCGCGTTGAGGCGGTCGGGACGGTTCATGGTGAGCACGGCTACGCCATCGCTGATGATCTCGAGCAAATCGTCGGTCATGATTCCCTCCGGGGTCGGATCGCCGCCTATCATAGCGCGCTAGAATACCGGGGACACCGGCCATGACCTTCTCGACCGATCTCTGGCGCTCCATCGCGCCCATCTATGCGGCGATCCTGCGCCACCCGTTCGTGCGCGGGCTCACCGACGGCTCCCTGCCCCGCGAGAGCTTTCGCTTCTACGCCATCCAGGACGCGCTCTACCTGCGCGAGTTCGCGCGCGGGCTCTCGATGGCGGCCGCGCGCGCGCCCCAGGATGAGTGGATCATCATGTTCAACGAGCATGCCGCGGGCGCGCTGCGGGTCGAGCGCGCGCTGCACGAAAGCTTCTTCCGGGACTTCGGTCTCAGTGCCGCGGAGGTGGCGTCGACGCCGCTGGCGCCCACGAACCTGGCCTACACGAGCTACCTGCTCGCCGTCGCCTACGGCGCCGGCTTCCACGAGGCCATCGCCGCGCTGCTGCCCTGCTACTGGATCTACTGGGAGGTCGGCAAGGAGCTCGAGCGCGCCGGCTCTCCCGACCCGCTCTACACGCGCTGGATCGGCACCTACGCCTCCGACGAGTTCGGCGCGGTCGTGCGCGCCGTCATCGACGCGGTGGACGTGGTCGCGAGCCGCCTGCAACCCCACGAGGCAGACGTGATGCGGCGGCACTTCGTGACGACGAGCCGCTACGAGTGGATGTTCTGGGACATGGGTTGGCGGCGGGAAGGGTGGCCGGTTTAGCCAGGCGATCGGCAACGATCAGGAAAGGGAATGTCAGCTCACCCCGGCGAGCGCCATGACGTGACGCATTCGCACGATCGCCACCTCGGCGTCCCGTAGCACACCGGCCCGATCGGCGAGAACGAAGAGCTCGGCCAGATGCACGGCCGAGCGCGCGCCCTCGAGCCCGCCCACCACGCGGAAGTGCGACTGATGCCCATTGAGGTAGGCCAGGAACACCACGCCCGTCTTGTAGAAGCGCGTGGGCGCCCCGAAGATGTGGCGGGACAGGGGCAGCGTGGGCGCGAAGACGTCCTGGTAGCGCCGAACGTCGCCGGCATCGAGCGCCTGCAGCGCAGCCGAAGCCGCCGGGGCGATGGCGTCGAAGATGCCGAGCAGCGCGTCGCTGTGGCCGTGCGCATCGCCGCGGATGGTCGTCGGATAGTCGAAGTCGTCGCCGGTGTACATGCGCACCCCGGCCGGAAGCTGCCGGCGCATCGCGATCTCCCGCGCCTGATCGAGCAGGGAGACCTTGATGCCGTCCACCTTGGCCGCGTGCTCACGCACGATCGCCAGCAGCACCTGCATGGCCGCGTCGAGATCGCGCGAGCCCCAGTAGCCGGCCAGCGCGGGATCGAACATGTCCCCGAGCCAGTGGATGATCACGGGCTCCGCGACCTGCGAGAGCAGCCGCCCGTACACCTTCACGTAGTCGTCCGCGCTCTTCGCGCAGGCGGCGAGGGCGCGGCTGGCCATCACGATGATGCGACCGCCCGCGTGCTCGATGTGCGCGCACTGCTCCTCGTAGGCCGCCTCGACGTCGGAGACCGTGACCCGCGGCGAGGGCTCGAGCTGATCGGTCCCGGCGCCGCAGGCGAGCTGCCCGCCGCAGGCGCGGGCTTCGGCGATGGAGCGCGTGATGAGCTCGGCGGCCAGCGGCCACGGCAGGCCCATGCCCCGCTGCGCGGTATCCATCGCCTCCGCCACCGCCAGCCCGTACGACCAGACGTATCGGCGATAGGCGAGCGTCGCCTCCCAGTCGGGCCGCGTCTCCAGCGTCGGACTGACGTCGGCCCACGGGTCGGCGACGACGTGGACGGCGGCAAACGGCACCCGACCGGTGATGGGACGCGCCGGGCGTGGCCACTCCCGCGCGGGGCCGGGCGTGTACTCCACGACGCTTCCGTCGGCTCGGGGCAGGCGCAGTGGCCGTGTCATGACCTCATCCTACCTCTTGCGGGCCACCACGGCGTCGGCGTCGATCTCGATCAACGCGCCCGGGCGCACGAACCCGCTCACCTGCACGAGGGTGCTCGAGGGATAGCGGCCGGGCGTCCAGTACTCGCTCCGCACGCCGTGGATCTGCCTCAGCGCGTCCGGATCGATCGCCGCGACGAACACCCGAACACGAACGATGTCGTCCATCGTCCCCCCCTCACGCTCGACCACCCGCTTGATCCCGTCCAGCACCCCGCGGGTTTGCTCACCCATGGTCCCGCCGGCAACCGCGCCGCTGGCATCCGTCGACAGCCGCCCGGAGATGTAGAGGAGCGTGCACTCCGTGAGGTCCACGCGCACCGCGTCGCAGAACACCGCGGGAACACCGGCATCCTTGAGTCCGGGGATACCGCGCGCGCGATCAGTCGTGAGCGAAATGTAGCTGCGTTCCATTCGATCCTCCTGGTTGGGGTGGGCGTGATCGTAACGCGACTGGCGCTTCGATGCCCGCGGGCGCGAGTCAGCCGGGCGGCCGCTGTTTCGGCGTGACCGTGCTTGGGCGGGGCCGGGGCCGGACGCCGCCCCAACGATTCGCTCCGCGCCCCTGCCCCGACCCCGCCGCTGACGCGGGGTGACGGTCGGGCGAGGCGAGCCGAGCTTCCACGGCGACCGTCGAGGTTGGGCTAGCCGAGCTGAGCTGCGCGCCAGCGCTCGAATACGAACAGAGACCAGAGGAGCTTCCCGTGATTGCGGCGGCCACTGACATGCTCGTCGACGAGACGGCTGACCGCGGCGGGGTCGAAGATGCCGCCCGCGCGCACGTGTTCGGTCGCCAGCGTGTCGCGGAGCACCGGAGCGAGCGGGCCGCGGAACCATTCGCCGAACGGGACCGTGAAGCCGTGCTTGCCGCGGCGGAGCACTTCGGGCGGGAGGCGATCGGCGAGCGCGCGCTTGAGGAGCTGCTTGAGGGCGCCGAGGCCGCGGAGTTTGAGCCGAGACGGGATGCGGCCCGTGAGCGCGACGAACTCGTGGTCGAGGAACGGCGCGCGGAGCTCCAGGCCCACCGCCATGCTGGCGCGGTCGGCGTTGGCCAGGTTTTGCCCGGCCAGGTAGAGCTTGCAGTAGCCGTGGATGAGGCGGCCAACCGGGTCGTCGGTGACGCAGCCTTGAAGCGCGTGCTCGATGTCGTCATACGGATCGAACGCCCCCAGCGCCGATCGCATCTCCGCCGACAGCAGACCGGCATGGCGGGCCGGCGGTAGCCCGCCGATCAGGACCTGGTTCCGCACCGAGGGTCGGTACCCGAGCGCGTGCAGAAAATCGCGCAACGGGGGGGGAGTGAACGGGACCCGATCGGCCGCCAACGCCAGCGCCTCGCGCACCCGGCGCGGCAGCCGCCCGAACGCGCCCTGCCACCACGCCGCCCCCATCGAGGGATACCCCGCGAAGAGCTCGTCGCCGCCATCGCCGGTGAGCGCGACGGTGACCCGGGCGCGCGCGGCGCGCGACAACAGATAGAGCGGCACGAAGCTCATGTCGGCGATCGGCTCGTCGAGCAGCTCGCCCAGCCGCTCGAGCACCGCGGCGGCGTCCGTCGCGGTCATCACGAGCTCTTCGTGGTGGGCGCCGATGCGCTCGGCCACCAGGCGGGCGAAGCGGCCCTCGTCGTAGAGCGCCTCCGCGAAGCCGATGGAGAACGTGGCGATGCCGGGCCGAGCGCGCGCGGCGGTCGCCGCGATCGCGGTGGAGTCGATGCCGCCGCTCAGGAAGCAGCCGAGGGGGACGTCGGCTTCGAGCCGCCGCGCGACCGCGGCATCGAGCCCGGCGGCGATGCGGGCGCACCACGAGGCCTCGCTCGGCGAGGGATCCGGGGCAAACGGGATCTCCCAGTAGCGCTGGACACGGCGCTTGCCGTCGGTGGCCACGAGCACGTGGGCCGGGGGCAGCTTCTGCACGCCGCGCAGGATCGCGTGCGGGTCGGGCACGTAGTCGTAGGCGAGGTAGCGGGCGACGCCGGCGGGATCGAGCTCACGGGACACGGCGGGGTGAGCCAGGAGCGCGCGCAGCTCGGAGGCGAACACCAGCCAGCCGCCGGCGTCCGTCCAGTAGAGCGGCTTCTCGCCCATCCGGTCGCGCGCCAGGAACAGGAGGCGGCGCGCGCGGTCCCACAGCGCGAGGGCGAACATCCCGTTGAAGGCGTCGAGACAGCCCTCGCCCTCCTCCTCCCACGCGTGGGCGATGACTTCCGTGTCGCCCGCGCTGGTGAAGCGGTGGCCGCGGGCACGCAGACGCTCGCGGAGATTGCGAAAGTTGTAGATCTCGCCGTTGAGCACGACGTGCACGGTGCCGTCCTCGTTGGCGAGCGGCTGATCGCCGTGGACGAGATCGACGACGCGCAATCGCGCCACGCCGAGGGCGACGTTGTCCTCGACGTGATAACCGACCGCATCGGGACCGCGGTGGCGCAGCGCCCCCACCATCCGCGTGAGCAGATCGGGATCAGCGCGGACTCCGCCGGGAGCCAGGAACCCCGCGATCCCGCACACGGCTGGACGCTCAGCCGCCGGGCGAGACGGCGGGGGCCACCGACCGGACGGACCGCATCACGGCGAAGGCGACGAGACCCGCGATCAGCCAGGTGGCCTCGCGGACACGGCGGACCAGGCTGAAGGACAACCCGGCGCTGGCGCCGAGGCCCAGCGCCACGAACGCCGCGACGTGGCCGCCCTCGAGCACGCCCAGGCTCGCCGGCACCAGGAAGGTCGCGAAGCGGACGGCGGTGCTGAACGCTTCGATGACGACGGCCGTGACGAGAGAGAGCGGCACGCCGAGCAGCCGGAGGATGATGTATGTCTCCAGCGCGCTCAGGACCCAGCCGATGAAGTGGCAGGCGATGGACAGGGCCAGGCGGCGGGGACGGGAGAGGTAGAACCGGCGAAGCGCGTCGTCCAGCGGCACCAGCGCACGGATCGTGTCCGCCACGCCGAGCCGCCGCGCCGCCCACGCGACGCCGGAAAACGCCCCGCCCAGCTGCACCAGAACGAAGCCACCGACGGCCAGCACCTCGACCAGCAGCAGCCACTCCATGCCGCGCAGCAACGCGGAATCGCCCATCATCGTCGGCCACGCCACCGCGATGCCGACGGCGAGGAAGAGCCCTTGCGCGATCGTGATCGTCGTCTTGGCGATGATGACCGACGGCACGCTCTCGTCCATGGCCACGTGCGGACGAAGCAACCAGGCCTTGACCACCTCGCCGCCGATGGAGGCAGTGGGCGTGCCCATGTTGACCGCTTCTCCCGCCATCCGCGCCGCGAAGAGGGCGCCGAACGGCACGAGGTTCCGGCTGAAGGCGTAGTGCCAGCCCAGCGTGTCGAACACGCTGATGAGCACGAACGGGAAGACGAGGACGACGAGGAGGCTCCAGGACAGCGCCGAGAACGAGGCGAGGATGGTTTCGGACCCCATGCCGATCAGCAGTCCAACCAGCGCGGCGGCGCCGAGCCCGAGTAGCGCGAACCTCAGCATAGATGGCCTCTCATAGCGCGCGGGCTCGCGACACGCCCGTCGGCGGGGACCTATCACGGTCTCCACCGCACTGTACCAGCCAGCCGGTACCCCCGTCCGCGGTACCGCCGCCGGGTCAGCAGGCGGGGCGGCGCAGCACGACCGGATCGACCTTGCGCGGAATGAGTTGACCGTCACCGACCTGACCGGCGAGTCGCCCGTTTTCCACGATCACCTTGCCGCGCAGGATCGTCGTCACCGGCCAGCCCCGCACGTCCCAGCCCTCCCAGGGGCTGTAGTCGCTGACGTGGAAGTCGTCGCGGGTCAGCGTCCGGCTGATGGTCGGATCGATGATCGCGACGTCGGCGTCGCTGCCGGGCGCGATGACGCCTTTCCGGGGGTAGAGCCCCATGATGCGGGCCGCGTTGGTGGACGTGACCTCGGCAAACCGTTCCAGCGACATGCCCCGCTTGACGACACCCTCGGTGTACACGATCCCCATCCGCGCCTCCGCGCCGAGGTTGCCGCCGGTCACGTCCTCGATGGTCTTGCCGCGGAGCTTCAGGTCGAGCGAGGTGGGGAACTCGTCGGTGGCCGTGGTCGCCACCGCGCCGCTCAGGAGACCGTCCCAGAGCGCCTGGCGGTCGTCGGGGTACTTGAGCGACGGGTACGTGTGGTAGCAGAAGCCGCGCGGCGCCCGGTAATCCTCCGCAGTGAAGGTGGCATAGTGGTGCAGCGTCTCGGCATACACCGGCAGCCCCGAGGCCCGGGCCGCCGCGACCGCCTCGACTCCTTCCCGCGCCGACGTGTGCACGAAGTAGATCCCCGCGCCGCTGTGCGCGCTGAGCTGGATCGTCCGGTGGAACGACAGCAGCTCGGACAGCTTGTTGTGGACGAGGGGCAGGTTGGCGCCCTCCATCCGCTTCTCTTCCCGGAACTTCTCGTACATGAACTGCACGATGTCGTGGTCTTCGGCGTGGACCACCATGATGCCGCCGGCCGGCGCCACCTTCTGCATGGCGAGCTGGATGCGGCCGAAGTCGAGCCGCGCCGGCGGCCGCTTCGGATGGGGCGGCAGGATCTCGGTGGTGAAGACCTTGAAGCTCGGGAACCCGTCCTTGACGGCGTCGGCGAGCTGATCGAACACGCGGATCTCGAGCGGGCCGCAGAGCGCGACGTGGAACGAGTAGTCGACGTGCGATTGGCCCTTCCAGCGCGCGAGCCGCCGCTCGATGGTGGGCCCGACGTCCGCGCCCGGCCGCACCCAGCAGAAGTCGATGTGCGTCGTGGTGCCGCCGAAGGCCATGCCGCGCGTGTCGTCCTCCGGCCCCAGCGTGTAGAGGTTCTCGTCCGGATGCATGCCGATCCAGTGGGCGAGGTGGGTGTGCGGCTCGACGCCGCCGGGCACGACGACCTTGCCGCGGGCGTCGATGACCCGTCCCGCCGGCGGCAGCGTGCCTGGCTCAGCCACGGCCACGATCCGCTCGGCTTCGATGCCGATGTCCCAGGCGCCTTGGCCCTGGGCGCTCACCACCGTTCCGCCGCGGACGATCAGATCGAGCATGGGATCCACCTCCTCCGAACGGGAGCGGTGCCGCTCACCGCATGCGTGAGCGGCCGGTCACCGGATGCGCCGCGTGCCGCGGACGACGGGGATCTCCGGATCCATGACGAAGCGAATGGGCGGCAGATCGGTGTTCCGATCGCGGGAGCATCCGGCCCTCGGTGGTGAAGCGCGTGTGGCCGTCGCCCTCTTTCACGAGGCGAGGCGCGCGCGCACGGAACGCGGGGTCGATGTAGCGTTCCCACATCCCGACGGGCTCCATCACGTGCCCGTCGGCATCGATGATGCGGAAGCGCTGCGCGGTCATCAGGACCTCCTCGTCCGGCGCGGACGGATCGCCAGCGTAGCCTGCGCTGCCAGTACCGTCAAACGGCACAGCGTCCAGGATGGAGGTCGGGGAGCGTAGGGGTACCCCCCGGAGAGCGCTTGGGGGTGGGGGGCGACGGCGCAGCCGAGCACCGCCCCCCGACGGCCATCGCGGCCGGCAATCTGGCCCGGGATGGGGTCCGGAGGTTGACAGCCGGGACCTTATGTATAATCAGCCACCCTTCCCCTGGAAGGGTGGACTCGATGACCATCCGGCCCCAGAGCCCAGCTCGTTTCGTGTTCGTCGCGCTGCTAGCGCTGACCCTGGCGCGCAGCGATACGGCGACGACTGCGCCCGCTGGCCAGATGACATATTCGTCACCCTACGAGGACCTCCGTCTCAAGCAGTAGAAGGGGAAGACATGAAACGCTACATCGCGCGACGCATCCTCTATTCGATGATCTCCCTCTTTCTGCTTTCCGTGACGATCTTCCTGTTCGTCCGCGTCACCGGCGATCCCGCCGTGCTCCTGGTGGAGCCGGGGGCGAGCCAGGCCGATCTCACCGAAGTGCGAAAACAGCTCGGTCTCGACCGGTCGCTGTGGGTGCAGTATCTCAGCTTCGCCGGCGACCTCCTCCGCGGCGACTTTGGCAAGTCGTTCTACTACCGGTCCCCCGTGCTGGAGATCTACATGGACCGCCTGCCGTACTCGCTGATGCTGGCCGGGGCGGCCATGTTCTTCTCGCTCCTGCTCGGGATCCCCAGCGGGATCATCGCCGCCGTGCGCGTGAACGGCTGGTGGGACAGCGGGGGCAAGATGTTCGCGCTGCTCGGCCTGTCCATGCCGTCGTTCTGGGTCGGCCTCCTCATGATCCTCTTCTTCTCCGTCTATCTCGGCTGGCTCCCGTCCTCGGGGTCCGGCACCGTGCTCCACATGGTGATGCCGGCCATCGCGCTGGGCTGGTTCTTCGCCGCGGCCCACATGCGGCTGACCCGGTCCTCGATGCTCGAGGTGCTGGGCTCCGAGTACGTGAAGCTGGCGCGGCTCAAGGGCCTGTCGGAGGCGCTGGTCATCGGCAAGCACGCCTTCAAGAACGCCCTCATCCCCGTCCTCACCCTGGCCGGCATCAACCTCGTCATCATGGTGAACGTGGCGGTGGTGGTGGAGACGGTGTTCGCCTGGCCGGGGGTCGGGCGCCTGCTCTTCGAAGGGATCAGCTTCCGCGACTTCCCGATTGTCCAGGCGACCGTGATCCTGGGCGGGGCCATGATCATCGTCGTCAGCCTGATCGTGGACATACTCTATGCCGTCATCGATCCGAGAATCCGCTATGACCGGTAAGCGCCGGAAAGAAGGAACGACGCAATGACGACGAGTCAGGCTGCCGCTCTCACGCTCCGCCGGGGCCTCGCCTCCGTCCGGTCCGTCCGGACCGAGGGCTTCCCCCTCATCCCCATCTGCATCATCGTGGGGTTCGCCCTCCTCGCGATCTTCGCCGACGCCATCGCCCCCTACGATCCTCAGATCGGCGTCCTCGGCGACCGCTTCCGTCCCCCGGCCTGGCAGACCGGCGGCAGCATGGCGCACTCCCTCGGGACCGACCACCTCGGGCGCGACGTCTTCTCGCGACTGATCTTCGGCGCCCGCGTGTCGCTGGTCGTCAGCTTCACCGCGGTCATCGTGGCCGGGTTCCTCGGCACCACGCTGGGGATCCTCGCCGGCTACCTCGGCGGCTGGGTCGATCAGGTCATCATGCGGATCACCGACACCTGGCTCGCCCTCCCCGCGCTGACCTTCGCCATCTTCCTGGCCGCCGTGGTGGGTCCGAGCGCGACGAACATCGTGATCATCCTCGCCGCCGTGTTCTGGACGCGCTACGCCCGGGTCATACGGGGCGAGGTGCTGTCCCTGCGCGAGCGCGACTTCGTGCGGCTGGCCATCGTGGCCGGCTGCTCCAAGCGCACGATCATGCGCCGTCACATCCTGCCCAACGTGCTCAACTCGGCCATCGTGCTCGGCACGCTGTACCTCGGCGTGGTCATCGTGACCGAGGCCACGCTGTCCTACCTGGGGGTCGGGGTGCCGCCGCCGCAGCCGGCGTGGGGTCTCATGCTGGCCGACGGCAAGAAGGGCATGATGGCGGGCTACTGGTGGCTGACGGTGCTGCCCGGCTTGTGCATCATGCTGATGGTCCTGGCCGCCAACCTTCTCGGCGACTGGCTGCGGGTGAAGCTCGATCCGCAGCTTCGCCAGCTGTAGGAGGGCGCCGAGCGTGGCTGGCCCCCTGCTCGAGCTCCGCAACTTCTCGACCCACTTCGTCACCGCGCGCGGCACGCGCGTGGTCAAGGCCGTGGACGAAGTCTCGCTCAGCCTCGACGCCGGCGGGACGCTCGGCATCGTGGGAGAGTCGGGCTCGGGTAAGACCACGCTCGCGCTGTCCATTCTCCGGCTGCTGCCCAAGGCCGCCCGCATCGCGGGTGGTCAGATCCTGTTCGACGGTGAAGACCTCATTCCCAAGCCGGAATCCGAGATGCGCAAGCTGCGGGGGAAGCGGATCGCGATGATCCTGCAGGACCCCATGGCCTCGCTCAATCCGCTCTTCACGGTGGGCGACCAGGTCTCGGAGCCGCTCCGCGTGCACGAGGGCGTCCGAAAGGGCCCCGCGTGGATCCGGGCGCGCGACCTGCTCAAGTCAGTGCGGATCGCGGCGCCGGAGACACGCGTGCGCGAGTACCCGCACCAGATGTCCGGCGGCATGCGCCAACGCATCGTCGGCGCCATCGCGATCTCGTGCGGCCCGCGCGTGCTCATCGCGGACGAGCCGACCACGAGCCTCGACGTCACCATCCAGGCGCAGTACCTGCGTCTGCTCCGCGACCTCCAGCGCGAGCACAACCTCGCGCTCATCTTCATCACCCACAACCTCGGTATCGTGGCCAAGATGTGCGACCAGGTGGCGGTGATGTACGCGGGCCGCATCGTGGAGTTGGGACCGGTGCGCCGCATCTTCAACGCCCCCGCGCATCCCTACACCCGCGCGCTCCTCGGCTCTATTCCCCGCATGCACGAGAGGGGCCGGCGTCTCACCGCGATCGATGGTCAGCCCCCCGACCTCGCCACGCTGCCGCCGGGCTGCTCCTTCGAGCCGCGCTGCCCGGACGCCATGGACATCTGCCGCGCGGAGGCGCCGCCCGCGCTCGCCGTCGCCGAAGGCGGCATCGCGCGCTGCTGGCTCGCCCAACCCGGCCGCGTTCCCGAAGCCGCCACGGTGAAGTCGTAATGGCGACCCTGCTCGAGGTGGCGAACCTCACCAAGCACTTCCCGGTCAAAAAAGGAGTGTTCGGCGGAACCGTGGGAGTGGTCCGTGCCGTCGACGGCATCTCGTTCGCGATCGAGGAGGGCACGACCTTCGGCGTCGTCGGCGAGTCCGGCTGTGGGAAGACGACGACCGCGAAGCTCGTGCTGAAGCTCGAGCAGCCGACCGGCGGCAAGCTGCTCTTCCGCGGCGAGGACATTCAGGCGCTCGGCGCCGAGGGCCTGCGGCTCTACCGGCGCTCGGTGCAGGCCGTCTTCCAGGATCCGTACGCATCGCTCAGTCCGCGCATGCGCATCAGCGCGATCGTCGGCGAGCCGATCGTCACCAACGAGAAGATCAGCTCGGCCGAGGTGGCCGGCCGCGTCCGCAAGCTCATGGACGTGGTCGGCCTGCCCGAGCGCGCGCTCGGTCAGTTCCCCCACGAGTTCTCCGGTGGTCAGCGCCAGCGCATCGCCATCGCCCGTGCGCTCGCGCTCTCCCCCGCCCTCATCGTGCTCGACGAGCCCGTCTCCGCGCTCGACGTCTCCATCCGCGCCCAGATCCTCAACTTGCTGAGCGATCTGCAGACCGAGCTCGGCCTGTCCTACCTGCTCATCGCGCACGACCTCGCCGCCGTCGCCCACATGAGCCACACCGTCGCCGTGATGTACCTGGGCAAGATCGTGGAGATCGGCGACGGCGCCTCGATCGCGAAGAGCCCGCAGCATCCGTACACCCAGGCCCTCTTCGCCGCGTCCCTGCCGTCGCACCCCGACGAGTCGCGCGAGGACATCGTGCTGGAGGGCGAGGTGCCGAGCCCGCTCAATCCGCCGGCCGGCTGCCGTTTCCACCCGCGCTGCCCGCACGCGATGGATGCGTGCTCGCGGACCGAGCCACTGCTCGCGCCCCACGAGGGCCGCGCGGTGGCCTGCCACCTGTACACCGCGCCGGCGCGCTGAGGCCCGATTCGGTCAGGCGGCGGCCGTGGGCCGCCTCCTGTATCTGAATTGCGACCTTGTGCCACTAGTAGCCGTCGCTTGGACTGCCGGCCGGCGCAGGCGGTGTCGGCATGACCAGCACTCCAGGGAATGCCCTGACGTTGTACGCCGTCCTCTGAGCGCGTTCTTCAGGGTGTGGTCAAGGCCGCGGTCCGCCGCGCTGGTATCCCGAAACGGGCGACTCCCCACACCTTGCGCGATAGGCCGACGGGATAGGCCGCGACCTTCGGTTGCCGAACACCGTAGGTTCGTGGTTCAGATTCGGGCGCCAAGTTGCGGAAAGGACGAGGAGATACCGACAGACACGAAGTGGAGTCGTCACGAAATCGGCTGCAGCTCTGGGCCGGGAGAGACGGGAGACGGATCATCGTCTGGCCCCCGGCGGCAATTCTTCTGCGCCAAGATCGGCGACACTGGACGCGGTTCTACTACGATCCGAACGAAAATCTTCAGGAGATGCCGTGAAGGCAGTTCGAAAGGCACCTCCAGCGGCTCGGCGTTAAGTCCATAACGACACACAGCGTGCGTGAACTCACCGAGCGCGATGCCGCCCTGGTCGAAACGATCTGGGATCGGTAAAGAGCCGCTGAGCCGCAGCGTTCGTTCGGCGGCAGAGAGACTGGCAACAACCGAAAGGGGCGGATGACTCCGTTTGAGTTTGTGATCCCGCAACGTCCGGTCTCACAGCAGGCGCGTCGGCGAGAGCGGCTACGTGAGTGGAAGGACTTTGTCGCAGGGCAGGCTCGCGCCACCCTTACCGCCCCGCGGGAACTGGCGACGGCGCCGGTCGCCATAAGCTTGTTGTACTTTTATGATGAGGTTGGGCTTGATGTCGACAACATCCTCAAACCGATTCAAGATGCGCTCATCGGGATCATCCTGGAGGATGATGCTGTTGTTACCGATGTGGAGCTTCGCCGTCGCTGGCGCAGGACGACCTTCACTCTGAATGCCGTATCTCCTGTGCTCGCCGCAGGGCTTGAGCTTGGGAGGGAGTTCGTGTACGTCGCGCTGACTGACGCGCCGGCTCAGGACGTGCTTCCGTGACGCCACCGCCGATCGAATCGCAGGCAATCCAAAAGGTAGCTGACGACTACCGCCGACGAGGCTATGACGTTGACGTGATACCCAGCGGACCCGGCCTTCCCGAGTTCCTCGGTGGCTATCAACCAGACATCATCGCAAGGGGCGCGGACGAGTCGGTCGTCGTCGAAGTAAAGGTGGGCACACAGACCTCTGTCGCCGAGCGTTTCCGCGAGATCGCGGAGCGGGTAAACCGCCAGCCCGGGTGGCGCTTTTCTGTCGTCTACATAAATCCGTTCGAGCCCGATCAGGTTACCGAGGCCGAGCCGGCGCCTTTGGCTGAGCTACAAGAACTGGCGCGAGAGGCAGACACTCTCCTCGGCGCAGGTCAGCCTAGGGCGGCCTTCCTGCTGTTTTGGAGCGCACTCGAAGGCAGTCTTCGACTTCTGGGACGTCGTGCTCAGCTTCCCCTTGAGAACCTCCCGCCATCCGCTCTCATTCGGGAACTCTACTCGGCCGGCGAGATTGGCCGAGACCACTTCGACACTCTCATGCGCCTTTTACCGGTCCGGAACCGGCTGGTCCACGGGCTGCACGGACGGATCGACGAGACCGACGTCAAGCTACTGCAAGGCCTCGGAAGGGCATTGCTTGCGGAAGCGGCAAGCCCGTAGCTCCATCGCCCGGCGAACAAAGGGCTGGAGGTGACGGCGCTTCGCGCCGCACCTCAGCCCTGGCGTTAGTCAACCACCTCAACGCACGCAACCGTCAGCCGCGATGCCATGCATGGCAAGAACACACGCTGGTCACCGAGGGGAGCTTCTGGAAGCGGCCATGCGCTTCGTCGGCGAAGCAGCGCGTGTTGCCGGTGTCCGGAGTATCAGCCTCTTGGGCTCGATCACCGGGGACGGGCGCACCTGTCACTGGAGGGACTGTCGCCCGGGGATCCGGGCGTCCTGCGATGCGCTACACTGCGGCCAACGGCCGCACCTGCACGACGATCTGAACACCGTGCAGCTTTCGAAGCGCACGATGGCGGCCCCACCGGTTACCAGGGAGGAACGCATTCGTCATGGCTACACCGTTGATCGTGGAGACACCGCAAGATCTGACCTCGCACGTGGGAACCGAGCTCGGACCGTCGGACTGGATGATCGTGGACCAGGCGATGATCGACAAGTTCGCCGAGGCGACCGGTGATCACCAGTGGATCCACGTCGACGTCGAGCGCGCGAAGAAGGAGATGCCGGGCGGCAAGACCATCGCCCACGGCTATCTCACGCTGTCGCTCGTCCCGCGGCTGGCCGCCACGCTGGTGAAGATCAACAAGGTGAAGCGCGGGCTGAACTACGGCTCCAACCGCGTACGCTTCACCGGCACGGTGCCCGCCGGCGCGCGGGTACGGCTGCGCCAGAAGCTGGTCAAGGTCGAGCCGGTCGAGGGCAACGGCGTGCGCGTGACGTCCGAGGTGACGATGGAAGTCGAGGGGCAACAGCGCCCGGCGCTGGTGGCCGAGATCATGGGCATCCGCTACGCGTGATGGTCGGGAGTGACGACCCGGCCGAGCTGATCGAGGCCTACTACGAGCGCGGCTGGACGGACGGCCTGCCCGTGGTCCCGCCGACGGAGAAGTCGGTGGCCGCGATGCTCGCCGGCGCCGGGCTCACCGGCGCCGAGGTGATCGGTGAAATCCCGGGCCGCAACACGGTCGTCACCGCCGACAAGGTCGCGATCAACGCGGTACTCGCAGGCTGCCGGCCGGCGTACCTGCCCGTCGTCGTCGCCGCCCTCGAGGGACTCTGTCATCCGGATTTCGCCTACCACGGCCCGGCCAGCTCGACGGGTGGCTCGGCGATGGTGCTGATCGTCAACGGCCCGGTGGCGCCCCGCCTCGGCATCAACGCCGGCAACAATGCCTTCGGCCAGGGCGTGCGCGCCAACGCGACGATCGGCCGCGCGGTGCGCCTCGTGATGATGAACGTGATGCAGACGCAGCCCGGCCTGTTCGATCGGGCCACCCTCGGCAATCCGGGAAAGTACGCGTTCTGCTTCGCCGAGAACGAAGAGGACCATCCGTGGGAGCCGCTCCACGTGGAGCGCGGCTTCCGTCCCGAGCAGAGCACGGTGACCGTCTACGCCTCCAACAGCCTCTACCAGGTGTACAACCAGCTCGCCGCCGAGCCGGAGCCGCTGCTGCGGTGCGTCGCCGACGCGCTCGGCAACCTCGGCGTCCCCAACATGAAGGGCTTCAGCCAGTCGCTGCTGGTGTTCGCCGGTGAGCACAGCGAGCTCTTCCGGCAGAGCGGATGGACCAAGCGCCGGGTGCGGGACTTCCTCATCGAGCACACGCGGCGACCGGTGGCCGACTGGAAGCGCGCCGGGCGCCTTCCGGGCGACGCGACGCCGGGCGACGCGACGACGCTGCGCCGCATGTTCGAGAACCCCGACGACCTGCTCCTCGTCTGCGCCGGGGGCCGGGCCGGAAGCTGGTCCGCGTGCCTGCCGGGCTGGGGCAACAAGTGGACGCGCAGCGTGACCACACCGATCCGGGTGATCGGCGACACGCCCTGAAGCTGAGCCAGAAACAGAAACGGCAGAAGCCGAGCGACGCGACATGACGCAGATCGGAGAGATGCCATGACGCTGTTCGATCCCACGTCCGCCCCGGTGGCGCGCAACATCGCGGTCGCGCCGCGCCCGGCCGGGCTGCGCGGGCTCCGGCTCGCGCTCGTCGAGAACACCAAGTTCAACTCCGATACGCTGCTGACGAAGCTCGGTGCGCTGCTGGCCCGCGAATACGGGCTCACGCCCGTCCTCATGCACCGCAAGCGCTCGCCGAGCCACGAGGTCGAAGAGGCCGCCGTCGCCGAGCTACGCGCCAAGGCGGATCTCGTCGTCTCAGGGATCGGCGACTGAGGCTCCTGCTCGTCGAGCAGTGTGCTCGACGCCATCCTGTTCGAACGGGCCGGCGTACCGGCCGTCGCGGTCGTGACCGAGCCGTTCCGCGCGACCGGCGAGGCCATGGCCACGAGCTGGGGCTTGCCCGGATACCGCTTCGCCCTCACGCCCCATCCCATCGCCAACCTCACCGCGAAGGAGCTGGACGATCGGGCCACCGTCCTGCTGGCGACGGTGGCTGCCCTGCTGCGAAACGGCTGAGCGAGACGACTTCCGGTCCCGCACCACGGCCCTTCTCAGACGGCGGCTCGCCGGACCTCGCGTGCGGTCCAGACGTTGCGGCAGCGGGTCTCGGTGATGAACGCCGCCGCCACGGCCGCCGCGGCCGCCACCACGAAGCACATCGCGAACGCGCTCCGATACGCCGCCGGCGGATAGATGCGCACACCCCCGCTCGCGAGCCCGGTCCAGTTGGCGTCCAGCACGAGCCCGGTGAGCCACTGCAGCAGGGCGAAGCCGGCGAAGATCGGGAGGTTGCAGAAGGCGACCGCGATGCCGACGCGCGCCGGGTTGTTGACCTCACGCACGCAGGACCAGACGAGCACGAGCCCGCACGACATGAAGCCCATGAACAGGCAGAAGGGCGCGAGCAGCGTGGCCGGCACTCGGAGGTCGGCCACGACGAACGGCAACCAGCACAGCGCGTAGACGCCGGTGAACGCCAGCATCGGCAGACGCCGGGCCACGAGCCAGCGGTCGGAGATGCGGCCGACCAGGGGCGCGCCGATGACGATCCCGATGGCCAGCCACGACATCACCGCGGCGGCCTCGACGCGGCTCAAGCCGTAGACCTGCGTCAAGTACGGCACGCCCCAGAGTCCCTGGAAGGCGATCAGGCTCGCGAAGATGCCGCCGGCGGCGAGGATCGGCGGCCACGTGCGTCGGTTGCGCGCGATGTCGGGGATGCCGCGCAGCACGTCCGCGATCTTCGCCGACCCGGGCTCCGCGCGGTTCACGGGCGCCAGGCCGGCCGCCTCCGGCCGGTCCTTCACGAACAGCGCGGCGGCGGCGCCCACGAGCAGCGTGACGGCGCCGATCACGAGGAAGCTCGAGCGCCAGCCGATTCCTTCGACCATGAGCGCCAGCGGCGACGACGCCACCAGTCCACCGACGTTCCCGACCGTCTGCGAGAGGCCGCCGATCATCCCGAACTCGTTGGGACGGAACCACGCGGCGGCCAGGCTGAGGAACGAGATGAGAATGACCGAGGCCCCGAGGCCAACCAGGAGCCGGCCGGCGACCGCGACGCCGAAGCCCGGAGCGAGGCCGAAGATGACCGCGCCGAGCCCCATCGCGGCGCCACCCGCGGCGAGCGTCCACCGGGGGCCGAGCGTCTCCACCAGGCTGCCCGCCACCAGCGCCATGACGACGAAGACGTACGGATACACGGCGGACAGCGTGGCCAGCGAGCTGGCGGTGATGGAGAATGCGCGCATCAGGTCCGCGGCCACCACGGTGGTCGAGACGCGATGGAAATACGAGAAGAAGTACATCGCGGACGGGACGATCAAGATCAGCCAGCGGACGCGCAGCGTCCGCGCGAGGCGCGCCGCCTCGACCGCGTCGGTCATCAGCGTGGGAGCGCGGCCGAGCCGATCAGGCCGGCGTGAACATCGGGACGGGCGGACCGCCGTCGGTCGGCTTGAAGACCACGCGCACCGCCTGGCCGATGCGGATCGCGTCGAAGTCGCAATCCACGATGTTGGTCATCATGGTGACGCCTTCCTCGAGCGTGACGTACGCGATCGTGTACGGGACCGGCACCCGGCGCATGACGCTGTACGAGTAGATCGTCCCGCGACCGGACGCCGGCCGCCACTCGGTCTGCGGGCTGCCGCAGTGCGGGCACATCGAGCGCGGATAGTGGTGCGGCCGGTGGCACGCCGTGCAGTGCTTGACGAGGAGCCGGCCCTCGGCCGCCGCGTCGAAGAACGGCTTCACTTCGGGGTTCACGGGCGGCGCGGGAATCGTGCGGGTCTGGCTCATCGGATCACTCCCGTTCCAGGATCACGGTGGCGCTGCCGTGGCGGGTCGCCAGTGAGCCGCCGGTGCCATGCGCGAGCGCGACGTCGCAGTTCTTCACCTGGACCTTGGGGTGCGCCTCCCCGCGCAACTGGCGCACGGCCTCGATGACCTTCGTCATGCCGCCGCGGTTGGCGGGATGGTTGTTGCAAAGACCGCCACCGTCGGTGTTGAACGGCAGCTTCCCGGTGCCCGCGATGAGATTGCCGTCGGACACGAGCTTGCCACCCTGGCCCTTGGCGGCGAATCCGAGGTCCTCGAGCGTGATGAGCACCGTGATCGTGAACGAGTCGTAGATGGACACGTACTTGACGTCCGACGGCTTGACCCCGGCTTCCGCGAACGCGGTCGGTCCCGACCACACCGCGCCGGTGTAGGTCAGGTCGATGGCGCCGCCCATCTGGTGCTTCGCCGATTCGCCGGCGCCGAGGATGCGCACGCGCGGGCGCGTGAGCCTCCGCGCGATCTCCGGCTTCACCACCACCACCGCGCCGCCGCCGTCGGTGATCACGCAGCAGTCCAGGCGGTGGAGCGGGTCGGCGATGATCGGCGACTCCACGACCTCCTTCACCGTCACCACGTCGCGGAGCAGGGCGTGCGGGTTGTGCTGGGCGTGCTGCGACGCCGCCACCTTGATCCAGGCGAGCTGCTCACCGGTGGTTCCGTACTCGTGCATGTGGCGCATCGCGGCCATCGCGTACTGGTTCACGACCGTCGGTGAATACGGGAACTCGAACGGCACGTCGGGCGTGCTTCCCCCGTAGTTGCGCGGCGCCGTTCCGGTGGCCATGCCTTCGGCGCGGGGCCGGCCGGCGAGCGTGATGAGCGCGACGTCGCACTTCCCGAGCGCGATCGCCTCCGCCGCGTGCGCCACGTGGATGACGTAGGACGAGCCGCCCGTCTCCGTCGTGTCCATGTGCCGGAGCTTCAGTCCCATGTAGTCGGCCATGGACAGCCCGCCCAGACCCGGCGCGTCCCCGGCGCAGAAGTAGCCGTCCACGTCCGCGAAGGCGAGCCCGGCGTCCTGCAGCGCGCCCAGCGCGACCTCCGCGTGGAGCTGCGCCAGCGACTTGTCGTCCGCCTTGCGGGTGGGATGTTCGTAGACCCCGGCGATGTACGCCTTGCCCTTGATCGTCATGCCCGCTCCTCGATCTCGACTGGGATGAGCTCAGGGAGACGTATTGTATGCCGTCTCGCCGCGACGTATCGAGGAGCGCCACGGATTCCAGAGCGCTCCGAGCCGGGAGGGGGGCGGGTATCGAGGAGCGCCCCGGCTTCGCCGGGGCGCTGCCGAGCGTTGGGGGGGGCCATTCGGGGCCCCCCACTTGATCAACCGCCCCCCATTTCGTTATTGATTCACACGCGGATGCCGATCTCGGCCAGGTGCGGTTTGACCCGCTCGCTGAGGAGACCGACCTTGCTCAGATTCGCGACGAGCGCGCCGTGCAGCTCCCGCTTGAAGAGCCGGCGGAACAGCACGGACTCGGCGCCGGCCCGCTCGCGCCGCAACCCTTTGATGTCCTCGATCTCGGCCGCGGTGAACCCCATCTCCTGGTACACCTCGGTCGGGAAGAAGCTGGTGAGCGTCCGCACCAGCGCCCACACCGTGAAGTCTTCGAGCTCCTCGCGCTCCTTGGCCGTCATCTCGTTGACGACCGCGGGCAGGCTCAGCATGCCGAAGCCCATGTGCGCGACTCGTCGACCAGGATGCGCCGGCAGATCTCGCTCAGCAGGGGGTCCTTGGCGGTGTCGCCGAGCATCTTGAAGAGCGCGACGGCGAACGTCTCGGCCACGAGCTGCAGGCCGATGGTCTTGAGCGGCCAGCGCGGATCGCCGAGCAGGGCGTCGAACAGCTCCCGGACGTTCGCGGGCATCGGATAGGATAGGCCCGCGAGCTTCTCCTCGAGGTAGCGGTGGATGACCTCGGCGTGGCGCGCCTCGTCCACCACCTGGGTGGCCTGGAACGTCTTCGCGTCGACGCCGGAGACGCTCTCGACGAGCTGGCTGCACACGAGCATGGCGCCGTGCTCGCCGTAGAGGAGCGTGTGCAGGCGCCAGGCGGCAAAGCGGCGGTTCAGCTCGACGCGCTCGGCGGCGCTGAGGCGCGCCCAGTAGTGAGTGCCGTGGATGTCGATGAGCTCGTCGGCGACGATGCCGGCGTTCGGATCGACGGGCTGGCTCCACGGGATGTCGCGGCTGGCGTTCCACTGGTCGCGCTTGGCGTTCTCGTAGAGCCGGCGCAGCTCGGGCTGGTCGCTGGTGTAGACGTGACGGAAGACCGTCTCGTGGTGGGCGCCGATGCGGTGGCCGTCGACGAGGGCGCGCGGGGAGACCGTGGACTCGCTCATGGTGGTTTCCTTGACGGTGTAGTTTCTTAACTTGGGAGTTCATCGTACGGAGGCGCCCGCGCGGATGTCAAGATCGAAGACACGGGCCGCGGCGGATCTCCCCCGCACGCGCACCCTCGTGCACGGCGAGATCATCCGCGCGGCGGCATCCTGCTTCGGCGAGATGGGCTACCGGGCGACCACCCTGCAGACGATCGCGGCGCGCGCCGGCGTGTCGAAGGTCACCCTGTACAAGTACGTCTCGAGCAAGGAAGACCTCCTCTGCCGGGTCTTCGAGCACACGATCGAGACGTCGCGGACCGGCCTGCGCCAGATCGCCGAGCAGGAGCTCCTCGTCGAGGACAAGCTCCGCCGCATCATCCGCTACCAGGTCACGCTGCTGGCCACCCACCTGCCTTTCCTGACGGTGTTCTTCAGCGAGGAGAGCGGGTTGCCGGCGCCGATCGCCCGGCGCGTGGCGCGCGAGAAGCGCGAGTACGATCGGACGATCGAGCGCGTGTTCCGCGAGGGCGTCGGCGCCGGCCGCTTCCGCGATCTGCCGCCCACCCTGTTCGTGTTCGCGCTGGACGGCATGTGCAACTGGATGCACAAGTGGTTCAGGCCCCAGGGCCCTCAGACGCCAGACCAGATTGCCGACTTCTTCGTCGATCTGCTGGAACGTGGCTACGCGAGGGGCGCCGCCGCTGACCCCGTGGCCATTGCCCTTCGCCGCGTCGAGCGACGCCTGGCGCGTCTCGAGCGCCGGGTCGGGGTGCGGCGCCGGGAGGCCGGCGACGTTCCACGCCGTTGAGCAGGTGCCCTGAGTGAGGCGGTTAGCGGCTCGCGACGGCCTTCGCGAATCGGTCGGGATTGCGCTGGCCGCGACCAGCGGCGGCGGCCAGCAACTTCTCTTGCTCCTTCATGCGGTCTTCGGTGCCGGGGTGCGTCGAGAAGAACGTCGACGTTCGGGTATCCCCCGCACCGCGTTGCACAAGCGCCGCAAGAAAGTCGCGCAACCCCGCCGGGTCGTAGCCAGCCGCCCGCGCGTACTGGAATCCGGCGCGGTCGGCTTCCTCCTCTTCGGCGCGGCTGAAGCCCTTCAGCACGATCTGCTCGGCCACCGTGTCCGCGGCCAGCGAGATGGCCTGGGTGAACGGCGCCGCCGACGTGAACCGCAGCCCCTGCTGCAGCCCGAGCACCGCGAGGTCCTTGCGCTTCTGGGCCTTGATGGCCTCCACGCCGTGGCGCAGCGCGACGTGGGCCACCTCGTGACCGAGGACGCCGGCCAGCATCGCCTCGTCGCGCATCAGCGTGAGGGACCCCCGCGTGATGAACACGTACCCGCCCGGCGCGGCGAACGCGTTCACCTCGGGCGCGTCGAGCACCGCGAAGTAGTACCGGAGGTCGGGCCGCTCCGAGCGCGCGGCCACCACGTTGCCGACCTGAGCCACGTAGCGCGTGAGGGCGGGATCGCGCAGCAGCTTGTAGCGCGAGCCGACGTTGGCGGTGACGGCGCGACCGAGCTCGATCTCCTGAGGCTCGTCCATGTCGGCGAAGGCCCCCGTCACGGCGCCTGGCCCCTGCGTGATCATGGTCTGGGCGGCACTCATCACCGAGCCGACGTCCATCCGGCCGCCGCAACCAGCCAGAGCAAGCACGAGCAGGATGGGCAGCCCGCGCCTCATTGGAGCCCTCCTTCCTTCACGAAGGCTTCCATGACGTTACCGGGCGGCTGGTTGTCCTCGACCCAGCGGACCACGCCATAGTCGAACCCCTTCTGGCGGGCGTACTGCTCCGCGTAGATGCCCTTGGCGCCCGCGGACGCCGCGGTCGCGGACGTGGAGGCGTCACCGGGCGCCAGCTTCAAGAAATCGGAGCTGCCACCAGTCACCGGCTGGTTGCTGAGCGCGGCTTCGAACACGTAGCCCTGCTTGGCGCGCGGCGTGCGCACGAACAGCCACTTGTCCTCGACGCGAACGATCTGCACCTGCTCGCCCTTGACCACGGTGTCGACGATCTCGTGGAACGAGCCTTTGCCGCCGCGAACGTCCGCCTTCGTGCGTTCCACCCAGCGCGGCGGCGTCTGCGCGCCCGCCAGTCCCGCCACCAGTGTCACCACCGCCACCGAAGCCGCGGTTCTCGCTCTCATGGCTCTCCTCATTCGATCGAGTGTGTGATGCGTCGCGCGCACTCCGCCCCTCATTTCGTCGAGAGCGCGTAGTCCCCTTGCCAATCCGGACCGGGCGGCTCCACGAGGAAGTGCCGGCACCGCTCCAGCATCTCCCGGGCGGGCCCATCCTTCCCAGCTTTCGCGATCACGGCTTCGAACTGCCGGGCCGCCTCGGTGAACCGCCGCGCCCGATATGCCTGCAGACCCGCGGCGAACAGGGCGTCGGCTTCCGCCCGGCCGTCCACGCCAGTCGCCGGAAGCAGCTCGAACACGGGAACCGACGTCACCCGTCCTTTGACCTGCAGCCGGTCGAGCTCGCGGAAACCGCTTCCGCCGGCAGCCGCCTCCACCGTCGAGCCGGCGATCAGACTGCTCGTGTCGTACACCTTCGCGGCGCCCTCCAGACGGGACGCCAGGTTCACGGTGTCCCCCATCACGGTGTAGTTGAACTTCGTGCTCGAGCCGATGTTGCCGACGACGGCGGGCCCGGTGGCGATCCCGACCCGCATGGCGATCGTCGGCAGCCCGCGCTCGCGCCAGACGACGTTCAGCGTTTCCACCGCCTCCAGCAGCTCGCGGCCGGCGGCGCAGGCACGCGCGGCGTGGTCCGCCTGCTCCACCGGTGCGTTCCAGAACGCCATCACGGCGTCGCCGATGAACTTGTCGACGGTGCCGCCACGCGTCTGGATCACCCGGGTGAGCTCGGTGAAGCACTCGTTCATGAGGCTGACGATTTCCTGGGGCGCGCGCCCCTCCGAGAGCGACGTGAAGCCGGCGACGTCGGCGAACATCACGGTGACCTCGCGGGTCTCGCCCCCGAGGGCCAGCCGTCCCGGCTCGGCCACCAGGGCCTCCACGACCTCCGGCGCGACGTAGCGCGAGAAGGCGCTACGCAGGAATCGCCGCTCACGGCCTTCGGTCAGGTATGCATACCCGGTTGCGCCACCCCACGCCAGCGTGAGCGCCAGCGCCGGGGGCACGACGTCCATCCAGACGCCGCGCGCGTCGAACACCCACACCGCGCCCGCCGCGTAGAACGTGGCGAGGCCCAGCGTCACGAGCACGCCCGGGCCCAGCCGCCCGCCCAGCGCCGTCAACGTTCCGGCCACGAGCGCGAGGAAGAGTAGCACGCCCGCGCGCACCCGCCCGGGCGGACGCCGGAGCGCGTCGCCATGGAGCAGGTTGTCCAGCGCGGCCGCATGGATCAGGTAGCCGGGGAGGATGGCGCCGATCGACGTGGCCCGGAAGTCGAGCAGGCCGGCGGCGCTGGCGCCGACGATCACGATCTTCCCGCGAAACTCCTCCGGTCGCGCCGCCGACACCGACTGCCCGGCCGCCACGCGCTTGGCGGACTCCAGCACCTTGGCGTACGAGTACTGGCGATACGCGTGCTCGCCGCCGTGGAAGCGGAGCAGCATCCGGCCTTCCTCGTCGAGCGGCACCGGAACGCCGTTGACGCGCCAGGTGTCTTGGCCACGCTCCACCCGGGCGCCGATGAGCGTCGCCACCGCCAGCGGCAGCGACGGCACTTCCACGACGTCCGGACTCTCCTGCGGCCCGTAGGGCGCGGCCGGGCGGATCGAGCGACACGTGCCATCGTCGTCGGGCTCGAATCCGATCCAGCCCAGCCCCGCCGCCGTCTGCACGATGGCGGGCACCGGCAACGTCGCCTTGTTGAAGACGTCCACCGCGCGCGCGCGGGGAGGCCGGGACCAGCCCCGCTCACGCAGACCCGGCGGCCACGCGCGGTCCGCCGCCGCCGGCGCTTCGGCGGTCAGCACGACGGGCTGAACGACCGGACGTCCCTCCGCCGCCGCTCCGAGCTCCCGGTCGTCGTCGGCCACGCCGAGCTTCGTATAGATGCTCGTCTCGCTGAAGACGAGATCGAACGCCACCGCGCGGGCGCCCGAGGAGAGCAGGTAGTGCAGCACGGCCGCGTGAAAATCGCGGGGCCACGGCCAGCCCTGCTCGAGCCCACCGCGCTCGCGCGGCGCGGCCACCGCGTCGAGCGATTTTTGATCGATGACGACGGCGACGATGGAGGGATCGGCGCGTCGTTGATCGGCCAGCGCCCGCAGCCGGAGATCGACGGTCCGGCGCTCGTAGGTCTCGACGAGGGGGACGCGGGCGACCGCGATGGCGACGAGGCCCGCGGCCAGACCGATGAGCGCGCCCCGGAGGCCCCGCCGGCGCAGGGCACGGAGCCGCCGGCGGTCAGACGGTGAGCGCGCCAACGACATCGACGGCCGGGGATCGCACCGTCACCAGCCGACGCTAGCAAGGGGCGCCCCGGGGTGTCAAACGACGCGGGAAGTCCTGTAGGCTTCACGCATGACCTCACACCCGCTCTGGTCCCTCGATCCGCGCGTGACGTTCCTGAACCACGGCTCCTTCGGCGCGTGCCCGATTCCGGTCCTGGACGCGCAGCGCCGGTTCCGCGACCGCATGGAACGCGAGCCCGTCCGCTTCCTCAGTCGCGACCTTCCGCAGCTCCTCGACGAGGCGCGGGCCGCCCTGGCCGCCTTCGTCGGCGTCGGCCCCGACGATCTCGCCTTCGTGCCGAACGCCACCACCGGCGTCAACACCGTGGTGCGCTCGCTGCGCTTCGAGCGCGGCGACGAGATCCTCGTCACCGACCACGCCTACAACGCCTGCCGCAACGCCGTCGACGCGGTGGCGGCGGCCGCCGGCGCGCGCGTCGTGGTCGCGCCGGTTCCGTTTCCGCTGGACTCAGCGGCCGAAGTGGTCGCGGCCATCGTCGATTGCGTCACGCCGGCCACGCGGCTGGCCCTCGTGGATCACGTCACCAGCCCGACCGGGCTGGTGCTGCCGCTCGCGAAGATGGTCGCCGCGCTCACGGAACGCGGCGTCGACGTCCTCGTCGACGGGGCCCACGCGCCCGGCATGGTGCCGCTCGATCTGCGCGCGCTCGGTGCGACCTACTACACCGGCAACGGCCACAAGTGGCTCTGCACGCCCAAGGGCTGCGGGTTCCTCTACGTCCATCCCGACCGCCGCGCGAGCATCCACCCGCTCGTCGTGAGCCACGGCGCCAACTCGCCGCGCACCGATCGCTCGCGGTTCCATCTGGAGTTCGATTGGACCGGAACGTACGACCCGAGCGCCTACCTCGCCATCCCGGAAGCGCTGCGCGTGATCGGCGCCGCGCGCCCGGGCGGCTGGCCCGAGGTCATGGCCGAGAACCGCCGCACCGCCCTGGCCGCGCGACGCGGGCTCTGTGAGGCGCTCGGCACGCCTCCCCCGTGCCCGGAGGACATGATCGGTTCCCTGGCAAGCGTGCGGCTACCCGTCGACGATCGGGCGGCGATGCCCACGACCATGAGCCAGTTCCGCCCGGTCGATACGGTGCAGAGCGCGCTCTTCGACGAGTACGCGATCGAGGTGCCCGTGATGACGTGGCCCGCGGCGCCGCAACGCCTGCTCCGGATCTCCGCCCAGATTTACAACACGCCGGAGGATTACCAGCGCCTCGCCGCCGCGCTTCGCTCACTCTTGAAGTGAGCGCAAGCGCCGTTCGGTGAAGCGCGCGCCGGCGGATCAGCTTCGGGTGCGGTTCAGAACCTTGATCAGGTCGTCGGGATCGACGGGCTTGACGATGTGCGCGTCGAATCCCGCCTCCTGCGCGCGGATGCGGTCGTCCGGCTGTCCGTACCCCGTGAGCGCGACCAGGAAGAGCTTTCCGACGTCGGGAAGGGCACGGATCCGGCGCGCAACCTCGTAGCCATCGAAGTCGGGCAACCCGATGTCGATGAGCCCGACGCTGAACGGCCGCGCCTGCGCGAGCGCGACCCCTTGCTCACCCGCGTTCGCGACCTCGACGCGGTGCCCCTCCAGCTCGAGAAGCAGGCGCAGAGTCTCGCTGGCGTCGGCGTTGTCTTCGACGATGAGGATGTCGTGGTGTGCCATGCGCCGGAGGTACGGCCCCTACTCTAACCACCCGCGAGCCACCGCCACAACGGGTGAAAACCGTTTCCCAGTCCCACGTCGGGATTACACGCCAACGGACCTGAGTTGCGTTACTTCTTCTCCTGGGCGGCGGCCGCTTCGGCGGCCTGGAAGCCGATCTTGCTGTGGGTGCCGTCGCAGAACGGCTTGGTGACCGAGGCGCCGCAGCGGCACAGCGCGATCCTCGGCCGGCCGGTGGTGTCCACTTTCGCCCCCGTCGGGTCGTAGATCTCACAGTCGCCCTCGACGAGGTAGGGACCATTCGGCCGGATCGTGATCTTGCAGGTCATGGACGTCCTCCTGGACACTGGGGAGTGAACGGCCCACCAACCATATCACCGGGCGTACACTCTTGGACGATGAAGGGACCCGGTGAGATCCTCCTGGTGGCGTGCTACGAGCTGGGACACCAGCCGCTGGCCGTGGCCTGGCCCGCGGCCTTCCTCGAGCGCGCCGGCTACGCCCCCGCCGTCATGGATCTCGCCGTCGAGCCGTTCGACGCCGACAAGGTCCGACGGGCGCGCGTGGTGGCGGTATCGGTCCCCATGCACACCGCGCTGCGTCTCGGCGTCGCCACCGCCGCGCGCATCCGCGAGATCAACCCGACGTGTCACCTCTGCTTCTACGGTCTCTACGCGACGCTCAACGCGGACTACCTCCTCGCCCACGGCGTGGACTCGGTCGTGGGCGGCGAAGTGGAAGGCCCGCTGGTGGAGCTCGTCGCCCGGCTCGAGGCCGGGGACGCCCACGCCGTCGACGGCATCGGTCGCGCCGGCGTTCCGGCCGCGGCGCACCTGGCGCGATTGGCGTTCCCGGTTCCCGCGCGCGCCGGCTTGCCGTCGCTCAAGAAGTACGCGCAGCTGGAGCGTGATGGTCGGCTGGAGCTCACGGGCTCGGTGGAAGCCAGCCGTGGCTGCCGGCACATGTGCCGGCACTGTCCGATCCCGCCGCTCTACGGCGGCCGGTTCTTCGTGGTACCGGTGGACGTCGTGCTGGCCGACATCCGTCAGCTGGTGGAGGCCGGGGCGACCCACGTCAGCTTCGGCGACCCGGATTTCCTCAACGGGCCACGCCACGCCCTCGCGGTGGCGCGCGGGCTCCACGCCGAATTCCCCGCCCTGACGTTCGACTTCACGGCCAAGATCGAGCACCTGCTCCGACAACGGCAGCACCTGGCCGAGCTGGCGCGGGACGGCTGCGTGTTCATCGTCACGGCCGTGGAATCGCTGAGCGACACGGTGCTGCGTCACCTCGACAAGGGACACACGCGCGCCGACGTGAGCGCCGCGCTCCGCGCGGTGCGCGAGGCCGGGATCACCCTGCGGCCGACCTGGGTCCCGTTCACCCCGTGGACCACGCTCGACGACCTCCGTGACGTCCTCGAGTTCGTGGAGCGGGAGGACCTCGTGGACGCGATCGACCCGGTGCAGTACTCGATCCGCCTGCTCGTCCCTCCCGGCTCGCTCCTGCTCGACAGCCCGGCGCTGCGGACGTATCTCCGCGAGCGGGTCGCCGACGGCTTTCACTACCGCTGGGTCCATGCCGATCCGCGCATGGACCGCCTCCAGGAAGACATCGCGGCGCTGGTGGCCGACGCCGCCGACCGCAAGGAAGACGCCGCCGTCACGTTTGAACGCGTCCGGACGCTCGCCGACGAGACGGCCGGGGTGACCATGCGTGCACCGCGGCCCGTGCCGGCGCCCGACCGTCACCGGCCTCCGCGGCTCACCGAGCCGTGGTTCTGCTGAGCGGAGCCGACGGCGGGCCAGGTGGCCCGCGCGACCCGCGCCCAGCCGGTGTGACGGGTCACAGACCGCCGGTGTGACGGGTCACAGACCGCCACTGTGACGGGTCACAGACCGGTAGTGTGGCGGCAAAAATCACGTGGTACAGTAAGCGCCTGAGTGCGGCCCGACGCCGCCCACGAGGTGCCCCAATGAGCGACGAACTCAAGACCAAGGTTCAAGAGCTGATCGAGACCATGATCAACCCCGCGGTCGCCTCCCACGGCGGCTTCGTCGAGCTCATCGACGTGCAGGACAGCCGCGTCTACCTCCAGATGGGCGGTGGATGTCAGGGCTGCGGCGCGGCCGACGTCACGCTGAAGTCGGGGATCGAGCGGCTGATCAAGGAAGAGCTTCCGGAAGTGACCGAAGTGCTCGACACCACCGATCACGCGTCCGGGGCCAATCCCTACTACACCGCCGGCAAGGCCTAGCCGGCGCGCGGTCACTCGCATCGAGCGGCCGGTAGGTCGTCCCCGTGGACCGGTTGCTCCTGCTCCTTCCCACCCGTACTTACCGCACCGAGGCGTTCGTCGAGGCTGCCGGTAGCCTCGGCGTCGACCTCGTGTGCGCCTCCGAGCGCCCCAGCACCCTCGAGGCGCTCGCCCCCGACGGTCTGCTGACGCTCGACTTCGCCGACCCCGAGGCCGCCGCGGCCACGGTTGCGGACTGGAGCCGCACGCGGCCGATCGCGGCGGTGGTCGGCGTGGACGACGCGACGACGGTGGCCGCCGCCGCGATCGCGGAGCGCCTGGGTCTGCCCGGCAACGGCGTCGCCGCCGCGACGGCGGCGCGCGACAAGTACCAGATGCGTCAGTGCCTGCAGGCGGCCGGGGTGCCGGTCCCGAGGTTCCGTCGCATCTCCTTGAAGGACGATGCGTTCATGGCCGCGCGCGGCGTGGCGTTTCCGTGCGTGGTCAAGCCGCTCCGGCTGTCGGCCAGCCGCGGCGTGATCCGCGCGAACAACACCGACCAGTTCATCGCCGCCGTGCGGAGAATCAGCGCGTTGCTCCGCCGCGACGACGTCGCGGCCCGCGGGGACGCGGCCGAGAACGTGCTGGCCGAGGAGTATGTGCCCGGACTCGAAGTCGCGCTCGAGGGCCTGCTCGTCGCCGGTCGACTGCACGTGCTGGCGCTGTTCGACAAACCTGACCCGCTGGAGGGACCGTTCTTCGAGGAAACGATCTACGTGACGCCCTCGCGGTTGCCGGACCCGACGCAGCAACGGATCGCGGAGGTCACGAGCGACGCGTGCGCGGCCCTCGGACTCGCCGACGGTCCCGTCCACGCGGAGCTGCGCGTGAACGACGACGGCCCCTGGATCATCGAGGTCGCCGCGCGCACCATCGGCGGCCTCTGCTCACGCACGCTCCGCTTCGGCACCGGGATGACGCTCGAGGAGATCGTGCTCCGCCACGCGCTGCGTTGGCCCATCGATTCGCTCCAGCGCGAGACGCGCGCGGCCGGCGTCATGATGATCCCGATTCCACGGGCCGGGCGCCTTCAGGCCGTCCACGGGCGCGAGGTCGCCGAGCAGGTGGCGGGCGTGGTCGAGGTCGCCATCACGATCCCCGTCGGCCAGGACGTCGTGCCGCTGCCGGAAGGCTGGCAGTACCTCGGCTTCATCTTCACACGCGCCGCCGAGCCCGCCGACGCCGAGAGCGCGTTACGCCAGGCGCACGCGCGGCTGCGCTTCGACATCGCCCCGGCCTGACGGACGGGCCCCGACGCCTCCCAACGCGAAGCACGCGCGACGCCACCGAGGCGCGAGGGCGGTGGACGGTCAGCCGGTGGTCTCCGTGAGCAGTCGTTTGAGCACCTTACCGGTGGCGCTCTTGGGCAGGGCGTCGGTGATGCGGATCTGGCGCGGGCACTTGTACGTGGCGAGGCGCTCGCGACACCACGCGATCAGGACGTCGGGCGTGGCCGCCGGCGCCTCGCGGAGCACGACGACCGCGAAGACTTCTTCGCCGAGCTCCGGGTCGGGCCGGCCCACCACGGCCGCCTCGGCCACCGCCGGGTGAGCGAGCAGGACGGCTTCGACTTCCGCCGGGAACACCGAGTAGCCGCCGCGCAGGATGCGCTCGCGCTTGCGTCCGACGATGCGGACCCAGCCCTCCGCGGTGATGGTCGCGAGGTCGCCGGTGCGGAACCACCCCTCGTCGAGCACCGCGCGGGTCTCCGCCTCCGCGTTGCGGTACGCGTCCATACTGCTCGGCGTCCGGATCAGCAGCTCGCCGCTCTCGCCGGGAGGCAGCACGCGACCATCGTCGTCGACGACCTGCGCGCGCACACCCGGAGCCGTGCGGCCGACCGCGTCCGGCAGGTCGGTGGGATCGGCGATGAGATACGAGATCGGCCGGAAGAGCTCGGTCATGCCATAGCCGCGGAGGATGCGAACGCCGATTCGCTCCCGCCACGCCGACGCGATCTCCCAGGGGCACGGCGCCGCGCCCGAAAGCGCGAACTTCAGGGTGGGAAAGCCGGTCGCGGGCAGCGCAGGCGATGCGAGCACGCGCTGGAACATCGTGGCGACGCCGGGAAAGATCGTCACCGCGTGCTCGAGGATCGCCGCGATCGCCCCCTCGGGGGTGAAGCGTTCCAGCAGCACGACGGTGGCGCCGATGGCCAGTGGCGCGAGGAGCGCGCCCTGGATGCCGAAGGCGTGGGACAGCGGCAATGCGGCCAGCACGCGATCCTCGCGTCCAAGCCCCATGATCGGGCCCGCCCACGAGCGCATCGCGAACGCGACCGACGGATGGCCGTGGATCGCGCCTTTCGGCTGTCCCGTGCTGCCCGACGTGTAGAGGACGAGCGCGGGCGCCTCGACCATCCGGCGCGTCGGCTCCCGCTCGCTGCCGACCGCGATCTCGTCGAGCACGGAGACCGGCGCCAGATCGGTCAGGATGGCAGCGCGCTCGTCGACGGTGAGCCGCGGATCGAGCGGGGCCGCGGTGGCGCCAAGCTTGGCGACGGCCAGGAGCGCGATCGCGAAGTCCGCGCGGTTTGGAATGCCGAACGCCACGCGGTCGCCGGGACCGATGCCGCGAGCGCGCAGCGCGGCGGCGCAGCCGCTCACCTGGTCCAACAGCTCGCCGTAGGCCAGCCGGCCGCGATCCCACCGCAGCGCCGTCGCGTCCGGAAAGCGACGCGCGGTGGCGTCGAGCAACCCGATGTAGTTCTCGGCCATCAGCGCGCCAGTCTACTCCAGGGTCGGGCGCGACCCCGGGTGAACCGGGGGGGGTCCCGGGCGCGAGGTCGCCATCGCGCTTGACACGCGCCGGCGGCGATCGGTATGAATGCCCGTCGCTGCGGAGTGCCCGTCGAGCAGGAGGACCACGTCATCGATACGCAGACGGTAGAGCGAGCGGCCCGCCTCACGCGTGAGAAGATCGCGCCGCGTGCGGCCTACTACGACCGCGAGGGCAAGAACCCGACCGAGAGCTGGCGCGACCTGTGGAAGGAAGGCTTTCTCGGCCTCGCGGTCCCGAAGGCCTACGGCGGGATGGACAGCGACATGCCGACGTATCTTGCCGTCATCGGCGCCATCGCCGGCGGGTGCGCCAGCACCGCGATGACGCTGCAGATGCACTCCACGGTGATGCGTTTCATTGCCGCCCTCGGCACCGCCGAGCAGCAGCGGCGGTACTTCGCGGAGGTCGTCCAGCGCGGCACGCTGTTCGGTAGCTGGGGGAGCGAGCCGGCGGTGAGCCAGTCGCGGACGTTCCTCGTGGAGACCAGTCTTCGCCCCGGCGACGGCGGATGGGTCATCGACGGCATCAAGCACTTCTGCACCATGGCCGGTGGGGCCGGCTACTACATGGTCTGGTGCGCGCTCGAGGGCGGGGGCGACGTCACCCGCTCGCTGTCGCTCGCCCTCGCCCCCGCGACGACGCCCGGCATCGCGATCGACGACCGCTGGGACACACTCGGGATGCGCGCGACGTACAGTCCCACGGTGACGCTGACCGGCTGTCGCGTGGGACCCGACGCGCTGCTCGGCGCGCCCGGCGATGCGCTCCGCATCGGCGTGGCCGAGGCGTTCGCGCTCGGGTACGCGGCGATCTACGTGGGCATCGCGCAGGGCGCGCTCGACTTCGCCATCGAGTACTGCAAGACCCGGACGTACCGGCCGGCGCCAACGCCGATCGCCCACGAGTCGGCGGTGCAGCGCCACGTGGGTGAGCTCGTGATCCGCCTCGAGGCGGCGCGCCGCGTGTTCGAGGACGCCGGCCGCCGGTGGGACACCGCCGACCCGGCCGCGCGGGGCGTGCTCGCGAGCAAGGCCAAGTACATCGCCACCGAGGCGGCGCTGCACGTCACGGAGAAGGCGGTGCAGCTGGTCGGTGGACGCGGGTCGTCCCGCGACTATCCCGTCGAGCGCGCGTTCCGTGACGTGCGCACCTGCACGCTGATGACCCCGACCGCCGACCGCATGGTCGAGACGATCGGCAAGAGCGCCCTCGGCATCGACACCGCCATGCTCCCTGTTGTCATGGGGGGCCCCGAAATGGCCCCCCATACCCCCCAGGTCGCTCGGGACGCCCCGGCGAAGCCGTGGCGCCCCTCGTAATCAACGGGTCGTATCGAGACGCCCCACGAAATCTTCGAGCTTCAAGCGGCGCCTGACCTCGGGCGGGACGCGGTGGCGCGGCGTGTACGCGGCGACGGACGGCTTGGCGGTGGCGTCCACACCCCACTTCGCCGAGTAGCCATCCTCCTTGGTGGACGGATCAAGGTCCGAGCCGCGGGCGTTGGTGACGATCGTGATGTCGCGGTCGGGCTGGCACCGGGTGGCGATGGCCCAGTTCACCTGGCGATCGTCGAAGACGTCGACGTCGTGGTCGACGACCACCACGCGCTTCATGTAGAGGTCGGCGCCGAGCACGGCGAGCATCGCGTTCTTCGCCTGTCCGGGGATCCGCTGCTCGATCGACACGAAGCACGTGAACGGCGCCGGCACCCGCACCGCCTTCACCGAGGGCACCATGGCGCGCACGGCGCGGTAGAGGTTCGCCTCGATCGGGATCGTGGACAGCAGCATGTGGTCGAGATGGGCGACCGAGATGTCCTGGAACATGGCGCCGCGGCGATGGGTCACCGCCTTCACCTTCAGCACTTCGCGCTGCCGCTGACCCAGGCTGTAGCCGGTGAACTCGCCGAACGGACCTTCGGGCGTGCGCTCGTACGGCAGGATCTCGCCTTCGATCACCAGCTCGGCGTGGGCGGGCACGAGCACGTCCGACGTCTCGGCCTTCACCAGCTCGAGCGGCTCACCCAGCAGTCCGCCCATGATGCCGCGCTCGTCCTCGTCCACCGAGCCGATGGCCAGCGCGCCGAGCGCGATGGCCGGATGCACGCCGATGGCGAACGCGACCGGCAAGGGCTGGCCGCGCTCCTCGGCGAGGCGGTGGTATTCCCAGAGGTGCTTGCCGAGCGTCAGGTGGATCGACGTCGTGTCGCGGCCCTGGATCATCAGCCGGTTGTACGCGCAATTCCAGACGTCGCTGGTCGGGTCCTTCGCGAACGAGATCGCCGCCGTCAGGTACGCGCCGCCGTCACCCTCGTGGTGCAGGATCTGCGGAAGGTCATAGAGGTTGACCTCGGCGCCGCGGCGAACGACCTCTTTCACCGGCCCGGTCGGCACCATCACCGGCGGCACCGGCCGTTCCATCGCACGCAGATACGTGCGCAGCATCTCGGCGGGCTCGCAGCTCATGGCCATGGCCAGGCGCGCGCGGCTGGCGTGCACGTTGGTGATGATCGGCCACGAGGTGCCCTTCACCTTCTCGAAGATCAACACCGGCCGCCGCTTGGCCTCCGCTTCGAGCTTCACCACGAGCGCGGTGATCTCGTACTCGGGATCGATCTCGCGCGAGACGATGACGAGCTCGTCGGGCCGCTTGCGCTTGACGGTGTCGAGGTGACTGCGGAGGTCTTGCGCCATGTCCGCTCCTTTGTCGGCGCCGGGGCTTTTCGGCGCCCGATGGTACACGGGCCGGTGGATTTGCACAAACCGCGGGCGGTATTCTAGAGCTCCGATGAGCACGATTCATCCTCGCCCACCCGGCGGTGCTGAACGTCGCGGTGGTGGCGATGCCGGACCCCGTCTTCGGCGAGCGCGCCTGTGCGTGCGTCATTCCCCGACCGGGGGCGACCCTCACGCTCGCCGAGCTGACGCGGTTCCTTGCTCGAAGAGGGGCGGATCGCCAAGTTCAAGCTCCCGGAGCGCCTGGAGCTTCGCGAGCGATTCCCGATGACCGCGGTCGGTAAGATCTCGAAGAAGGATCTCCGCGACGAGATGCGACAGGTCGTGGAGCGGGAAAGGACGCGAGCGTCATGAGCACGATCGTGGACGAGATCCGCACCGCCTACGCGCGGGTGGGCATCACGCTCGGCCAGCCGGCCACCTACGGGACGTACTACCGCCTGCTGTGCGCCGGCTGCGGCCGCATGGTCGGCAACGTCGGCGACCGGCTGCTGCCCGACATGGCGGCAGCGCTGGTCGACGGCCAGTTCGATCTCTACGCCACCGGCCTCCTCGGCTGCCCCTGCGGTCACCAGCGCGAGCGCGCGCGGGAGCTCGACCCCGGGCGCTGGCGTGAGAGCCAGACGCGCCACGGCGTGACGTCCGACACCGCCACCAGCTGAGCGGGAGGGGAACGCGATGAGCGAGATGGACGTCATTCGCGACGCCGAGGAGCGCGGGCGCACGGACCTCTGGCCGTTCTGGCGCCGCGCCTACGCCCAGGGCGACCCGCTGCCGAAGATCGTGTGCGCGGTGAGCCGGCCGACCTATCGATTCGACGAGGACGAGCCGCTCCCGGAGGAGTACAAGGCGCTGCTCATGAAGATGCTGCGGCACGAGGGCGAGCGCGCCGGCAACAAGAGCTTCCTCGGCTTCATGGGCACCTGCCTCGACCTCGCCGAGGCGCTCTTTCCCAGCCTCGAGACCCGGCTGCTCAAGGCCGAATACCTGGCCGAGGAGCTGAAGCACGCGATCATGTTTCATCGCGTCGCCGTCGGTCTCGACCGCGACTTCGCGCTGCGCGACGTGCCGTACGCGCACTACGCGTTTCACCTGCCCCGCGAGAGCTGGGCCGACGACGCCTTCTTCCACTTCTTCGTGGATCTCAACGGCGCCTTTCACGCCCGCGACTGGCGGGAGTCGAGCTACCGGCCGCTGGCCAAGATGTCCGCCACCGTCGAGCGCGACGAGCTTGGCCACTCCGAGATGGGCTTCTACTTCCTGACCGAGATCTGCCAGGACGCGCGGGGCCGCGCGCTCGCCCAGCGGCTGCTGGAGAAATGGTACCCGGCCGCGCTCGACATGTTCGGGCGGTCGGAGTCCTCCAACGTGCCGAAGTTCATCCAGTGGGGACTCAAGAGCGTCGGCAACGCCGAGATTCGCGCGCTGTACAAGCAGTACGTCGACGGCAAGCTCAGGATGCTGGGTCTGGACATTCCCGACGAGCGCAAGAACCGGCGCTTCCTCTAGCGCGCTTGAAGCACTTCGAGCTGAACAACTTGCTGTGCGAGGCCCTCATCGCGCTGGAGGCCGGTGAAACCGCGCGCGCCCACCCGCGCGGTGGAAGGGGCCATCGCGTGGGTGGAGACGGACTGGCTGGCGAGTCCGAACGACGCGCCGACGGCGGCGACGACTGACGCTTCCGCGTCTCAGCGTGGCGCGGGGGGCTCGGGGGCGTCTCCATCGGAGAGCGGGCCGGGCGTGACGCAGAGCTGATGAGCGATCCAGAGCTCGCCGTGCGACTCGGCGACCCACTCGATGACGTCGCCGACCGCGATGCTATCGAGTGTGAGCTCAATGCCGGCGGCATCGCGAATCTTGGCGTCGACCGCGACCACCAACGACACCGCCTCGGGATTCTCGCCGCCTCGCCGCGCGGCGTCACCAGCCGCGGTGACGGCCAGACCCCACTGCCGTGCCGTCGGCTCCCTGGGTTGCACCGGCGCCTCGAGGGTGACCCTGGCCACCGGGATCACGGTCAGGCAACGATTCATCGCCCGGTCACGACGTCCACGCGCCTGGCGTGCCGCATCGCCATCGCCGAGCGCGGCAAACGACCCGGCGGTGCGTAACCCATCGCCTCCCGAGCCCGACCGACAACCAGCGATGGTCGAGGGACTGATCCCGGCCATGCCGCTACTCCTGTTCCCGGCGGCGTCGCGCCGTAGTCACTGGCAACGACCTGACGTGTCACGCAACCCGGATACCAATCCGGCCATGTGAGTTTCCGCGGACTTGGGGATCACGGCCGCGGGCCCCCCACCAAAACTCGTCAGGGCCTGACGGCCATGGTCAGCTCCGTGACGCGAGTCGCCACTGATAGCGCCGGACGGCGATGGCGCCCGCCCGGGGTCGTGGAGCAGCACGGCTGGTTCCTTGCGCTCGTGGGCGAAGCGCGCGGGGTCGCTCGGGCTCCCCGGCTCGCTGAGTCTCGCTGGCACCCGCGTTGCTTGAATCCTACCTGCGTGACCGTCGCGAGCATCGCGGAACGCCGCTCGCGCGTTGTCCACACGCGACGAGAAGAGGGGATCTTCCGCCAGCGGCATTGGCAGTTCGGGCTCGGCAGCGCGCTTGTTTTCACTCCATCTACGGGGTAGCGGGCGAACACACCCGTTGGACCCGGACCTGGCCCACGGAGCCCGGATCACTCTCGGCTGACGCCGACGCTTTTGGGCATGTTGATGTGACATCACGTCACCTTCCTCGTTACGGCCCTGACAAGCACTCCTCCAAAGCATTGTTTTCACGAGCCCGCGCCTGTGGCACTAAACCTGCCTCCCCCGCACATGCCCGGGGACGGTCACGGCGCGCCCCGAGGACTCAGGGCTTTGGGGGCAGTAATGCGTTCGGACAGACGCGGACAAGCCGCCGCAGTCATACCCGTCAGCGGTGAACTCACCCTGGCGAGCGCCCCGTCGTTCTGTCGCGCCGTCCTGGCCCACCTCGCCGCCGGCGCCTCCAACCTGACCGTCAACCTCGAGTCCGTCAAAATCGTCGACGTGGTCGGCCTCGCTGCCATCCTCGAGGCGGTTGGCCACGCCGAACGCCGTGACGCTCGCTTGTCCGTGCTGCCCAGTCCAGTGGTCTACCGGGCCCTGCTCGAGGCGGAACTGCTCGGAGAGATCCCCCTCCTCGCCGATGCTCCGCTCGAGCCCGGCTTTGCGGCGGCGCCTCCCGAGCGATCGAGCGCGCCGGCCTACGTCGCCCGCACCCGGCGCCTCGGCCTTCGCCAGCCGACCTGGGAGGAGCTGGGGCTATTCGCGCGGTGGGCCGGCGAGCCGCTCCTGGACCAGATGGTCGGCAGCGAGCTGCTGTACCGGTGCCGGCACCTCGGGCCGTACCATCCCGACTTCGCCGCGTTCGTACTCGGCGATCCCGTGTCGGTCACGCTCGTGGTGGAGCCACTCGACCCGCCGCATCCGCCGGTCGGGTTCGTGCGGCTGTACGAGGTCCACCTTGCCCAGCAGTTCGCGTTCCTCGAAACCGCGCTCGCCGATCTTCACTTCATCCGCCGCGGCTGGGGCGTGGACGCCACGCGGTTGTTCCTCGCCTTCGGCTGCGACGTGCTCGGGCTGCAACGGGTCGAAGCCAAGGTGTACGGCTACAACGTGCTGAGCAGCAATTCGCTCAAGCGCGGCGGCTTCCATCTCGACGGCGTGCTGCGGCAGGCCCGCGTCTACAACGGCGAGCGGTGGGACATCAACGTGTTCTCCATCCTGGGCGACGAGATGCGCGAGCAGCGTGGCAAGGAGCAGTTCCCGCACATGGGCTTCTGGGAGCCGGCAGATGTCGCTCCATAAGCTCATTCCCCTTTTCGCGCTCGGCCTGAACCTGGTGCTCCTGGGGAGCGCGCTGGCGCCGGATCGCAAGAGCCACCGGAACTACGTGTTCGCCTATCTGGCCGCGGCCCTGGCCGTCTGGAACCTCGGCGTGTTCGGGCTGCGCT
>JBGPXN010000213.1:0-7375 GCA_041492755.1 Methylomirabilia bacterium | reverse complement strand
CCGAACTGGCTCGCGTCCGGGATCTTGAGCATCGAGTACCAGTAGATCGCCGGATAGTATTGCGCCGCCGCGGCCGCGTTCGGCGCCGCCACCGCGCGGAGATTCAACTGTTTGCCGGGCTCGCCGTCGACCTTCGGTGAATCGACGAGGCCGTAGCCGCGCACCCACACCTTGTATTTTGCTTTTGGAACGTCGGGCACCACGTACCGGCCCTGGTCGTCGGTGACGACGATTCTGGAAAACTTGGTGGGCAGATCGCTCGTTTCCGCGATCACCCAGACGCCGGCCTCGGGCCCGCTCGGCCCCGTGACCACGCCGCCGATGTCGTCGTTGTCGATGCTCACCGCCGGGCTCGCGGCTTGCTGGGCGCCGAGCGTGACCACCGAGCCGGCCCACACCACGGCGATCCCGACCGCCGCCACGCCCAGATACAGTGCGTTCTTCATCCTCATGGCGCCGCTCCTTTCATCGTTCCCGTGGCATTCCACGCGTCGTGCGTCCAGTGGCCGCGACCGTCACCGCGGGTGACGCGAGGGTAACCGAGTCGTCGGCGGTCTTCCAGTGGCTTGCGAGCGCGGGCCGGGCAGGGGATGTCGAGGCCGCGGTCGGCGCGTCGGCACGGCGCGGCTCACTCGGTGGCTGAGGGCTCCGTCATGCTGCCATAGCGATGGAGGACCCGGGAGACCGTCTGCTCTTTCAGATAGCCGCGGAGCTCCAGGCGTCCGTTGGCGAGAACGGGCGCGTCGATGACGGTGACGCCGGTGCCGTTGGCGGCGGCGCGGGCCGCGATCGAGATCGGCTCCCACACCCTCACGCGCTCCGCATCGTCCGGATGCGCCAGGCGGTCTACGAACCCGGCCTCCGCCTCCACCACGAGCTCCACCCCGCCGCACTCCGCGAGCCACGCCCAGGGTCCTGAGTCCGGCGACAGGCTCACGGTCAGGGGCGTTCCCACAACGCACGCCACCAGGATGACCTGGCACAACGCCGCGGCGGCCTCCGGCCGCGCGGTCGTTCCCCGTGCGATCACGCGGCGGCACGGTCGGTAGCGGAAGGCGTTCCGCTCTCCCCGGATCGCGCTCGGATCGTGCTCGCGGCTGAAGTGCTGGCGCCACGCGCGGGCGTAGCTGGCCGCGCTCGCCCGCACGAGGGCGCACGCGTCGGCGTCGGACAGCGCGGCCAGGCATCGCTCGAGCCGTGCGGCCATCGGCTCCGGGAGTGACTCGTCGTCGCCGGCGGGGCGCGTCATCTGGCGCCAGCGCGCGAGCTGCAGCACGTAGTTGCAGCCGCCGGCCTTGGCCCCCGGTCCCACTGAGGAGGCTTTCCAGCCGCCGAAGGGCTGGCGGCCGACGATCGCCCCGGTGATGGGACGGTTGACGTAGAGGTTGCCGGCCTCGATACGGTCGACCCAGTGCGCGATCTCGCGATCGTCCAGCGTCTGGATCCCGCTGGTGAGCCCGAACGGTTGCGCGTTGGCGAGCTCGATGGCCTGGTCGAGGTCCCCGGCGCGCATCAGTCCCAGCACGGGGCCGAAGCACTCCGTGCGGTGAAAGAAGGAGGCGGGCCGCACCCCGAGCTTGATGCCGGGGGACCAGAGCTGCGGGTTGTCCGCCGCCGGGCGCGGCTCGAGCAGCCATTCCTCGCCCTCGTCGAGGACGGTGAGCGCGCGTCGGAGCGCGGCGCCCGGCGTCTGGCTCAGCGGGGTGATACGGCTCGATAGTTCCCACGCGCTGCCCACCTCGAGGCTGGCCGCGGCGTCGCGGAGCTGGCGCCTGAAGTCGGGGTCGTCGTACACCTCGGCCTCGCAGATGGCGAGACTGGTCGCCGAGCACTTCTGGCCGTTGTGGCCGAAGGCCGAGCGGACGAGATCGCGGATGGCCTGATCCCGGTCCGCGAGCGACGTGACGATGATGGCGTTCTTGCCGCTCGTCTCCGCGAAGAGGGGGAGATCGGGCCGCCAGCCGAGAAAGAGGCGAGCCGTCTCCACCGAACCGGTGAGGATGACGCCCGCCACGCGTGGGTCCGTCACGAGCCTGCGGCCGATCTCGTCATCGGGGCAGGGCAGGAACTGGAGGATCTCGCGCGGGACGCCGGCGTCCCACAGACAGTTGGCCAGCCGCCAGCCGACGAGCACCGCCTCGGGCGCGGGCTTGAGGACGACGGCGTTGCCGGCCGCCAGCGCGGCGAGCACGCCGCCCGCGGGGATGGACAGCGGGAAGTTCCAGGGCGGGGTCACGACCACCACGCCGAGCGGCTCCATGCGGCAGTCGCCCAGCTCGCCGGCGGCCTCGCGCAGCGTCCGGGCGTAGTAGCGCGCGAAGTCGACCGCCTCGGACACCTCGGCGTCCGCCTCCGTCACCGTCTTGGCGCCGTCGACGATCATCGCGCCGATCAGGTCGCCGCGCCGGCGGCCCAGCTCTGCCGCGCACGCCTCGAGCACGGCATCGCGCTTCGCGATCGGGAGCGCGGCCCACGCCGCCTGGGCCGCCCGTGCTATGCCCAGCGCGCGATCGACGTCCGCATGACCGGCGAGCGCGTAGCCGTAGGCGAGTTGCCGCGGACGCGAGGGATCGTGGCCCTCGCCTTGCCGCATTCCCGTGCGGAATTCCCCGCCGATCTGGAGCGGAATCTCCTCCGGCGACCGCTCGCGCCAGCGGGATACGACGTCCTCGATCCACGCGCGGTTAGCGGCCAGCGTCCAATCGGTGTCGGGTTCGTTCTCGAACTTCGCGTCGAGCAGGGGTGAGACAGGCCGGGCGTGCTCTTCGGCCCGCCGGTCCTGGGTGCGACGGGGCGCGTCGGAGACGGTGGCCGTGACCTCGAACGCGGCCAAAAAGCGATCGCGCTCGGCGATGAACGAAGGCGAGCCCGGCTCGAGGTCGAAGACGTGGCGCAGGAAGTTCTCGGGCGCGGTGTTCTCGTCCAGCCGGCGGACCAGGTACGCGATGGCGCTGTGGAAATCCTCCGAGCGTACGACGGGCGCGTAGAGCAACAGGCCGCCGGCGCGGGCTTGCACCGCCCGCGCCTGGTGATTGGCCATGCCTTCGAGCATCTCGAACTCGACCCACGGCTCGACGTGGTGGACCTCGCGCAGCACGAGACCGTAGGCCACGTCGAAGAGGTTGTGGCTGGCGACCCCCAGGTGAACCGCCTCCGCGTGCTCCGGCCGACAGCCGTACTCGAGCATCCGCTTGTAGTTCGCGTCCACCTCGATCTTCGTCTCGTAGGGCACCTGGGGCCAGCCGTGCACCGCGGCCTCGATGCGCTCCATGGCCAGGTTCGCGCCCTTGACGATGCGCAGCTTGATGGGCGCGCCGCCACGCCCCCGCCGCGCGAGCGCCCACGCGGTGAGCGCGCGCTGCACCCGGTGCGAGTCGGGTAGATAGGCCTGGAGGACGATGCCGGCGCTCAGGGGCCGGAACTCCGGCTCGTCCAGCACCTCGCGGAACGCCGTCACCGTGAGGTCGAGGTCGCGGTACTCCTCCATGTCGAGGTTGATGAACTTCGGCGTGATGCGTCCGTCCGGGTGGCGGTACCGGTGCCGGGCGGCCGCGCGGTAGAGGGTGCGGAGACGCTCGGCCACGCGCGCCAGCGTCGCGCGAAAGGCGACGAGGTCGATCTGGCTGAAGATGGAAGACACCTTCACCGAGATGTACTCGACGTCGTCTCGAGCCAGTAGTTCAAGGTATGCCTCGAGGCGTCGCGCAGCTTCCATCTCTCCCAAGATCGCCTCGCCGAGCTGGTTGAGATTCAGTCGCGTGCCCGCGCCGCGTCGCTCCTCGAGGTAGCGGCGCAGGTCTTCCTCCTCGCCGGGCAGGATCACGTTCTGCGTCTCGTGGCGCAGCCGGCTCACGATGGGGGGAACGACCAGGCTCGGGAGATAGTGCGCCAGCGCCCCGCCCAGGAGGAGCGCGACCCGCTCCCACCAGTCCATGTATTGCGGCACCCCGTATCGCTCGAGAAGGTGGGCGAGCTGGTCGGCGATACGCTTGGGGCGCCGGCTCCGGAAGGCCTGATCGGCCAGCGCGATCGTGAGCTCCTTGCCGTGCGGATCGGCCATCATGCGGGCGAGCTTGCGGGCCTGGGCGCGCTCCTCCGGGGTCTGCTGTGCGCGCGCCTCGCGCAGGAGCGCTTCGGCCAGCTCGACGGCGCGGTACGGGAGGCGCTCTCCGATCGCACGGTCGTCCGTCGCGCGCATTCCAGTCTCCTCGTGCCCAGTGTACGCGGGCTCCAATTCCCTCGGGAGTCCGGCGGCCTGACATGCCGCGCTTCACTGGACCCTACGCAGCCTGACGGCGCGGTCCGGCGCGCTCAGGAAGTTCCCGACGCCGCCGGACCGGTCTGCAACCTCGCGGGCATTCAGGCCGGCACGTCCGCCCGCTTTTTCTCGGACGCTCCGCCGTTCGACCTCGGCGGGTCACCGGCTCCGCCGCCGTCGGCGGGACCAGGCTTGAAGCGCTCGGGACCAAGCGGCTGGCCGTTCAGCCGGTTCTCGGTCTTCGCGACGAGCGTCGGCACGAGCTGCTCCGAGAACCCGGCGATGAAGCACCACACGACGAGCAGCGCCAGGTTCTTCGCCGTCACGGCGCTGGACTGATTGACGGTGGCGGGGGAGGCGCCGGGCTTGCTCTCGGCGGACGCGGGCGCCTCCGCCGCGGCTCCCGCCGCGGCGCCGGCCGGCGCCACGGTTGCCGCTCCGCGGGCCGGCTGGCTGGTGCTGAGGTCCGGGAACATCGTTCCGGAGAGCAGTCCGGAGACGAGGAAGAAGTACAGAATGCACGCCGCGCCCGCGCCGATGAGCGGCCGCGACCAGATGAGCCAGCGCGACCGCATGCGCTTGAGGTCGTTGAGTTCGGCGGCGTCGAGCCGGCTCCGCAGGGTGGCGAGCATGCTGAACGCGGCCCCCCAGCCCCCGGCGAGCCCGGCGACCAGCAGGAGATCGCGGTCGGCGAGGCCGAACAGCTGGCGCATGACGAAGGCGGCCCCGAAGACGAGAATCGCGCCGATGAAGATCATCCCGGTGTCGCGGGTGATCCCCTTCGTATATGTCCGCTTCACCTCGTTCACCGTGTATCGCCACTGGAGATCGTTCACCAGCCGGGCGAGCAAAGCGCGGCGGTCGGCCGGCGTCTTCAGTGCGGCGGCCTGCTTGACGTAGAAGGCGCCCAGGTCTCCGCGAAGGCTGGACGCCGCTTCGAGGAGCCGCGACTGCAGCTCGACCTCCAGCGTCGTCGTCGAGAAGAGATCGACGAGGAGCTGCTCGATCTGGTAGGCGTCGGTCCAGGTCGGCGAGCGGTTCGTCGCCAGCAGCGCGTCGAGCTCGGCGAAGCTCTTCGGGGACCGGGTCTCGTCGTCCTTGTCGAGCCGCGCGGCGGCGGCCCGCAGCGTCACGTAGAACTGCTTCGTCAGCTCCTTGACCTCATCCTGCGCGACTTCCTCGCCTCGGCCCAGCCACGAGAGCCACATGGTCATCACCTCCGAGGTTCGACGCTCTAGTCGTTCTTGTCGGCCGGCTCTTGCGACCACGCGCGGCCGAAGCTTAGAAACCGGGCGCCAAGGTCGTCAATGGGGGAAACCCCGACAGCTCGGCGGCATCGTGCCTGACGTCGACCCCGCGGGGCTTCAGCCCTTGCGCTTCCTGGTCTGAGCCGGGCGTTTTTCGCCTGTGGTGCGGGTTGTCGCGGGACCGGTATTGTTTGCGCGTTGACGGATCGCGGTAAGCCAGACTACGCTCGGCGGCGGGAATACCATCGCCGCGATCGGGCTTTCGCAGGACGAGGACAATATGGATGAGATGAAAGCGGTCGATCTCGCTCAGGTCATGACCAGCATTCGAGACTCCGGCCGGCCCAACACGGTCCTCTGGCAGGCGCCCGACAGCATCGCCTTCGTCGCGCGGGGCCGCGAGTTCCGCAGCGAGTTTCACAGTGACCCGAGCGCCGAGGTCATGTACATGATCAAGGGCGACATGAACCTCCACTACCGGACGCCCGACGGCGACGAGAAGGTGGCCGTGGTCCGTGAGGGCGAGATCGTGTACTGCCCGGCGGGCACCCCGCACTCCCCGCGCTTCTCGCCCGATTCGTTCGTGCTCGTCCTCGAGCGCAAGCGGCGGCCGGACGAGCGCGACCGCTTCACGTGGTACTGCGACAAGTGCGGCGCTCAGCTCCACGAGAGCGTCAAGCAGGTCGCCGACTACCGCGAGGACCCGGTGTCGCGCGCCTACGACGAGTTCTACGGCTCGGAAGCCCATCGCACCTGCGGCCGCTGCGGCCACGTGACCCCGCGCCCGCCGGCGAAAGCCTGAGAGCTTCAACCAGGCAAGTACGCGCTACGGGCCGTTCGCCGAGGAGCTCGGCGGGCCCGTTCAGGGCCGGACGGCGGGCGTCTCGATGGTCATCCCGCGGGCGCGCCACATCAGATAGAGCTCGAGATCGACGAGCTCGGGCGCACCGTGCTCGTACGGCTCCGCCCGTATCCCGACGAGACAATTCCGTAGCCGCCGCTGGAGCGAGCCAACGCCCTGCCACTCCAGCCGGTAGAGCGGGTACCCGGTCGGGTGCGCCTGCGGGATGACGTTGCCCGCGAGCTTGCGTCCCCAGTGGTCGTCGTGACATTGGCTGCAGGCCAGGTTGAGCTGGCCCTGGCGGCGGTGGAAGGTGGCGCGACCGGCATCGAGAAACGGCTGCGTCCGCTGGTCGATCGCGACCTCGATCGGCAGGCCGCGCGACTGGCGCGCGACGTACACGGTCAGCGCGAGAAGCTCTCTGTTTTCGTAGGCGAGTGGCGGCGCCTGCTGACGGTCGGTGCGGCAGAGGTTGATGCGCTGCTCGAGACTGACCGGCCGTCCCCGCGCGGTGTCGAACGACGGATAGCGCGCGGCGACCCCCTTCATGCTCGCACCGGCGTCGCCGTGGCAGTCGGTGCAGGCGCGGCCGGCGGCGCCGGTCTTGCGGTTCCACAGCGCGCTGCCCTCGAGCACCCAGAGCTGGCCGGGATTGGCGGTGTCGTCGTCCTGCATGGCGCGCGTCTCGCGGCCCATGAAGTCGTAGCCCGAGCGGCGCTCGGCGCGCGGAATCTCGCCGGCGAACGCGGACGCCGCCACCGCGATCGCTCCCACCGCCGCCCAGACTCGCCGCACTCAGCGCCCGCGAACGAACCGCGTCATCGAGGGTCGTCCCGGGTCTCCCGGGACGGCTCCGAGCGCTGGGGGGTCGAGGAGCGCCACGGCTTTGCCGGGGCGCTGCCGAAGGTGGCGGGGTCGAGGAGCGCCACGGCTTTGCCGGGGCGCTGCCGAAGGTGGCGGGGTCGAGGAGCGCCACGGTTTTGCCGGGGCGCTGCCGAAGGTGGCGGGGTCGAGGAGCGCCACGGTGTT
>JBGPXN010000117.1:0-13639 GCA_041492755.1 Methylomirabilia bacterium | reverse complement strand
TCGTCCCAGTCCGCGCTGCGCCGTCTCGTGGTGGCGCTGAAGATGTGTCGGCGTGCCATCCGGAGTTTTTCGGGATCGGTGTTGCCGGAGTGGGTGAGCTCCGCCTTGCCCTCGAACACCAGGAACCCGGACCACCAGTCGGCGTGCGAGATCAGCACCGAGCAGCGAGGATCTCGGAGAAGGTTCTTGAACTTCATCCGGGTCTCCGTAATCGAGACCCCAACGCCGCCATCGCGGGGGTACACGGTGACGATGCTGAGCTGTGGCATGCCGTTCCGCCTGAACGAGGTCATCACGCCCTGCGGGTTGTCATGGATGAACTGTTCGATCTGGGGTGCCAGCTGGGAAGCCATCGGCATTGTTGCGCTCCTTGTCGTCGGTGTCCCCGGTCAGAGGACCTTCACGATCACCGTCCGCCCGCCCGAGTTTACCGAATCACCCCGACGCGGGAGCGCTCCGTATCGGCTCGGCCCGGGTTCGCGCCCTATCCCCGCCGCCCGCCGTTACGTCCGGGCCGCATGGCTCAGCACCTGGGCGATGCTGCCGGTGAAGTAGAACGCCTGCTCGGGCACATCGTCGTGGACGCCGTCGAGGATCTCGCGGCAGCCGCGGAGGGCGTCGCTGACGCTCACCGTCACGCCCGGACGTCGTGTGTACGGCTCGGCGCAGTAGAACGGCTGCGCGAAGAAGCGCTGGAGCTTGCGCGCGCGGGCGATTGCCACGGCGTCGGCCTCCGGGGCGCCGGGGGTGAGCAAGGCGAGCGCCTGCCGCGCTCGCTCGGCGATCTCGACGTGCTCCCGGCCGACGGCGGCGGCCTCGAGCAGGCGCGAGCGCGAGGTCAGCGGGTCCACGGCGGGATAGATGCCGAGCTGGCCGAGCGCTTGGGAGAGGCGGATCACGACGTCGACCCCCGTGAGCGTCGCGAGGCTCTCCGGCGTCCACGGGCCTTCCTCGCGGCGAAAGAAGAACGTCTGCACCGCGCCGACGGTACCGTCGCTGTAGCCTTCCTTCTCGGTCATCTCGCGATAGGTCATCGTCCCGCCGCCCGGCACGAAGGTGAACATCGACACGCGTTCGGTGCCGCCGGCCAGGCGGCGGACGAGCTCTTCCGCGACCACGGCGGTGCCGGCCTTCCACTCCCCGGCGATGGCGAGGGTCCCTCCCGCGACCAGCGGGCACATGACGTCGATCACCTTGATGCCCGTCGGCAGCAGGGCGCCCGCCTCGAGCGAGGGCGGCGCCAGCAGCTGGACGATGCGGTCGAACGCCTCGCGACTCACCGGGGTCTCGATCTCCCGCCCGGCGCTCAGCACCGTCATGCCCGGCGCCAGCGTCTCGACCGGCGAGGTGGCCACGCAGCGGACGACGCCGTTCCCGAGACGCTGGATGACCTGCAGCGTCACGGCGCGCTGGCGCGGCTCGTCGCTCACCGCCAGCTCGGTGAGCACGTCGGGCAGCGACGCGGGATCGAAGCGCGCCTCGATCACGTGCTCGCGGGCGCGCACGACCCACCCGATACGCGCCGCGAAATCGTCTGGCAGCGAATGCGCGTGGAGCGTCTCTTTCATGACCGTCACCATCCTTTTCTTGAGCTGGGCTCGCCCGGCGTGCAGACGGTTGTTCACCGTCGTGATCGGCAGGCCCAGGAACGTGGCGATGTCCTGCTGCGAGCAGTCGTGAACGTAGAAGAGCACCACGACCTCGCGCAGCGTGCGCGGCAGATCCGCGATGGCGGCGAACACCGCGCCGGCCTCCTGGCTTCGCTCGAGCCGGCGATCGACGGGGACGGCGTCGGCGGCCACGCCGTCAGCGGCGGCGAGGGGAGCGACCACGAGCTGCTTGCGTCGCAGCACGCGGTGGGCCTGGTGGCGGACGATCGAGCGCAGCCAGCCGGCGAAGGCGGCCGGGTCGGCGAGGGTCGGCAGCGCGTACCAGGCGGCGACGAAGGCTTCCTGGACGACGTCCTCCGCCTCCTGGAAGTCGCGCACGAACGACAGCGCGTAGCCGAACGCCATGTGCTGGAAGCGCCGGGTGACGTCGCCGAAGGCGTCCAGGTCGCCGCCCGCTGCCTGCCGTACCGCCGCTTCCAGGTCCATGGCCGTCCTCACCCTATAAGTGCCGAAATCCGGGGGTGGCCTTTAGGGTAAAGCTGATCCCTCGGTCAGGCGGGATTCAGTGCGTATCGAACACCTCCTGGTACTCGCGGATCTTCTTCTGCACCGCCTCGACCTCGCCCGCCGTCGGCCGGTCCGGATCGGCGGCCGCCGGCACGCTCCCGAGCTTCATCAGGCACGCCATCAGGAGCAGCCGCGCCTTGGTCGATGTGAGATTTCGTCCACCGATGAACGGGGCGGGTGGCGGGGGAACGAAGCCCCCGGCGTTGCCGCGGCCCACGAGCACCACCGGCAGGCCTTCGAGCGCGGCGCGCCGCATGACGCGCGTGCGGACGGCCGAGGTCAGGCGACCGTAGGGCGAGAGACCTTCCACCACGAACCCGGCCAGGGGATGGGCGGCGAGGTTGCGCTCGATCTGGGCGAGCAGGTCGACCTCGCGCGAGGGATCGTCGTCGTAGTCGTCAGTCGTGTAGTTACCGTCCTTCACGATGGTGACCTTGGGGATCGCCGAGTCGAGCAGATCGCCCCGTCCATCCTTGATGGGCACGCGCGTGTCGCCGCTCATCAGATGCCCCGTGACCTCCGCGGGCAACCGCGTGAGGTTCACCGCCGAGAGATAGGTGTGGCGCGTTGCGGGCACGTAGTTGAGGACGGCCGGCCCGTCCCAGCCCGCCGCGCCCAGGATGCCGCCGTGGCCGCCGGTGGCGACGTAGCCGCCCGGCCGCGCATCGGCCTTCTGGACGTCGCGCGCCGCGAACACCTGCTGGTCCTGCACGAGCACGACGCCCGCGCGGTTGCGGCCGGCCTCGTCCGCCCACACGCGGGAGACGATGTAGTCGACGGAATCGACGATGTTCTTGTCGCCGTCGTTGCTGAGCTGCCCGTGCGGGCGCTGCGAGGCGTTGCCACAGATCGGCAGCGTGGTGTCGACGAGGAGATTGAGCCAGTACACGGCCTCCTCGATGCGCGGACTGCCTTGCGTCCAGATGGCGCCCGCGTACTTCCCCCTGGCGAGCACGCGCTGCACGGCGTTGGCGATCCGGGCCAGCGCCGGCCGCGGCGGCGCGGGCCCGAGGTGATACGGCCGATACGGAAAGAAGTCGCGTCCGCGCACCTCGGCGCCAATGTCGCCCTCGCCGACGTCGGTCCGCAGCTTGGCGGCGAGGCCTTTCGTGTAGCCGGACGACGGCACCACGCGGTAGAAGTCGATCTCGGCGCGCCCGGAGATCAGGTTACCGATGCCCTTCTCGCCGACCCCGAGCCGATCGATCTCCTCGAAGAGTCGTGAGCCGTCGGGGTAGAACGGCTGCCGCGCCTGCTGCTCGGGCGCCATGGGATGCGCGCAGTCCTCCTCCCACGCCCGTCCATCCGCCTGCCGCGCCATGTACGGCAGGGGATAGACGCCGTCCTCCGGGTGCAGCGTGACCTCGTAGACCGGTTTGTCGTCCGCGCTGCGGCGCTCCTTGTGGAAGGTTCCTTTGGAGTCGAGATAGCCGTCGGGTGGACCGTAGAGCTCGGCGGCGTCGCGCTCGAGCGGATGCGCGCTGAACTGCTCGACGTAGACCGTCACCGGCGCGGCGAGGCGCTGCGCGCGGAGAACGTCGAAGCGCAGCGCGCTGCCGTCGGGATTGGTCAGCGGCGGCAGGCCATACTTCTCGCGCGCCTTGTTGCCGGTGACCAGGGGTGGACTGTTCTGGATGGTGGCGTTGGCTCCGGCGAGATGGGCGATTCGGGGCTTGGGGGGCATCGTGATCCTCCTCGGCAGTTCACGCGCCCCCAAGCATAGCTGCTGACGCTGCCGTTGCGCGCGATGGATGGACCGCGGTGCCGAACTTGACCACGGCCGCTCCATTCCGTTAACGTAGCAACGTTACTACATCAGGCCCGAGGCAAGGCACATGCGGATGGGGCTGCGCGAAGCGAACCAAAATTTCTCGAAGGCCATCAAGGCCGTGAAGGCCGGCCGTGAGGTGATCCTCACCGAACGGGGCACGCCCATCGCGGTCATGAAGCCGCTGCGCTCGGCCGACGGCGTGGAGGCGGCCCTCCAGCGCATGGCCAGCGAGGGGCGCGCGCGCCTCGCGGAGATCCCGGGCCCAGTCCGGCGCGGGCGCTGGAAGCCAATCCGGATCAAGGGCAGCCTGTCGGCCGCGCTCCGCGCCGAACGGGATGCCCGCTGACGCGTCGCCCCGGGCGTACTTCGACAGCAGTGTGTTCGTGAGATCGTACGTCGTCGAACGGGGCACTGCGGAGGCCGTCCGGCTCATCCAGGAACATGCGGTCGTGTCCTCGGCTTTGGCGCCGCTGGAACTCGCGGGCGCGCTGCGCCGCCTGCGTCGCCAGCGCCGTCTCTCGCGCCGGCAGCTGGAGGGAATCGAGGCACGCGTCAGAGACGATCGTCCATTCTGGACACTCCTCGATATCGATGGGCGAGTGCTGCGACGCGCCGAACACGAGCTGACTCGCGGCGCGCCGCTACGGGCGCTCGACGCGATCCATTTGGCTACGGCACTCACGTTCCAGATAGAGACGAGCGCCCGCATGCCATTCATTACCGCCGACCGGCAGCAGCAGCGCGCCGGGCTCACCCTCGGCCTCGACGTCGTCTTCGTCGGGTAGAGATTCGGCGGCTCGGCGACCAGGCGAGGCGACAGAAAGCCCGTTCTCCGCCGTTCTCGGCATCGGGTGGGCGCCGAGCATCGCTCCGTCAATCCAGGAGACACCGACTCCGGACCCAGCGAACGATCGCTTGCGCGAGGACGGCCTCGTGTTTCTGGAACCCGTGGCGCGCTCGGGGGATGACGAGCCCGGTGAACGACCGCGCCCGGGTCGCGTTCCGCTCGAACGCCTCCAGGAGCTCCGCCGGCCGCCGGTCGAGGTATTCGTCCCGACTCCCGACGATCGCCGCAATCGGCAGGCGGACCCCTCGGAGCGCGGTCCAGCGGGCGTTGGGCCGGTAGTAGGGGAAGACGTCCTCAGCCTCGCCCGGCCGGTAGAGACTGATGTACCGCCGGGCGCTCTGGAAGCCGAAGGCCCGGGGCACCAGCGCGTTCGGATCACGCCTGGCGATCCGCTCCGCCACGGCCACGCGGCGCCGGAGCTCACGGTGGCCGATCCGCTTCGTCTCTCCAGCGATGTCCGAGATGGGCCCGAGCAGGATCAGCCCGCTCACCCGACGGTCGCGGACCCGGGCCGCGTAGTGGAGGACCTTGTTGGCGCCGGTCGAATGCCCGGCGAGGATCACCCGGCCGTGGCCAGCCCGGCGCGCAAAGGCGATCATCGCCCGGATATCCTCGACGCTCTCGTCGAAGCGCTCGAAGGCGGCACCCGCGAGCCGCTTGCCGCCGCGCGCAACGACGTCATGGCCGCGGTTGTCGAGCTTGAGGTACGCGATGCCGGCCGCGTTGAGGCAAGCGGACAGCTCCCGGATGAGCGGTTGCCCGGAGGAGAATGCCGATCCGAGGCCGTGGACCCAGATGAGGGCGGCGTTGCGTCGGCGCCTGGGCTCGGCGATCACGCCGTCGAGCCACACGCCGTCGCGGGTGCGGAGGCGGACGAGCGAGACGGGAACGCCGGCCACCTTGGTCATGGGGGGACGATCGCCAGATTCCGGGAGACCGTCAAGCCCAGGTTGGGGCCGTGGTGAGGGCGGCGCTCACTGTGCTACTTTCGCGCTGCTGCCGTAGGCGCGCCCAGGCGGCCGCAGGCCGCGCGCACCAGCCGCGGCAAGGAGGAAGAGGATGGCTTCGAGAATCGTGACGAAGGAAGAGATGCTCCAGCGGGTGGCGGTGTTCAAGCAACTGACCCCGAGCGCTCGTCCGCTCGTCGACGCGGTCCTCCCGCAATTCCAGCGCGAGATCTTCAACATCATCGGCGGCGGCGTCACCGAGGACGCCTCCATGAAGGTGCCGATCACCGCCGTCGACGGCTTTCACATGTCGATCATCAAGGCCGGCCCGAAGAAGGGCACCGGGCTGCACAACCACAAGACCGTCGAGGTCTTCATGCCGTTGACCGGGACGTGGTCCGTGCAGTGGGGCGACGAGGGCGAGAACGAGCTCACGATCGGGCAGTGGGACGTGATCTCGGTGCCGACCGGGATCATGCGCGGTTTCCGCAACGAGAGCACCGAGGAGGCCTACATGCTGGCGCTGGTGGGCGGCGACGATCCGGGACGTGTGGCCTGGGCCAACAACGTGATGAACGCGGTGCGCGAGCAGGGGTTCGATCTCGACGAGAAAGGCAAGATCGTCGAGGTGGGACGATGACGCGCCACGCCGCCGTGCGCGCGCTGGGCCTGACCGCCGCGGCGCTCGGCTTGGCCGTCGGCGCGTCGGCCGTGGCGCCGGCCGCCGCCGCGCCCACCGGCGAGGTCAAGATCGGCCTGGCCGCCGAGCCGAACACGTTCGATCCGCACCTGACCGTTGGCCGCAACTCCCAGATCTTCATCGTCAACGTCTACGACGGGCTGACCGCCCGCGACGCCCAGGGCAACCTGGTGCCGGCCCTCGCCGAGTCGTGGAAGCGGCTCAATCCAACCACGTGGCAGTTCACGCTGCGCAAGGGCGTCAAGTTCCACAACGGCGACGACTTCAACGCCGACTCGGTCAAGTTCACGCTCGACCGCGCGACCAACCCGGAGACCAAGGCCACCATCGGCTCCGAGCTGAGCACGATCGCCCGGACCGAGATCGTGGACCCCTTCACGGTGAACGTGGTCACCAAGGCCCCCGACTTCCTGTTGCCGGTCCGCCTGGGCGAGCTGTTCGGCCTGATGCTCTCGCCGAAGCACACCAACGCCGTGGGCAAGGAGGCGATCGCCACCAGGCCGAACGGGACCGGTCCGTTCAAGCTGGTCACGTGGGCGAAGAACGAGCGGCTCGTGCTGGAGGCGAACGAGCACTACTGGCGTGGCGCGCCGAAGGTGAAGACGATCACCGTGCGGCCCATCCTCGAGGACGCGGCCCGCATCGCCGCCCTTCAGACCGGCGAGGTGGATCTGATCTCGCCGATCCCGCACGTGCGGATCGAAGAGCTCAAGCGGAACAGCAAGCTGGTGATCAAGACCATCCCCGCCCCGCGCATCTTTCACGTCACCATCGACGTGCGCAAGCCGCCGTTCGACAACGTCAAGGTGCGCCAGGCGCTGAACCACGCGGTGGACGTCAACGCGATTCTCAAGAGCCTCTACTTCGGCTACGGCACCCGGCTGGCGACGGTGGTGGACAAGGGGGCGCTCGGATACGACCCGAGCGTGCGGCCCTATCCGTTCGACCCGAACAAGGCCAAGGCGCTGCTGGCCGAGGCCGGCTTCCCGAACGGCTTCGAGACCGAGCTCGACAGCTTCACCGGCAGCATCGCCGACCACAACAAGCCGGCGGAGGCGATCGTCGGCTACCTCCAGAAGGCCGGCGTGAAGGTCAAGCAGAACGTCTTCGAGTTCTCCGCCTTCGGCCCGCGCCGGGTGGCCAACCAGACCGCGCCGCTGTTCATCTACAGCATCGGCAACTCCTACCTCGAGCCCTCCTGGGTGATCCGCTGGCTGACCCAGGGCGGTCTCGGCATGCACTACAAGAACGCCAGGCTCGACGAGATGCTGACCCGCATCGAGGCGACCGACGATCGCAATCGGCGGGCGCAGCAGTACGGCGACGTCCAGAAGCTGATCAAGGACGAGGCGCCGTTCATCTTCCTGTTCCAGGCCGACTCGGTGTTCGGGATGAGCAACCGCATCGACTACACCCCGCGCCCGGACGAGACGCAGTGGCTGTATACGCTCGGGCTGAAGGGGTGAGCGTCGGGCGTCTCGACGGGTGAGCGCGGGCCGGATCGGCCGATGAGCGCAGGCCGTAGGTAGACGTGCGGGCCTACATAGCGGCCCGTCTCGTCACCGCGGTTCTCGTCATCCTCGGGGTGTCCGTCGTCTCGTTTTTCCTGACGTTCCTCACCGGCGATCCGGCCGAGATCATGCTGCCGCCGGGCGCGACGGCCGTGCAGATCGCGAAGTTCCGGGCCGAGTGGGGCTTCGACGATCCGCTGGCGATTCAGTACTGGCGGTTCCTGCGCCGTGCCGTCCACGGCGATTTCGGAGTCTCGCTCCGGCACGGCCAGTCGTCCCTGCCGCTGATCGCCGCGCGGCTCCCGGCCACGCTGCAGCTCACCGTGACGGCGATGCTGCTGGCCATCGTGCTGGCGGTGCCCCTCGGCGTGCTGGCGGCCACCCACCGCGGCGGCAAGATCGATTTGATCGCGATGGGGGTGGCGCTGCTCGGCCAGTCGGTCCCGAACTTCTGGCTCGCGATCATGATGATCCTGCTGTTCGCCGTCTCCTGGGGTGTGCTGCCAACCTCCGGGCGCGGCGGCTTCGCGCACGTGGTGATGCCGGCCGCCGCCATCGCGATCAACCTGATGGCACTGCTGACCCGCCTCGTCCGCACCACGATGATCGAGGTGCTCGCCGAGGACTACGTGCGCACCGCGCGCGGCAAGGGGCTGCGCGAGGTGTTCGTGCACACGCGCCACGCCTTGCCCAACGCGCTGATCCCGCTCGTCACGGTGGTGGGGCTGCAGTTCGGGTACATCCTGGGCGGAGCGGTCGTGATCGAGACGATCTTCACCTGGCCGGGCGTCGGACTGTTCACGATCCAGGCCATCCTGAATCGCGACTATCCGGTCGTTCAGGCGTCGGTGTTCATCCTGGCCACCGCGGTGGTGCTGATCAATCTCGCCGTGGACCTGCTGTACGTCTGGCTCGATCCGCGGATTCGCGTGGCGTAGCCGCGCATGAGCGGACGAGTGGAGCGGGAGAGCGCGCCGGTCTCTCCCGCGCTGCGCGCTCCGTCGGTGGGGCTGGCGTGGCTGGCTCGGCTGGCTCGACGCAGCCCGCTGGCCACCGTGGGCGCGGTGATCGTCGGCCTGGTCATCGTCGCGGCGCTGGCGGCGCCGCTGCTCGCGACGACCGATCCCATCGATCAGGATCTGACCATCGTGCTGAAGCCACCGTTCTGGCTGGAGGACGGCTCGCTCCGGCATCCGCTCGGCACCGACCATCTCGGCCGAGACGTCTACTCGCGCCTCGTGTACGGCGCCCGGATCTCGCTGGCCATCAGCGTGCTGGCGGCGCTGCTTGGTGCCGCCGTCGGAGTGGCGGCCGGGCTGGTGGCCGGTTACATCGGCGGGCGGGTGGACGCCATCATCATGCGCGTCGTGGACCTGAACCTGGCCTTCCCGCTGATCCTGCTGGCCCTCGCGGTGGTCGCGCTCCTCGGCGCCAGTGTCAAGAATCTCGTCATCGTGATGTCCATCACCACCTGGATGATCTACGCGCGGGTGGTCCGCGGGCTGAGCCTGACCCTGCGCGAGCAGGAGTTCGTGCAGGCGATCCGCGCGCTCGGTGCGCACGACGCCCGCATCATCGCCCGCCACGTCCTGCCCAACGTGCTGGCGCCGGTCATGGTGATCTGGACCCTCGAGATCGCGCGCGTGATCCTGATGGAATCGGCCCTTTCGTTCCTCGGCCTCGGCGTCCCGCCGCCGACGCCGACGTGGGGTCGGATGCTGGCCGAGGGCCGCGACTACCTGACGGTGGCTGGGTGGATCTCGATCTTCCCGGGGCTGGCGATCATGGTGACGGTGCTCGGGATCAACTTCCTCGGCGATGGTCTGCGCGATTTGCTGGACCCGCGGCTGCGACGGCAGACGTAACCGTCGAAAGACACCCTTGCCCTGACTTCCTCGCGCTCCTATGCTGCCGTCACCAATGGCAGGCGTGGGGATTTCCCTGAGCTACCCATCGTCGCCCGGCACCGAATCTCGCGGTGTCCGGTGTATATCACCGGTCGGCGTATCCAGGCGGCCTGCCAGTCCTTCTCGACGGCCAACGGCCGTTGGTTCAACATCTTTCACGGCTCCAACGATGACCCCAACGGCCGTGTTAACTTGCGACGGGCCGCCCGGTCTGTCTAGATACACGGTTCAAGAGACTAAACGCTATCCGCCTATGCGGCGGAGTTGACCGGGCTTGAGTCCTGGGAGGGTTTCAAGGATTGCCGGAACGAGTGGCTGGAGGTGCACCATTCGGTTGGAGGGGGCGAGAACGAGAAGCACCCCGAAAGGCAACGCGGCGAGGTTCTGCTGGAACGCGATACCCTGGTCCATCGTGATCAGCGCGTCGTACTCCCCACGCATACGCCGAAGAAGGTCACCGTTCTTGATACCGGCCCAGCCGCGGCCGACGACGGTGGTGGCGGCATGGCCTTCGAGCATGGCGGTGAGGTCTAGCGGGAGCTGCTCGTCAAGAAGAACGCGCACCAGCCACCAGTGTAGCGCGCGCGATCTCAAGAGCGGCGACCGTCTGCTCGCGCCTCACGGATGGGAACTGACGCAGGAACTCGTCGAGCGGCTCGCCGCCTTCGAGATAGTCGAACAGCGACTGCACCGGCACGCGCGTGCCGATGAAGACGGGTGTGCCGCCGAGAATCTCGGGGTCGCTGTGTACGATCTCGCTGAGCTGGGTCACCTGACCACTCCGCGTTCCGCTGGTGAGTATACATGCAGAATACCGGGCGCATAACTTCAGCGTTCAGAGGACGCCGGGGCGGCGCCGCTGACGCTGCACGTTAGCTGGCAAGATGCGAGAAAGGGCGATCGAGGCGTATCGGCGGCCTCAACGTGGATCCGTACGCCACCGGGCCGAACGTCGGCCGAGTGCGGCATCTGTACGTCCTGGCGGCGTGCCGGCGGCTCGGGGTGGGCTGGGAGCTGGTCGCGGAAGTCATGGAGGTTGCGCGAAGCCGGTTCGAGATCCTTCGCCTGCGCACGAACAATCTGGCGGCCGCGCAGCTCTACGAAAAGATTGGCTTTCGTCGGCGGGATGACGTCGATCATTGCACACACGTCATGGAGCTCGGACCCGATCGTCGGTGACCGATGGCCGGCACCAGTGGCCATGGCGCGCAACATCGAAATCAAGGCCCGGATCGCCAGTGTCGAGGCCATCGCGGAGAGAGCCGCCGCGCTCGCCGATCAAGGGCCGATCGAGATCCGGCAAGACGACACCTTCTTCACCTGTGAGCGCGGCCGGCTGAAGCTGCGCGCGCTCACTCCCACGGAGGGGCAGCTGATCTTCTATCAGCGCCCCGACCAAACGGGGCCGAAGGAGTCCTTCTTCGTCATCGTGCCCACGGCGTCGCCGGACTCGCTACGTGAGGCCCTGTCGCTGGCCTATGGTCGAGCCGGGCGCGTGCGCAAGCATCGGACGCTCTATCTCGTCGGCCGAACGCGCGTTCATCTCGATCGCGTCGAAGACCTGGGGCACTTCCTCGAGCTCGAAGTCGTCCTCTCGGACGGCGAGGAACCGGGCCCGGGCGTCGAAGAGGCTCACCGACTCATGACCGCGCTCGGCATCGAGCCCGCGCAGCTCGTCGAGGGCGCCTACGTCGACCTTCTGGCTCGACAACGGGCCTGACCCGGCGCCGGGCCGTGACCGCCTCGACCCACCACCTGACCCACGGCGGTTCAGCCGAGGCGGACGTGCTTCACGATGCGACGGGTGCGGACCGTCGTGCCCGGTCGCACCACGTACAGATCGCCGCGCGAATCGCCCCAGATGCTGTGGCACGAGCGGAAGCTCGGATCGCCCCACTGAGCCAGACGCTCGCCCTCCAGGGTCAGGACGCTGACGAGACCGCCGTTGTGCTCGGGAATGTAGACCGTGTCGTCGGCATCCACGTAGAAGACGGCCGGACCGATGAGCTTCGTCGGCCAGACGCGCAGAAGCTTCCCGTCCTGATCGAACACCTGCACCCGGTCGTTCTCCCGGTCGCAGACCAGGACGCGCCCGAGTCGATCGATCCACACGCCGTGCGGGAGGCTGAACTGACCGGGCGCGGCGCCCGGCTCGCCCCAGGACGACCGATGCACGCCGTCGGCGGCGAACTTGTGGACTCGCGCGTTGGCGTACCCATCGGTGATGAACATGTCGCCGGAGGGGGCCACCGCGATGTCCGTGGGCAGGTTGAACGGCCCGCCGGCGTGGGTGATCTTCCGGTAGGCCGTCGATCCCGGCTCGCTCGGATCCACTCCCGTGTCCGAGCGATAGCCTTTCGTGCCGATGGTGCGGAGCAGCTCCCCGTTCGAGGTGAAATACATCATCTGGCCGTGATCGCGGTCGACGAGCCAGAGGTTGTCGTGCTCGTCGACGCGGATGGTGTGGGGGAACGCGAACAGGCCGGCGCCCCAGGAATGGAGATAGTTGCCGTCGCGATCGAAGACGACGACGGGGTGATCGGGCGTGCGGTTGAAGCAATACACGCGGTCCCGCGAGTCCACGGTGACGGCGGCCGCGGGCATTGCCCAGCCGGCCGGGAGCTTCGCCCAGTCTTCGTTGACTTCGTAGGTGTATTTGCCGGTTCCGACGATCGTGGACGTGGTGCCCATGGCGTTGCCCTCTCTTACCGCGCGCGGGGTGTGGTACGGCGCATTCTACGCCGGGCCAGATCCGGATACTGTGTCGCAGATGTATGCTGACGGCATGACGGGGGAGCGGCGTGTCACCCGGGTCATTACCGGCCAACCGACGTCGGACGGCGCGGGCGTGAGCCTCCGGCGCGTGATCGGCACGCCGGCGCTGGAACAGCTCGACCCCTTCCTCCTGCTCGACGAGTTCAAGTCCGACCGACCCGACGAGTACCTGGCGGGCTTTCCGGACCATCCGCACCGCGGCTTCGAGACCGTGACGTACATGCTGGCGGGCGCGATGCGCCACCGCGACCACGTGGGCAACCAGGGCAAGCTCGTCGCCGGCAGCGTGCAATGGATGACGGCGGGCCGCGGGATCATCCACTCCGAGATGCCGGAGCAGAAGGATGGCCTCATGTGGGGCTTCCAGCTCTGGGTGAACCTGCCGGCGCGCGACAAGATGACGGCGCCCCGCTATCAAGACATCGCGCCCGAGAAGATTCGCGAGGCCGCGCTCGCGGACGGTGTGCGGGCACGGGTGATCGCCGGCGAAGCGGGAGGCGTCCAGGGCCCGGTCGAGGGCATCGTCACCCGGCCGCTCTACCTCGACGTGGCCCTGGAGCCGCGCCGTCGCGCGGCGTTCGACGTCCCTCCCGAACACAACGCCTTCGTGTACGTCTACGAGGGCCGCGCGACGGTCGGCGGCCGGGAGATTGCCGGCGGGCAGCTCGCCGTCCTCGAGGACGGCGACCGGATCACGGCCGTGACCGCCGACGCGGCAGCGCGCCTCCTGCTGCTGGCGGCGCGGCCGCTGGGCGAGCCGATCGCGCGCTACGGTCCGTTCGTCATGAACACACGCGAGGAGCTCGTTCGCGCGGTGGAGGACTATCAGCGCGGCACGTTTCTGTGAGCGACGGGTCCAGACTTCGATCGATCGGGTCGTCCGGATTTCGACCTTGACCAGCGTCGCGTTCGCGCGTAGGTAGCGTCGTAGTCGATAGAGTGGGGAGCGCGGGCGGGAGACTGACGCGATGAATTTCGGGATCTTCGTCGAGGAAATGCGGCGC
>JBGPXN010000299.1:0-3148 GCA_041492755.1 Methylomirabilia bacterium | reverse complement strand
GCGGCCGGCATCACCCTGCATCGCGCCGCCGCCGTGAACGACTACCCCGACTTCATCGCGATGCTCGCGGATCTCGTGAAGGGCGCCCGGTGAAGCTCGCCGTCGTCGGCGGCGGCATCGCGGGGCTGGCGGCCGCGCATCGCGCGGTCGAAGTCGCGCGCGAGCGGGGCCTGCCGCTGGATCTGACGCTCATCGAAGCGCGGGATCGGCTCGGCGGGACGATCGAAACCGAGCGCACCGACGGCTTCCTCGTCGAGGCGGGCCCGGATTCGTTTCTCTCCGAGAAGCCGTGGGCGCTGGCGCTCTGCCGCCGGCTCGGCGTCGACGATCGGCTCGTCCGGACCGACGATCGCTTCCGAAAGACGTTCGTCTGGTACGGCGGCCGGCTCCATCCGCTCCCGGAAGGCTTTCAGCTCCTGGCGCCGACCCGCGTCGGCCCCTTCCTGCGCTCCCGCCTGTTCTCGTGGCCGGGCAAGGCGCGGATGGCGCTCGATCTCGTGAAGCCCCGCCGACCCGCCGGTGCCGACGAAAGCCTCGGAGGCTTCGTGCGCCGTCGCCTCGGCCGCGAGGCCCTGGAGCGGGTGGCGCAGCCGCTGGTGGCGGGCATCTACACCGCGGATCCCGACGATCTGAGTCTCGCCGCGACGATGCCGCGCTTCCTAGAGATCGAGCGCACACAGCGCAGCGTCATCCTCGCCCTGTGGCGCGCCGCGCGCGCGGCGCCCACGCCCGGCACGAGCGGGGCCCGCTGGAGTCTCTTCGTCACCTTCGCCGGCGGCATGGGTGAGCTCGTGGAGACGATCGCGAGCCGACTGCCGGCGGGAGCGGTGACGCTCGAGCAGCGCGTGAGCGGTCTCGAGCGCGCCGGCGAACGCTGGCGGCTCGCGACCGACGACGGCGCCCTCGCCGAGGTCGACGGGGTGATCCTGGCCACCGAAGCGCACGTCTCCGCCCGGCTCTTGCGCTACGTGGATCCTCAGATGTCGGCGCTGCTGGAGGGGATCTCGTACGCGTCGTCGGCAACCGTCTCGCTCGGCTACCGGCGCGCCGACGTGCCGCACCCGCTCGACGGCTTCGGCTTCGTCGTGCCGCGGACGGAAGGACGGGCGCTGCTGGCGTGCACGTTCTCGAGCGTGAAGTATCCCGGCCGCGCTCCCGAGGGGTTGCTGCTCCTCCGCGGTTTCCTCGGCGGCGCGCTCGGCGCGGACGTCTTGCGGAGCGACGACGCCGCTCTGGTGAGTCGCGCCCGCACCGAGCTCCGTGAGGCGCTTGGTATTTCCGCGGAGCCGCTGCTCACGCGCCTGCGGCGTCACCCGGCGTCCATGCCGCAATACCAGGTCGGCCATCTCGTGCGCGCCGAGACGATCGAGCGACGCCTGGCCGGTGTCCCCGGCCTCAGGCTGGCCGGCGCCGGCTATGGCGGCGTCGGCATCGCGGACTGCGTGCGATCAGGGGAAGCCGCGGCGGAGCAGGTGCTCGCGCGGGCCAGCGGAGGCAGCCGAGGATGACCTCGACGGAGGCCCGTCCTCGGATCTTCGTGACCCAGCCGATCGCCGCGTCCGCCGAACGCCGGTTGGAGGGGTTCGGGGACGTCACCTGGAGCCGCGACGCCAGCCACCTCCTCGGCCCGGCCGACCTGCTCCGCGGGGTGCGCGAGGCCGACGTTCTCGTGTGCCTGATCAACGACCCCATTGACGCCGACGTCATCGCCGCCGCGCCGGGCCTCCGGCTCATCGCCTCGATGGCCATCATCCCGGCCGCCATCGACGTGGCCGAAGCCACCCGGCGCCGGATCCCGGTCACGGTCATCCCGCAGATGGTGACCGAGGCGACGGCGGATCTGACGTTCGGCCTCATGCTCGCGGTGTCGCGCCGGATCGTGGAGGCGGACCGCGGGGTGCGGGCGGGCGATTTCCCGGCGCCGCAGTCGCCGGTCCTGGAGGGTCGATACGTGCACGGCAAGACGCTCGGGCTGGTGGGGGCCGGCCGCATCGGGCAGGCCATCGCGCGCCGCGCCCGCGGCTTCGGCATGCGCCTGCTCTATGCCGATCCGCGGGGGCTTCCGGCGGCCGAGGAGTCAGCGCTGGGGTTGACCCGCGTGTCGCTGGCGCAGCTTCTCGCCGAAGCGGACTTCGTCAACGTGCACGCGGCCTATTCGCGGGAGACGTTTCACCTGATCGGGGCCGCCGAGCTTCACCGGATGAAGCCGACCGCGTATCTGATCAACACCTCGCGCGGGCCGGTGGTCGACGAGCGGGCGCTGGCCCGGGCGCTGGTGGAAGCGCGGATCGCGGGCGCGGCGCTCGACGTCTACGAGCGCGAGCCCGACGTCGAGCCCGTGCTCCTGACCCTGCCCAACGTCGTCCTCACCCCGCACATCGGCAGCGCCGTCGGCGAGCTGCGGGAGGCCATGGCCCACGTCGTCGTCGACAACGTCGAAGCGTTCCTGGCCGGACGCCGGCCCCCGAACTGCGTCAACCCCGAGGTGTTCGACCGCACCTGACGCCGGGGCGATGCTGACTCAGGCCTTGCCTTGCCATCGCGATGCGCACGGGCTCCCGGCGGAACCGCTCGAGGTGGTGTACCATCCGCTCGGCACCCGGAAATGCAGGGACGACACGACAGTGGTGGCCGAGGTGGACGATGACGAAGCCGCGGATCAGGCACATCGCGCTCAACGTTCAGAATCGCGACGAGCTCGCCGACTACTATAAGAAGATCTTCGGCCTCGAGGAGAAGTACCGCGGCCCCAACGGCACCATCTACCTGTCCGATGGCCACGTGGGCGTCGCGCTGATCTCCCGGCCGGACATGCCGTGGGGGATCAACCACTTTGGATTTGTGGTCGACGACGTCAAGGCCATCGAGGAAGCGACGCAGACGACGGCCGAGGCCAACACGTTCGGTGCGGTGGCGGAGAGCTGGATCCGCGATCCGGAAGGCAACCGGGTCGACATCAACCAACAGGGATGGCCGATTTAGTGACATGGGGGGCGATTGGAACATGGGGGGCCCCGAGATGGCCCCCCAAACCCCCCAACGCTCGGAGCGCCCCGGCAAAGCCGTGGCGCTCCTCGACACCCCGGCGCTCCTCGTTCTCGGTTACTCCGACAGGCTCCTACTGTAAGCCCGGCGGGGGCGATCCAGT
>JBGPXN010000242.1:0-5437 GCA_041492755.1 Methylomirabilia bacterium | reverse complement strand
CGCAGGATGTCGTGCAGGTGGATGACGCCGGCGGGCCGGTGGTCGTCACTGACGATCACGAGGCTCGTGATCGTCCCTTCCATCATCTCCAGGGCCTTGGCGGCGAGGTCGTCGGCGGCGATCGTCTTGGGGGTTCGCGAGGCGACGTTGCCGGCATGCAGACCATCGAACGGGACACCGCGCAGGTACAGGCGGCGCAGATCGCCATCGGTGATCACGCCCACCAGCCGGCCCGCCGTGTCCACCACGGTCGTCATGCCGCACGCGTGCAGCGCTTCGCCGGCCGCGGCCGAGCGGGCCCGTTCCCGCGTCATCTCTTCGACCGCGGTTCGCAGGCTCGAGTCCTCGGTCACCACCGGCACGGTGTCGCCTCCGTGCATGAGGTCGGCCACGCGGAACAACGCACGCCAGCCAAGCGTGCCTCCCGGGTGCAGCGCCGCGTAGTCTTCGGGCCGAAGGCCGCGAAGATCCAGCAGGGCCATGGCCAGCGCGTCGCCGACCGCGAGGGCGGCCGTGGTGGACGACGTCGGGGCCAGGTTCATCGGACACGCCTCCTCGGCCACGCTCACGTCGACGACCACCTCGCTCTGGCGCGCGAGCGTGGACTTCGGATTGCCGGTGAGCAGGACGATCGGCACGCCAAGCCGCTTGAGCGGCGGCAGGATGGCGAGCATCTCGTCGGTCTCGCCGGAGTTCGACAACGCGAGGACGACGTCCCCGCGCGCCACCATGCCGACGTCGCCGTGAACGCCTTCGGCCGGGTGCAGATAGAACGCGGGTGTTCCCGTCGAGGCGAGCGTGGCGGCGATCTTCCGGCCCACGTGCCAGGACTTGCCCATCCCGGTGACGATGACGCGCCCCGCGCAGGCGTGCAGCATCTCCACCGCGCGATCGAATCGCTCGTCGAGCTTGGGGATGACGCCGAGGATGGCCTCCGCCTCGATGCGCAGCACGCGCTCGGCCAGCCGCCGGGCTCTGCTCATCCGCCGAGCGCCCCGCGGATCGCCATGATCTCGTCGAGCAGCCGCGGCAGGTCGTCGAGACGGAGCATGTTTGGTCCGTCCGAGAGCGGGCGCCCGTCGGGCAGCGTGCGGTCCGGGTCTTCGTGCATCTCCATGAACAGCGCGTCGATGCCGACGGCCACCGCCGCGCGGGCCAGGGCCGGCACGAAGCGGCGCTCGCCGCCCGAGCGGTCGCCGCCCGCGCCGGGCAGCTGCACCGAATGCGTGGCGTCGAACACGACAGGTGCGCCCAGCTCGCGCATCACCACCAGGCCCCTCATGTCGACCACCAGGTTGTGATAGCCGAACGAGGTGCCGCGCTCGGTGACGAGGATCCGGTCGTTCCCGGTGGAGCGCGCCTTGTCGAGCACGCTGCGCATGTCGTCGGGGGCGAGGAACTGGCCCTTCTTGACGTTGACGGCCCGGCCGGTGCCCACGGCGGCCAGGATCAGGTCGGTCTGCCGGCAGAGGAACGCGGGGATCTGCAGCACGTCGAGCACATCGGCGGCCGCCGCCACTTCAGAAACGTCGTGCACGTCCGAGAGCACCGGCACCCCCACCGAGTCCCGAACTTTCTTGAGGATGCGCAGGCCCTCCCGCCGCCCGGGGCCGCGATAGCCGCGCACCGACGTGCGGTTGGCCTTGTCGTAGGACGACTTGTAGATGAACGGCACGCGCTTGTCGGCCATGATGCCGGCCAGCCGCTCCGCGATCTGCAGCGCGTGCTTCTCGTCCTCGATCGCGCACGGTCCGCCGATGACCACGAGCGGCTGACCGCCGCCGATGCGGACGTTGCCGACGGTGACCTCGCGAGTGAGCACGGTCATCGCCGCCGGTCGCCCGTGGTCCGCGCCCCCTGCTCCAGCGCGGCGCGCACGAAGCCCGCGAACAGCGGATGGGGATCCCACGGGCGCGAGCGGAACTCGGGGTGAAACTGTCCGGCCACGAAATAGGGATGATCGGCGATCTCGATGATCTCGACGAGCTGCTTCTCGGCCCAGATCCCCGAGACGCGCAAGCCGTGCTTCTCGAGCGTCTGCAGATACTCGTTGTTGACCTCGTAGCGGTGGCGATGGCGCTCTTCGATGATCGGCTGACCGTAGAGACGCGAGGCGAGGCTGCCCTCGCTCAGCACGATCGGGTAGAGGCCGAGCCGCATGGTGCCGCCCTTGGCCTCCAGGGCGCGCTGCTCGGGCAGCAGGTCGATGACCGGGTGCAGCGCTGCCGGATCGAACTCGGAGGAGTTCGCGCCCCTGATTCCCGCCACGTGGCGCGCATACTCGATGACGGCGCACTGCAAGCCGAGGCAAATGCCGAAGTACGGCACGCCGCGCTCCCGCGCGTAGCGCACCGCCTCGATCTTGCCCTCGATGCCGCGATCACCGAACCCGCCGGGCACGAGGATGCCCTGCACGTCGGCGAAGTGCGCGGCCGCGCCCTCGCGCTCGATCGTCTCGGCGTCGACCCAGGCCAGGTCCACGCGCGCGTCGTTGGCGATGCCGCCATGGGTCAGCGCCTCGACCAGGCTCTTGTACGAGTCCCTGAGATCGACGTACTTGCCGACCACCGCGATGCGCGTCTGGTGGCGCGGCGTCTTCACCCGCGCCACGACCTCCTCCCAGCGCCGCAGGTCGATGGGGCGCGCGGGCAGCCCGAGCAGCTTGACGATCGTGTCGTCGAGCCCTTCACCGTGGAACACCAGAGGGACTTCGTACACGGTGTCCACGTCCTTGGCCGTGATGACCGCTTCCTCCTCGACGTCGCAGAAGAGCGCGATCTTGGACTTGATCCCCGGGGGCAGGTACCGGTCGGTGCGGCAGAGGAGGATCTCGGGCTGGATCCCGATCGCGCGCAGCTCTTTCACCGAGTGCTGGGTCGCCTTCGTCTTCAGCTCCTGCGCCGCCTGCATGAAGGGGACGAGGGTCAGGTGGATGTAGATGACGTTGTCCTTGCCCAGGTCCTTCTTGAGCTGGCGGATCGCTTCCAGGAAGGGCAGGCTCTCGATGTCGCCCACGGTGCCGCCCACCTCGACGATGAGGACGTCGACGTCGGCGGCCACGCGCCGGATCGAGGCCTTGATCTCGTCGGTGATGTGCGGGATCACCTGCACCGTCCGTCCCAGATAGTCGCCGCGCCGCTCCTTCTGGATGACGGAGAAGTACACCTTGCCGGCCGTGATGTTGTGATCGCGCGTCACCCGGACGGAGGTGAAGCGCTCATAGTGGCCGAGGTCCAGGTCGGTCTCGCCGCCGTCGTCGGTGACGAAGACCTCGCCGTGCTGGTACGGGCTCATCGTCCCCGCGTCCACGTTGATGTACGGGTCCATCTTCTGCAGAGCGACGCGGAAGCCTCGCGCTTCCAGCAGCGAGCCGATGGAAGCGGCCGCGAGCCCCTTGCCCAACGACGACACGACGCCGCCGGTTACAAAGATGAATTTGGCGCCCACATCATCCCTCCTTCCTGGTTGCGAGCCAGTTTCGAACATACTCGATTTCCCCATGGCGGTCGTCGATTCGTCCGTCCAGACGGGCGTCGCGCAGTCCGCGCAGCATCGTCGCCACCGCCGGTCCCGCCGGCACCCCGAGCGCGATGACGTCGTCGCCCCGGAGCGTCGCCGCCGCCGTCCTCCCCTGCGCCACGAACCACTCCACGGCGGTCCGTACCGGCCGGCCGCCCGCGAGCCAGAGCCACGCCAGCTCCACGTCGCTCCGATCGCGCACGACGGCGGCGGTCGTGCTTGGCGCCGGCGCGCGCGCCAGCGCCCCGGCGACCTCCCGGCGCGTGACGAGCGCCCGCTCGAGCCGCCGTCGCGGCTCGCCGCTGAACCCGAGACGCGCCAGCCCGGCCGCGCCGACCGCCTCGGGCTGGTCCGCGAGAATCGCCAGCACCGCCAGTTCCACGGCGTTGACGGCCAGGCCCCGGTGGCCTACCCACGCGCGCGTGTCCTCGAGCCCCGCCACCCGGCGCGCGGTGGCGCGCGTCCAGCGATACCGCGGGTCGATGAGACGGAACGCGCCGCCTCCCCCCAGCCGGGTGAGCGCACGCGCGGGGTGGGCGTCGCCGAGAATCAGATCGATCTCGGCCAGCACGCGCGGGCCCGACAGCGCGGGGTACGGCGCGAGCGACAGCGCCAGGGCCTGCGCGCGCGCGGTCCACGGATCGGGGGTGAAGCCGAGCCGCGCCGCGTAGCGGGCGGCGCGGAAGATCCGGGTCGGGTCTTCCACGAACGACAACGGGTGCAGCACCCGCAGGCGACGGCCCGCCAGGTCGGCGCGGCCGCCGAACGCATCGAGCACGCCCCACGTCGACGACGCAAGCTCCACCGCCATCGCATTGATCGTGAAGTCGCGCCGCCCGAGATCCTCGCGAATGGCGGCGGGGACGACGCGGGGCAGGGCGCCGCGGACGTCGTAGCGCTCCGCGCGCGCGGTGGCGACGTCGATCCGGCGATTGTCCGCGCGCACCGAGGCGGTCAGGAAGCGGGCGTGCTCGACGACGGTGCCGCCGAGCGCGGCCGCGAGCGCGCGGGCCACCGCCAGGCCATCCCCCTCGATCACGACGTCGAAGTCGCGCGGATCGCCCGCCCGCCCGCCCAGCACGTCGCGGACGACGCCGCCCACGAGCCACGCGCGAGCGCCTCCGCGATCGGCCACCCGCCCGGTCGTGGCCAGGAGGTCACGGGTCGCCGGCGGCATCTGGGCGAGCCGGCGAGGCCCGGGAACGAGCAGGGCTTCGGTTCCCAGGGGCGCGACGGCGGCCACGCCCCGCCGGTCGGCGACGATCACGAGCGGCGCGCCGGCCGCGAGGTGCCGACGTACGGCGATTTCCGTGGCGCCCGCCGCGACGACCGGCAGCCGACGCGCCAGCGCGCGCGCCGGGAGATCGGTGAGCCCGAGCATGGCCGCGCGCGCCAGGTCTTCGCGCAGGATCCAGTGCTTGCCGGCCCCCACGGCGGCGGCGTCGCGCTGACGCGCGCGGGAGAGCGCCTCGCCCACGCGCGCGCGGGCGCCGACCATGGTCACGGCGCGATCGACGATACCGCCGGCTCGCGGGTCCACCTGCGGGTAGACGGCCGCGCGCCGGGCCATCTCAGGCCTTGGCCCGTGGGTGGTAGTCCATGTACATTTTCCGCAGCACCTTCGACGGCAGGTGCGTGTAGATCTGCGTGGTCGAGATGTCGGCGTGTCCCAGCATCATCTGCACCGAGCGCAGGTCGGCGCCGCCTTCGAGCAGGTGACTGGCGAACGAGTGGCGCAACACGTGCGGCGACACGCGTCCGCGCACACCGGCGGCGGCCGCCGCGCGGCGCACGATGATCCAGAGCGACTGGCGCGACAGGGTGGTGCCCCGCGGGTTGACGAACAGCCGTCCGCCGTCTCGCCGGCGCGTGAAGTACGGGCGCGCGGTCGTCAGATATTTCCGCACCCACTCCATCG
>JBGPXN010000145.1:0-11868 GCA_041492755.1 Methylomirabilia bacterium | reverse complement strand
CACGGCCGGAGCTGGGGGGACGGGGTCCTCTGACCACAGCCGACGGCGTACCGATCACCGGCGAGCCGTTCCCATTCCCTACGGCGATGTCGTCGTCTCGCGTGGCGGGAAATGGGTCACCCGGATCCCATCCCCCCAGCTCCGGCCGTGCCCCCCGGTCGATCGCGGTGTGCGCGTTCGCGAATAATCCAGACTAGGCACGTCCGGTATGTCGTATCGCGTGCTGACGGACAAAGACGTTCCCATGACGACGCGTGACGGCGTCACCCTGCGCGCCGACGTGTACCGGCCCGACGCGCCCGGTCGTTTCCCGGTGCTGCAGGACACGCGCGGGCGCTTCGCGTCCGACGGCGAAGAGTACTTCCTTCCCGGCCACCGCATCCGGGTCGAGATCGCGTCGGGCAACTTCCCCCGCTTCGATCGCCTGAACACGGGCGAGGACCAGGCCACCGGCACCCGCTGGCAGACGGCGCAGCAGACGATCTTTCACGACCAGCCCGCCCGCAACAAATCTTTACATTCGCCACACACCGGCTTCACGGCGGCGCTCCATCCTCCACATCGTGCGAGGCGCCGGATGCGCGATGACCCGCGCGCCTTCGCGGGCCAGGACGATGGCCGTCGCCCGGCCGTTGCCCACCGTCTGTCCGGGCGTCTGACCGGTGCAAGCCCGGCCGGGCGGGGAGCTCAGAGAGCCTGTGAGGGAATTCGAGGAGCGCCCCGGCTTCGCCGGGGTGCTTCCGAGCGCTGGGATGTCGAGGCGCGCCCCGGGTTTCCCGGGGCGCGTACGAGCGTTGGGGGGCTTGGGGGGCCATGTCGGGGCCCCCCATGTATTCAGTACCGGAGGCGCACGGAGACCGGACGGTGATCCGACGGGCGGTTCTCGCGCTTCTTGCCGCCCGCGACCACCTGCGCACCGTACTCGGCGTGATGAATCGTGCCGCTGTTGCCGACCTTGCGCAGGCCGGTGTTCCCGAGCAAGCCCGGCGAGAGCAGGATGTGATCGAGGAGCAGGTGCTTGTCGTTCACGTTCTCCACGAAGTCGTCGAAGACGGCGGTGTAGCGCGTGTTGGGGGGTACGTCGTGCTGCGCGTGCTGGAACACCCACTCGGGCTGGAACGCGGAGCCGAGGACGATGTCGGTCACGTTGTGGGCAAGATACTTGCGCTCGAAGTAGTCGAGGCCGGGGCCATCGTTGAGGTCGCCGAGCACGATGATGCGGGCCTTGGGATCGGCGGCCACCTTGGTGTCGAGGTAATCGCGCACGTGCATGCCCTCGGTGCCGTTTCGACGCCGGGCCTTCAGCGCGGCGATGACGTAGTCGTGGCGCGTGGCCGGATTGCTCCACATGTCCACCCCGTTGTTCACGAAGCTCGACTTGGTGTGCAGCACGATGATCTGCACGTCGTGGGGACCGAGCTTGAGGTTGACGACCAGCGGATTGCGCGTGAACTGGTAGTCGGGCCCGAGCACCATGTCTCCATCGACGTCGGCTTCCCAGGGATCGATCAGGTCCGTGATGGTGGGATGGGGCGCCAGCGACGCCGCCGCGACCACGCCCGGCTTGTAGAGCAACCCCACGCGCTGCTGGCCGCCGGAGTCGGAGAGGAAGAACTTGTAGAGGGGGTTTCCCTGACCGTCGGCCAGGTGGTCCTTGATGAACAGGGCGAGCTCGCCCTCGCGGCTGGGCCCCTCCTGGATGGCGAGGACGTCGGGGTTGATCGCCTTGATCATGGCCGCCGCGCGTTTGGCGGTCTTCGCGGTGTTGTTGTTCTGGCCGTCCTGGTTGAACGCCGGCTTCCATGCCGCCGCCTCGGAATCGTTCGTGAACCAGTAGTTCATCCATTCCAGGTTGGCGCTGGCGACGCGGAGGATCGGCATGGACGCCCCCTTTAGGCGTTGACGCTCTTCGTCACGCGCACGAATGGGTCTGCGCGCGACGATAGCATTCGCCGGGGGTGGCGCGCACGATGTCTTGACGGGGTCACCGCGGCCCCGGCACTATCGACCGCATGCCGACCCAGGCCTGGTACCTGAACGAGAACCCGTATCCGTTCGTTCCCCCGCACGTGCTCGAGGCCGCGGACTCGGTGCGCGCGAGCCTGCCGAACAAGTACTGCGATCCGCGCGTCTCCGCCGATCTCTTCGAGGAGTGCCTGTTCGCCAGGGAAGTGCTTCCCCGCCTCCGTGAGGCCGCGCCCGTCCCGGTGGGATGATCGAAGCAAAACCGGAAGTCGAAGCCCTCACCCCGTACGTCGCGCCCCTCGAGGGGCGCCGATCGCTGCTGCGCCTGGACTTCAACGAGAGCACGGTGGGCCCGAGCCCCAAGGTGGTGGACGCGGTGCGCGGCCTGTCGCCCGAGGCCTACGCGGCGTATCCCGAGTACGCCGGGCTCAACGAAGCGTTTGCCGCGAGTGTCGGCGTGCCGCTGGCGCACGTCGAGGCGTTCAACGGCGCTGACGCGGCGATCCGGGCCATCTTCGACGCCTATGGCGCCAGGGGCGCCACGTTCCTGACCACCGTCCCCACCTTCGGTTACTACGCCCCCTGCGCCGAGCAACAGGGCATGGTGATGGACGACGTCCCCTACCCCCACGATCTCGGCTATCCCCTCGAGACGATCCGGAAGAAGCTCCTGGCCCGGCCGCGCCTCTTCTTCGTCTGCAATCCAAACAATCCGACGGGGACACTGCTGCCCGCGGAGACCATCGTCGCACTCGCGCGCTCCGCTCCCGAGACCCTCGTGGTGGTCGACGAGCTCTACGCCGCGTTCACCGGGCAGTCGGTGGTGGGCCTCGCGCGCGACCTCGACAACGTGGTGGCGCTGCACTCGCTCTCGAAGACGGCCGGCATCGCGGCGCTCCGGCTGGGCTTCGCCATCGGCCATCCGACCATCGTGGAGCGCCTGCGCCGGGTGACGGGGCCGTACGACATCAACACGTTCGCCGTCGTGGCCGGCAAGGCCGCGCTCGGCGATCCCGAGCACATGCGCCAATACGTCAGCGAGGTCCTGGCCGCCAAGGCGTGGACCATCGCGCAGCTCCAGCGCCTGGACGTTCGGCACGCCGCGGGCGGCGGAAACTACATGCTCGTGTGGCCCCCGGGCGATTGCGAGCTGGTGGTGCAGGGGTTGCGGGCGCACGGCATTCTGGTCCGCAGCATGGCGAAGAAGCCGGTGATCGACGGCAGCTTCCGGCTGACCATCGGGACCCGCGAACACATGCAGCGATTCGTGAGGGCGTTTTCGGACGTGATGCGTCCGAAGAAGTAAGCGGGCGGATCAGCGCCCCTCGATGACGCGGAGGACGGCGGTGTAGTACTCGCGCGCGTAGCCGGCGGCGGCGGTCTCGTCCATCAGCTGCTTGGTCGTCGTGGCTTGCCGCAGCGTGAGCCCGCACGATTCGGCCAGCCCGAGGGCATAGCTGAGATCCTTGACGATGTAGCTCGTCGGGAAGGCGCCTTCGGTCGGATGCCGGTCGGGCAGCAGCGACTTCATCCCATGGTTGCGCAGCACGAAGCTGTCCGCCGAGCCCTTGGCGAGCGTTTCGAATAGGACCCGGGGGTCGACCACGCCCGAGGCCCGGGCCACCGCGAGCGCCTCGGCCAGCGCGACCACCGTCTGCGCGACGACCATGTTGTTCATCAGCTTCACCACCTGGCCCGCGCCGGCCGCTCCGCAGTGCGTCACCTCGCTCCCCATGCACGCGAGCAGCGGGCGCAGGCGCTCGAACACCGCGGCCTCGCCGCCGACCATGATGGAAAGCGTGCCGTCGCGGGCGGCCTGCGCGGTGCGGGCCACGGGCGCGTCGAGGAAGTCGGCACCGCGGGTGGCGGCGGCCTGGGCCAGCTCACGGGCGAGCGCGACCGGGCACGTGCTCATGTCCACGAGCGTCTGTCCCGCGCGCAATCCGGCCACGACGCCACCGGCGCCCAGGCCCACCGCGCGCACCTGCGGCTCGCCGGGCAGGCACAGGAACGTCGTCTCGGCGCGCGCGGCCACCGCGGCCGGCGACGCGGCCGCCTCCACGCCGTCCGCCTTCAGCGCGGCCAGCGGCTCCGGCCGCACGTCGTACGCGATCACCCGCGCTCCCGACTTCCGCGCGAGGTTCCGGCACATGGCCTCCCCCATCACTCCGAGCCCGACGAAGCCCAGCTCACCTCGGTCGCTCATGCGCGGTGTCCCTCCCGATCAGTAGATGCCCAGATGCTGGCGCAGGTCGATGCCGCTGCGGTCCAGCTCGGTCGCGGAGCCGTCGAAGACGACCCGGCCGCTGTTGAGGATCACGACGTCGTCGGCCACGCCGAAGGCGAGCTTGGCGTTCTGCTCCACCAACAGGATCGACAATCCCTGCGCCTTGAGCCGGCGGATGGTCGCCATGACCTCGGCGACGATCTGGGGCGCGAGGCCTTCCGAGGGCTCGTCCATCAACAGCACGCGCGGGTTCGACATCAGCGCGCGGCCGATCGCCAGCATCTGCTGCTCGCCGCCCGAGAGCGAGCCGGCGATCTGGTGGGAGCGCTCGTGCAGGCGCGGGAAGAGCGCCGAGACGGTGTCGAGCGTCCACAACAGCGGCAAGCCGCCGCGCGGCTTGCGCCCGGCCACGGCGAGGTTCTCGCGCACGGTCAGGCTGCGGAAGACGCGACGGCCCTGCGGGACCAGCGCGACGCCGTGGGCGGCGATGACCTCGGGGGCGCGGCCGGTGACGGCGCGGCCGTAGACCGTCACCGCGCCGTGGCGCGGCGGCAGCAGGCCGACGGTGACGTTCATCGAGGTCGACTTGCCCGCGCCGTTGCGGCCGAGCAGGCCGAGCAACCGGCCTTCCCCCAGCCGCAGCGACACGCGGTGCAGCACGTGGCTGTCGCCGTAGAAGGCGTCGATCTCGCTCAGCACCAGCGCATCACTCGCCAAGGTAGATCTCCTTGGTGCGCGGGTGCGCGACCACCTCGGCCCGCGTCCCCTCGACGACGACCTCGCCGAAATGCAGCACGGTGATCCGCTCGGCGAAGTCCAGCGCGACGTCCATGTCGTGCTCGATCATGACGATCGTCACGTCGCGCGGGATGCCGGTCACGAGCCGGAGCACGTCGCGGCGCTCGTCGATGGAGAGCCCGGCGAACGGCTCGTCGAGCAGCAGCACGCGCGGATTCTGGGCCAGCGCCATCGCGACCTCGACGCGCCGGCGCTCGCCATAGGACGTCTGGCCCACCGGCCGCTCGGCGAGATGATCGAGCCCGACCCGCGCCAGCACCTCGCGCGCCCGCGCCACGAGCGCCCGCTGCCGGTCGAGCCGCACGAACGGCTGCCAGCGCAGCGGCAGCAGCCCGAGCAACGCCAGCGTGACGTTGCGCAGCAACGTCTCACCGGAAAAGAGCGTGATGATCTGGTAGGTGCGCGCGATGCCGAGGTGCGGGCGCCGGCGGCTCGCCACCCCCGTGATGTCGCGGTCGAAGAGGGTGATGGAGCCGCGGTCGGGCCGGAGCTCGCCGGTGATCAGGTTGAACAGCGTGGTCTTGCCGGCGCCGTTGGGGCCGATGATGAGCCGCCGTTCGCCGGGCTCGACGGTCATGCTCACTCCGGCGGTGACGCGCAGGCCGCCGAACGATTTGTCGAGATTCGACACGGCCAGCGCGCTCATCGTCGGGACACCGTCCAGGAGTGCCGGATCCGGTCCTTCATCGTCGGGGGGCGGCGGCCGCGCGGTCCACCGGAGCGCGCTACGCGTTTTCGGCGATGGCGGCGATCCGCCGGAAGGTCTCCGCGCGCCTGCGGTTGGCCTCGGGCATCTTCGCGAGGTCGGCGTCGGTCAGCGCGATGGTGTTGCCGTAGGCCTGGTAGGCCGGGATCTGGTCGTCGGCGAGCGGCGCCAGCTTCTGCTTGCGCGCGAACGCGGCCTCGATCGCCGGCGCCAGCTCCTCCATCTTCCGCGCCTGACGCTCCGCCTCCTTTTCGTGGAACTCGGGCATGACCTCCCGGGCGAACAGCTCGAGCGACTCGCAGATGTCCTCGCGCCGGTTGCGGCCACTCTGCTGGATGAAGATCGCCTGGTCCACCCCCGCGTTCTGGAAGGTGCGCAGCGAGGCCTGGAGCTGGGCGGGCGTGCCGATGCAGCTCGCGCCGCCGCCGAGAACGTCGGTGCCGATCTGATCGCGTACCGCGACGAACCGGTTCCAGATGTTGGTCCGTCCCGGCGTGTGCTTGCCGAAGACGTAGTGGTGGGCCAGCGCGAACTGGAAGAAGCGGAACCCGTCGCTCCCGCGGCGGCGGGCTTCCTCGGCATCGGCGTGACAGGAGAAGCCGGTGACCATCGCGATGTTCGGGTTCACGGCGTGGCCGATCGGCACGCACTCGCGCTTGAACGTCTCGTAGTAGTCCGCGACCCACTGCGTCGCCTCGGCCGGGTCGATGAAGGCGAAGGTCAACGCCCCGATCCCGAGCTGGGCGGCGAGATGGATCGTCTCGCGGTTCGAGCAGGCGACCCAGATCGGCGGGTGCGGCTTCTGGACCGGCTTCGGCAGCACGTTGCGCGCCGGCATCGCGAAGAACTGGCCGGTGAAGCCGGGATACGGGTCCATCGCCATCATGTTCGCGACCTGCTCGACCGTCTCGCGCCACATGGCCCGCCGGTCACCGGGCTTGATGCCGAAGCCCTCGAGCTCGGCCCGCGAGGCCGACTCGCCAGTGCCCCAGTCGACGCGACCGCCGGAGACGAGGTCGAGCGTCGCGATCCGCTCGGCCACCCGCGCCGGCGCGTTGTAGGCCGGCGGCATCAGCACGATACCGTGGCCGAGACGGATGCGCCGCGAGCGCTGCGACGCGGCGGCCAGGAACACCTCCGGCGCCGAGGAGTGCGAGTATTCCTCGAGGAAGTGGTGCTCCACCTCCCAGGCGTAGTCGATGCCCAGACGGTCGGCAAGCTCGACCTGATCGAGCGCGTCCTGGAAGAGCCGGAGCTCGGCGCCCTCCTCCCAGGGCCGCGGCAGCTGGTGCTCGTAGAAGACTCCGAATTTCATCGCGATCCTCTCCTGAAACGTTCTCGCGGCAACTCTACCGACCGGGCGGGCCGTCGGCAATCCGCATCAGCGCCCGCGCTCCGCGCGCACCGCCGACACTGGCGCCAGGCCCTCCGGCATGAAGACCACGATGAGCACGAAGATGGCGCCGAGCACGAAGTTCCAGCGTTCGATGCACACTGACGCGCCGAATCGTGGCACCTGTCCGCCGAGGGAGTTCACTTCCTGAGCCGAGATTCTGCGATTCCGTCACGGCCACAAGCGCTCTCCGGCCAGCGCCTCCAGGAAGTGCGCGACCGGCCACGCGTCGATGCCGTCGGACGTCGTCAGGCGGCTCGTGCCGCGGTAGACGAGGACCCGCCGGCGGAGCCCTTTGAGGTCGCCGAGAGCGCGCAGGCCGCGCAGCTCGTCGGGCCCGGCGGCGGTGGCGCTCTTCACCTCGATCGCGAGCCAATCGCGCCCGTGACGCAGAAGGAAGTCCACCTCGGTGCGAGCGGCGTCGACCGGCGCCCAGTAGTACCAGTCGTCGAACAGCGGGCGGTAGTCGTTGTGGGTCCGGAGCAGGTTGGCCACCCAGCCTTCGAAGAGGGGGCCGCGCTCTTCCGTTGCGAGCGGGCCGAGCTGGCGTTTGAGGGCGCGGACAATGCCGGCGACCACCCAGTAGAGTTTTGGATGCCGGCGCTCGCGGACGCGCATCCTGCCCTCGAAGGCGGGTAGACGGAAGGCAAGCAGCGTGTCTTCCACGATCTCCACATACCCGTTCACGGTGGTACGAGACACCCCGGCGTCGCGCGCCAGGCTCGCGACGTTGAGGGTCTGGCCGTGGAAGAGCGCGGCAACGGGCAGGAAGGGGGCGAAGCCGGGAAGGTTCCGCACGAGCGCCTCGGCCTGGATCTCTTCGCGTAAGTAGAGCTGGACGTAGGCGGTGAGCGCTTCCGCGCGCGCCGGCGCCTGCCAGATCACAGGCAGCGTTCCGGTGGCGAGCGCCGCCTCGAGCTCGAACTCGCCGCCCAGTTCCGCGGGCACGAATGGGTGCAGCGCCCGCCGGAGCGCGCGCCCGGCGAGGAGGTTCGTGCCCTGCTGCTTCAGCCGCCGCGCGCTCGACCCGCAGAGGACGAACCGGAGCCGCCGCTCCTCGATGAACCGGTGCACCTCGTTGAGGAGATGGGGCAAGCGCTGGATCTCGTCGACGACGACGGTCGATCGTGGCGGCAGTGCCCGCAGCTCGTCAGCGAACTCGGAAACGCGCGCGAGGTACCCCTGGTAACGGGCCTCGTCGAGGAGGTCGATCCGGTGGGCAGCGGGGAGCTCGTGGCGGACCCACGTCGACTTCCCCGAGCCGCGTGGGCCGAAGAGAAAGAACGATTGCGCCGGCGGCCGGAGCAGGCGGGGACGTACTCGGATGCCATCTCGCCGTCATTTTACGCCGACAAATGACGGCGATATAGACATCCTCACCTGCGGCAAGCGCGGGAGCCACCTTCACGACCGCGCCTACCTCCCGGCCAGCTTGCGACCCTGGTCGAGCACGCCGAAGGAACGGGTCCTGGCAGATCTTGAGGATGCGGTTACACCTCACCGGTCACGAGCTTGGGCATCCACATGTCGAGGACGGCGGGCACACGGTCGCGCTCCATGACCGTGAGCGCGCGGCGAATCGCCGGGGCGACCTCGTCGGGGTTCGTCACCTTCTCGCCGTAGGCCCCGCTCGCCGCCGCCTCGCCCGAGTAGTTCGGGCACGGATCGAACCAGCCACCCGTGAGGTCGCGCTCCTTCGCCGCGTAGCCTTCCGGATAGGTCCGCAGTACCTCGTTGGTGCCCGTCCGGTAGCCGCGATTGTTCCACACGATGAAGAGCACGGGCGCCTTGTGAAACGCGGAGGCCCACACGGTGACTTGAGGGTTGCCGAACATCCAGGAGCCGTCGCCGATGCAGGCCACGACCGGCCGATCGCCGGCAGCGACCTTCACGCCGATGGCGGCGGGCGCGGCCCACCCGATGCTCGAGCCGCCCGTCCCGATCAGCGTGCCGGGTCGGGAGCGGTTGAACATCGAGGAATCGACCAGCTCGTGCGTGATGATGGCGTCAGGATCGAGGGTCTGGCCCACCTGGTGGCTGAGCCATTGCGGGGAGATCAACCCACGGCCCCGGTCGGCGGTGGCGGCTTCGACGGCGCCGTCGAGCCGCTGCCGGCCTTCCGTCTGGTACCGCTCGAGCCGCGCGCGACAGCGGTGGCGCTGCTCGGCCGTCATCTGCGAGCGCAGCTCCTCGACCAGCGCGGGCAGGGCCTTGGCCGGGTCGGCGGTGATCGACAGGTCGGACGGAAACTCGTAGATCGGCGTCATGCGCTCGATCGGGTCGATCGCCAGCCGGATGATCCGCGTCGCGGCGGGCGTGAACGACCACGGCTGCCAGGGCACGACGGTGTCGACGATGAGCAGGCAATCGGTATCGCGCGGCGTCGGAGCGATGCCGGGCGCGCCGCGCTGCAGCGGATGGCGGCCCGGGAGATTCATCCGGAACACATCGGCCATCACGCGGGCGCCCAGCGTCTCGGCAAGCTCCTGCAGCGCCGCGACCGCGGCCGGATTGTCGCCGTTGCGCGAGACGCAGATGAGCGGGTTCTCCGCCTCGAGCAGCCACTGCGCGGCCTGACGCAGCTCGGCCGGATCCGCGGCCGGAGTTCCGGCCGGACGCAGATGCTCGGTGAGGGGAAATCGCGCCGCCTCGAGGGGGGCCATGGCCGCCTCGCGGGGCACCGCCAGGTAGGCGGGTCCGCGCGGCTCGCTGGTCATCACCTGGACGGCGCGGCTGATCACGAGCCCGGCGTTGTCGTACGTGGCCAGCTTGTGGTCCCAGCGCATGTACTGGCGGAGCAGTTCGCCCTGGTCACGGATCTGCTGGTACCACTGGATGTACGAGTTTCGCCCGCCCGGCACGCTGGCCGCCTCGGCAGACGGCGGATAGCCCGACATGAGCAGCACCGGGTAGTGACCGCGGTCCGCGTTGTGGATCGCGCCCCCGGCGTTGATGAGGCCGCACTCGACGTGGAAGCAGGCGGCCGACGGCCGGCGCGTCACCACGGTTTCGCCGGAGGCCGCGGCCAGGGCCGCGTTCTCGTGCGTCATGGTCATCAACTGGGGCGCCGGCCGGCCGAGCGCCCGGTGCTTGACCGCGCTCTCCTGGAAGAACGCGAGCTCGGTGCCGGAGACGAACCATAGCCGGTCGATGCCGTTCAGCTTCATCGAGGCCATCATGACCTCGGCCGCCTGCTCGGCCTGCATCCGGTACTCGCGGCGTGGCTCGGCCGCGGTGTCGACGGTCTGGACGTGCGTGGCCATAGACTCTATTTGCTCCTCATCGCAGCAAGCTTGTCGTTCAGCCGGCTGTAGACGCGCCGCGCGTTGCCCTCGAAGATCTTGCCCTTGTCCTGGCTGCTCAGTCCGGTCGCCGCATCGACGTAGCGCTTCGTGTCGTCGTAGTAGGCCTCCAGCTCCTTCGGCGCCGTCGTGTAGTGCCCGTGACAATCGATGATCATGATGCCCCCGGTGGCCCGAGATCGGCCTTGCCGCCCCGCGTATCCGCCAGCTTTCGAGACTCCCCCGACCGTTTGAGAGAGGCAGGTCCGGCAACTCCGCGGGGATGCTAGTGCGCGGCGATCCTACCGTCAAGGTGCCGGGCCCGTCGGTCCCGCCGACGCCGGAGCAGGCCGGTAACCGCTACGCGGCAGCCGGCTTCACCTCGCGGGCGAGACGCTCCATCGCGCGCATCATCGCCGGAACGCCGGTGCGCGGCAGGTCGAACGTCATCCATCCGGCGCCGAGAGCGCGGACCCGCCGGACGTCGGACGCCACTTCGGCCACCGAGCCCTGAAAGGCGGCGCGGTCACCGCCCTTCGGCGCATCGGACAGGTCGAGGAGGTTGCGTGGCGCGAGACCGAGCGCGTCGCGTCGCCCGCTCCGGGCCGCGAGGTCGCGGAGCGTTGCGTAGCCCTTCTCGACGTCGTCGAGACCGAGCGCCAGCGGATGCCAGGCGTCGCCCAGCTCGGCGCAGCGACGCACCGCCGGTGCCGACACGGAGCCGGGCGAGCCACCCACCCAGATCGGCGGGTGCGGTCGTTGCGCCGGGCGGGGAGCAAACGTGGCGCCGGCGAAGCTCACGTACTTGCCCTTGTACTCCGGAACGTCGCTGGCCCAGGCCGCCTTGATGGCCCGGAGGTAGTCGTTGCTGAGCCTTCCGCGCTCCGGGAACGGCAGACGCAGATCCACGAACTCCGCCTCGTCCCAGCCCACGCCGACACCGAAGATGAAGCGCCCGCCCGATACCTGGTCGACGGTGGCCGCCGCCTTGGCCGTCACCAGAGGGTTCCGATACGGAAGCACGATGACACTGGCGCCCAGACGGATCCGCCGCGTGCGCCCGGCGAGATAGGCGAGGAGCGAGAACGGATCCGGCCAATGGCCACCGTAGTGCTGGGTGGTGGCGGGCTTGGCGAGAATATGATCGGGAACGAAAACGCCGTCGAGCCCCAGTTCCTCGGCGCGCAGCGTCAGCGACTCTGCCTCGGAGACCGTGAGCTGCCAGATCGGAAGCACGACCCCGTAGTCCATGAGATCCTCCCGCTCGCGAAGCATACGACGACGCCGCCCGGCCCGCGACGGTAACGCGCGGGAGACATCTGCGTGGCGGATTATTCCGGGATTGTCCCTTTGATTCAGGTCAGCGACTATTCGTGAACGCGCACACCGCGATCGACCGGGGGGCACGGGCGGAGATGGGGGGATGGGGTCCGGGTGACCCATTTCCCGCCACGCGAGGCGACGACATCGCCGTATGGAATGGGAACGGCTCGCCGGT
>JBGPXN010000327.1:0-2141 GCA_041492755.1 Methylomirabilia bacterium | reverse complement strand
CGCCGCGATCGTCCAGCGCCAGGCCACGGGCGTCGGGCAGCGCGTCGAGGTGGCCCAGCAGGACGTCGTCGTCAACCTCACCCGGATCCACTTCCGCGAGCACCACCTGGGCGTGCGGCCCATCCCGCGGCGCGGGAACCGCTCGCCCGGCGCGGCCCCCTCGAACCTCTACCGCTGCCGCCCGTTCGGTCCGAACGACTACGTCTTCATCCACACGGCGAACCTGGACATGTGGAAGGCGTTGACGCGCGTCCTCGGTCAGCCGGAGCTGGCCGACGACCCGCGCTTCGCCAACCGGGACGGACGCCTGTCGCACGGCAAGGAGCTGGACGCGCTCGTCGAGAGCTGGACCGAGAAGCGCACGAAGCACGAGGTGATGGAGCAGCTCGCGGCCGCCGGCGTGCCGTGCGGGGCCGTGCTCGACTCGACCGAGGTGCTGGAGAACGAGCACCTTCGGGCCCGAGGCATGGTCGTCGACGTGGACCACCCGACCCGGGGCCGGATGGCGATGCTGGGCAGCCCGATCCATCTCTCGGCCTCGCCCACCGAGGTCTCGCGGGCGCCGCTCCTCGGCGAGCACAACGCGGAGATCTACGGCCGGCTGCTGGGTCTCGGAGAGGCGGACATCGCGGCGCTCCGCCGCGACGGGGTGGTGTAGGCGCTGGAACTGGCCGTCCTTCCGGAAGTCGACGATCGACCGCACGCTCGGCGCGCGTACTGGTGCGCGTCGAGCGGCGTCGATCAGGGGCTCACGGGAGGTGGCGCTGCGGAATCGGGCGGCGTGCTCGGCGGCGAAGGCGGCCAAGGTGCGCGGTGGGCGTCCCGTGGTGCGGCGGACCGTGTCGGTCACGACCGCCGCGACGCCTTCGCGCAGGACGGTGGTGAACTCCATCCGCACGTCGACGAGCCACGGCGGGGTGCCGCCGGAGACGAGCTGCTCACGGAGGGCGTCGAGTTCGATGTCCCGATACACGATCCGCCGGCCGACCGCCTCACGCACCCGACGCTTGCGCCAAGGAGTTCGCCAATGACGAACGGATCCGTTCTGTATCACCGGCACGACAGCATCGTGACACTCACCCTCAACCGGCCCGAGACCCTGAACGCCATGAACGAGGCGATGATGGGCGAGATGGAGCGCATCCTCATGGAGCTCGAAGCCGACGCCGCGGTGAGAGCGGTGATCCTCACCGGTACTGGACGGGCGTTCTCGTCGGGCGGCGATCAGAAGCGTGATCGCAGCGGCGAGGGCCAGCCGTCGTTCTTCGAGGGCGACCTCGGAGGAGTGCTGATCGAGCGCCTCAACCGGTGCGTCCTGCGCATGCAGCGGCTCCAGAAACCTATCGTCGGCAGCATCAACGGCGTGGCCGCGGGGGCCGGCTTGAACATCGCGCTGGCCACCGATCTGCGCATCGCGGCCGACACGGCGCGCTTCGGTGAGGTCTTCGCGCGCGTGGGTCTCGTGCCGGACGGCGGGGGGACGTACTTCCTCCCACGCCTCGTCGGCACGGCCAAGGCCATGGAGATGATCCTGCTCGCCGACGTCATCGACGCGCATGAGGCGTTGCGGATCGGCCTCGTGAACCGCGTGGTCCCCACGGAGCAGCTCGAGCACGAGACGCTGAAGCTCGCCGAGCGGCTGGCCCAGGGGCCGACCGTGGCGTACGGGCTGGCCAAGACGGGGCTTTACCAGGGACTCGGCATGTCACTCGAGGACGTCCTCAACATGGAGGCGCGCAACCAGGCGATCGCCGCCCGCACCCCGGACCGCGCGGAAGGCGTGGCCGCCTTCCGCGAGAAGCGGCCGCCGCGCTTCACGGGGCGTGCCGGGTCCAGTCCTGCGCCGTGAGAGCCGGAGTACCCGTCGAGCAGCCCAGAGAGTTCGACAACCTGAGGGGGAATGGAGGTTGACAGGATCTCCGGACGATGACTGAGAGCTTCGTTGTAGGCGCGTTCGATCGCGGCAAACATGGCGTCATCGAGCCGCCGCGAGAGATCCACCCCGGCGATCTCCGCACCGAGCACGGCTTCGGTCGGAATGACTTTCATGGTGCGTTGACGTCTACCACAACCGGGCGCGCTGTATCAAACGTCCAACTCCTCGATCTGTGAACGACGGACTTCGACCCGCGAGTTAGCGG
>JBGPXN010000174.1:0-9796 GCA_041492755.1 Methylomirabilia bacterium | reverse complement strand
CTGGGGGCAGCGCCGGAACCTTGAGCGCGACGAGCACGAATGGGTCCGAGTCGACGCCCCCACCCTCCGGGTCGTGAGCGAGGAGCTGTGGGCCGCGGCGCACGAACGGCTCCGCGCCTCACGGGAGACCTACTTCGCGCGGACGCAGGGAGCGCCCCACGGCCGGCCGGTGGCGTCGCGCGCGCGCCGCTACCTCTTGCCCGGCTTGGCGTGCTGCGCCCTCTGCCACGGCGGGCTCATCGTGCGCTCGCGCGCGTCCTCGGCGGGCCGGCGCTTCGTGTACGGATGCCATTACCATTTCGCGCGCGGCACCACGGTCTGCTCGAACGGCCTGCTCGCCCCAATGGAAGCCACGGATCGCGCGGTGCTGGACACGATCGAGACCGAGATCCTCCATCCCGACGTCGTCGCCTTGGCGATCGACAAGGCAGCGGCCCTGATGACCGAGCCGCCGCGTGACCGGGCGGACCGGCACCGCGCCCTCGTCGATCGCTTGACGACGCTCACCACCGAGGTCGAGCGATTCACGGCGGCGATCGGCTCAGGCGGCGGGGATCTCGTCCCGCTGGTGAAAGCGCTCCGTGAGCGCGAGGACGAGCGCCAGCGCGTGGAGGCGGAGCTTGACGCCCTCACCGGCGCCGCGCAGGTCGTGACGCTCGACACGCGCCGGACACGCCGCGACCTCGTCGCCACGCTGGACGACTGGCGCGGGCTGCTGGCGCGTCAGACCTCGCAGGCGCGGGAGGCGCTTCAAGCGCTCCTCGATGGTCGGATCGTCTTCAAGGCTGAGCCGAGCGAGTCCCGGTATGCCTTCGAGGGCCGCGTCAGCGTCGGCCGGCTCATTGGCGGAACGGTCGAGGCGGGGACGTTCAACAGCGGTGGTGGCCCCAACGGGATTCGAACCCGTGTTTCAGCCTTGAGAGGGCCGTGTCCTGGGCCTCTAGACGATGGGGCCGTGCCGAACCGGAGGGCGTGAGTGGCTGGGGGAGGAGGATTTGAACCCCCGCTACCAGGGCCAGAACCTGGCGTCCTACCACTAGACGATCCCCCAACGACCGCCCGCACGTCGAGAATACGGGGGACGACCAGCGAAGTCAACGAAGGCGCGCTACTTCACCGCCGTCTTCAGCCCCCGGCTCGGCCGAAACCTTGGCACCTTGCACGCCGGCAGGTGCAACTCCCCGCCCGTTCGCGGGTTACGCCCATTGCGCGCCGCGCGCTTGCTCACGACGAAGGTCCCGAAGCCGCTGATCGTCACCCGGCGGCCCTTGCGGAGGGAATCGAAGACGCCGGTGAGAAAGGCGTCGATGGCTTTCTCGGCGGAGGCCTTCGACGAGTTGGCGTGCTTCGCCATGACGGTGATCAGCTCGGCCTTGGTCATACCTCGCACGCCCCCCGCTGCGATCAGACCCGTGCCGTGAGTAACGCGGCGATCACACGTACACCACCATCGACAATCACTACGCATTCATCCGAGAGCCGCAACCCTACGCGGAACGACCGAACGATGTCAACGACGTTGCGACTGTTGGAACCGTCTACGCGGAAGAACCGGCCACCGCCGAAGGAGGACCGAATGCCCAGGAGGAAAAACCGAACTCCTGGCTAGGCCGCAGGCCCCGACGACGTCACCGAGGTCGCGACGGCGCGGACGGCTTCGAGGAAGAGCGCCGGCTGGAACGGCTTGGCGAGAACGGGACGGCGCGTCTGCTCCAAAAACTTCAGCCCTTCCGGGTTGGCGGTGTCGCCGGTGATGAAGACGAAGCGGCCGGCGAGGGTCGCGTCTTCAGCCACGGCGACGCGAAAGAAATCGTCGCCGCTTCCGTCGGGCATGCGGATGTCGGACACGATGAGATCGTAGTGGCGCGAGCGCACGCGTTCGAGGGCTTCGCGACCGCCGGAAGCCAGGTCGACCCGCCAGCCCGTCTCGACCAGCAGCGTGCGGAGCAGCTCACGCACGGCGGGCTCGTCTTCGACGAGCAAGGCGGGGCGGCCCGCGCCGACCGCGGGTGGCGGCGCGGGTGGCGGGGGCGTGCTCATGGGCATGCTGGTCTGGGCGGGAAACTCGAGGCTGAACACCGTGCGGCCCGGCTGGCTTTCCACGCCGAGCCGACCACCGTGCTGTTCGACGATCCCATAGGAGACCGACAGGCCGAGGCCCGTCCCGGTGCCGACCTCTTTGGTCGTGAAGAACGGCTCGAAGATCCGCGGCAGCACCGCGGGCGGGATGCCCGGGCCGTCGTCGATGACCTGCACGAGCACGCGCCCGCCCCGCTGGAGCACGCTCGTGCGGAACGTGATCCGGCCGCCGGTGCGGCGGGCGGTCACGATCGCCTGCTCCGCGTTCAACAACAAATTCAGGAAGACCTGCTGCAGCTGCTGGGCGTCGCCGGTGACGAGGGGCAGGCCCGCCATGAACTCGCGCACCACGCCGACGTCCGACACGGTGAGCTGGCTGTGGCGCAGCATCACGGCCTGGTCGATGACGACGTGGAGATCGACACCGGCGCGCTCGTGGGGCCGCTGGCGGGCGAAGAGCAAGAGGTTCTGGACGATCTTGGCCATGCGGTCGCCCTGCGAGACCATGAGCTCCACCGGCCGCTGCACGTTCGGCGGCAGCTCACGTTGCAGGAGGAGCTGGCCGTAGCCGATGATCACGCTCAGCGGATTGTTCAGCTCGTGGGCGACGCCCGAGACGAGCTGGCCGAGCGCGGAGAGCTTGGCCGCTTCGACGAGCTGATGCTGCGTATCGCGCAGGCGGGCCAGGCTGTCGCGGGCGCTCTCGTAGAGGCGCGCGTTGTCGAGCGCGAGCGCGCTCTGGTCGGCGAAGGCCTGCAGGGTCTGGCGATCGTCCTCGCCGAACTCGCGGCCCGTCTGGGCGCCGACGGCAATCGCGCCCACCACCCGCTCGCGGGCGATGAGGGGAACGGCGAGGGCGGCCGCGTAGCCCGTCGCCCTGAAGCGCTGGCGGAGCGGCGGGCTCAGCCAGATGTTCGGTTCGTTGAGGATGTCGACCGACGCGACGATCCGCCGCTCTTCCGCGGCCGGGCCGGCCACTCCTTCCCCGCGCTGCAGCACGAGGCCGGTGACGGCCGCGGCGTCCTCGCCGTGAGACGCGATGCTGTGCAGGGTGCCGTCGCCGGGCTCGTAGCGGAACATCACCGTGCGGCGCACGTCGAGCAGCTCGGCGATACGGTGGGTGACCACCTCACCGATCCGGCTCACGTCCAGCGTCCCCGTCAGCTCGCGCCCGACCAGGGCCTGGGCCTCGGCCACCTCACGCCGGCGATGCGCTTCGCGATAGAGCCGCGCGTTCTGGATCGCGATGGCGGCCTGGGCCACGAACATCTCGATGACCTCGCGGGTGTCGGTCACGAGGCGGATCGGCTCGGTGTGGCTCAGCGCGAGCACGGCCAGCAGGTCCTTGCCGGCGAGCACGGGCACCGCCACGAAGAAGGGCAACTCCCAGCGCCGGGCCCAGTCGAGATTGATCATCCGGTCGTCGGCGGTGATGTCCGGCACCACCAGCGGCGTGCGCGTGTGCGCCACCCAGCCCACGCCGCCGGTGTCGTAGTCGAACTCGCGCTCGAGCAGATCGGCCGCGATCTCGGGGACCGAGCCGCCGGCGAAGGTCACGCGCCGCCGCCGGTCGTCGGCGAGCCAGAAGGCAACGAAGCGCGCGCCGGTGAGCTGCGCGGCCGACGCGGAAATCTCGCGCAGGAGCTCGTCCAGCTCCAGCGCCCCCGAGATGCGCTGGTTGATGGTGGCCAGCGCGCGCGTACGCTCCGACTGCTCGGACTCGGCCTGATAAAGCGACGCGTTGCGGATGGCGACGCCGGCCTGGGCCGCCAGCAGCTGCAGCGCCTCCTGGACCTCCTGATCGGGCAAACCGTCCGCGATGTAGTCGAGGATGCCCACGAACATGTCGCCGACGGTGATCGGGACGCCGTAGTAGGAAGACTGCGGCCGCCGCTGCCACCACTCGCCGGCCAGCGTGCGCGGATGGTTCACGGGCTCCGGAATGAGCACGGGCAGCCGGCGCTCGAAGACCAGGCCGGGCAGCCCTTCGGTGGCCGGGCGCTCGGGCGGCAGGCCATCGAGCTCGGGGCCGGACACGCCGGCGAAGCGCAGGACGTTGCGAGTGGTGTCATAGACGTGCACGGCCGCCAGCGCGCCCGGGCTCATCTCCGCCGTCGCGCGCGTGATGCGGCCGAACACGTCGTCGAGCGCCAGCGAGGAGGTGATCGACTGACTCACCGCGGCCAGCGACCGCAGACGACGCGCGCGCTCCACCGCCTGCGCGTACACGCGGGCGTTGTTGATGGCGACGGCGGCCCGCGCGGCCAGCGACGTCACCAGCGCCTGGTCCTCGTGCACGGCGATCGAGCCGGTGCGGGCGCGCACGGTCAGGACGCCGAGCAGCGTGTCGCCGCTGACGACGGGAACGGCGAGCATCGTGCCGAGCCCGGATTCGTCCGCCCACTGCCGGAAGTGCACGCGCGGCTCGCGCTGCACGTCGGGTACGAAGATCGTCATGCGACTCTCGGCGGCCGCGCCCGACAGGCCTTCGCCGAATCCGAGCGTGTCCTGCATGACGAACTCGGGCACGCCGGCCGCGATGCTCTGCGCGCGCCGGCGGAGGCGGCGGGCCACCGGGTCGACCGTCCAGACCTGGACCACCTGCGCGCCGAGCAGCCGCGCCGTGGCCTCGGCGATCCGCTGGAGCACGTCGTCCAGATCGAGCGACTCCGTCACCAGCCGCTCGACGTCGGCCAGCTCGCGCAGGCGCTCGGCCTGGCGGCGCGCGTCGGCGTAGAGGCGGGCGCTGTCGATGGCCAGCGCGGCTTGCTCGGCGAGCACCGTGAGCGCCGTCCGCTCCTCGTCGGTGAACGTGCGCTCGGTCCAGTAGTGCACGCAGAGCGCGCCGTGGACACGTCCCTTGGAAGCGAGCGGGGCGGCGGCGACGGCCCGGAACCCTTCCCGCTCGATCTGCAGCCGCCGGTCCGGGCCGATGACGAACGATGCGTCCCGCAGGATGTCGGACGTCATGATGGGACGCCCCTCCTGAATGCAGCGGCTCATCGGCCCCCCGGTCGCCGGGATGCCACCGCCGGCGTAGGCGGCGCTCAGGCGACCGGCGGCCCGCAGCACGCGCAGCTCGTGCGCCCCCGGGTCCCAGGAGACGACCAACGCGCCCTCGGCCGCCATGACCTCGAGCGCCTTCTCCACGATGGTGTCGAGCACCTCATCGAAGTCGAGCGAGCTCGTGAGCGAGCGGCCGAGCGTCTCGATCGCGCGCACCCACGCCGCGCGGCGCCGACGCTCGGTGACCTCGGTGAGGAAGGCGACGGCGCCCACGATCGCCCCCTGCGAATCGCAGACGGGAGCACAGCGCGCAGCCATCCACCCGCCGGTCCCGTCGGCGCCGACGTACGGCGCGTCGATCGTGCGGGTCGTTTCGCCTTCGAGCGCGCGCCGCAGGTGCACGATGAGGCCGAGGCCGGCCAGGGAGCGGAGCGCTTGCTCGGCGGGAACGCCGACCGCGTCTTCGGCCTTGGTACCGGTGAGGCAGCCCAGGGCGGCGTTCCAGCCCACGACGATCAGACGGGGCTCCACGACGACGACGGGCTCGTCGACACTGTCGATGAGCCCGAGGGCCAGAGCGTCGGCCGGTTCTGTGCCTGGCGGCTGCCCCACCAGGCGGCCGACAGCGCGTCGGAAGGCGGCCGAGCGCAGCCAGGTCATGGTCCGATCAGTATATCGAACGGAAACGTGGCTGGCACCCGCCTTGCTGGTCTTACCCAAAGGGGGTCTGGGGTCACGCTCGGGGGCGGCGACGCCCAAACAAATGAAGAAGTTAGATGGCATCCGGGTGCTCGTGATCGAGGACACGCCGGACATCCGCGAAGTCTTCGTCACCTTGCTACAGGCCGAAGGCGCGCAGGTGATCGCGACGGGGTCCGGGCGCGAGGCGGCGAGGCTCGCGACGGAGCGCGAGTTCGACGTCGTCCTGAGCGATCTTGGCCTGCCCGACATCCCGGGGGACATGGTCATCCGGCAGATCGTGGCGACCAGTCGGCGTCGCCCGCGCATCGCCGCCGTGACCGGGTACGGCGAGCCGTTCCTCACGCGCGCGCGCCAGGCCGGGGCCGATATCGTCTTTACAAAGCCCGTGGAGTGGACCCGCATCCTCGACTACCTCTCGCGCCCCGATCTCGCCGCGTCGGCGTAACCGTCGGTGCCCAGCGCACCGGCTCGTGCCGCAAAGCGCGCTACCATAGGGCCAGTCATCTCTCCCAAGGAGTGGCGATGGTCTACTGCAAGTGGTCGTCCCGCAAGAAGCGGTCGCCCGCTACTTCGGGCGCGAGGGCGGCATTCGCGCGCTGGTGATCGCGTCGCTCGCCGGCATGATCACGCCGGGCGGACTGTTCAGCGAATGACGGCCTGGACGGATCTGCGCGAGTTCATGGCGGACCTCGAGAAGCACAACCGCCTCAAGCGAGTCACCGTTCCCGTCTCGCGCGAGCTCGAGATCACCGAGATCGTGGATCGGGTGTCCAAGAGCCGGGGCGAGGCCAACGTGGCCCTCCTGTTCGAACGCGTGGAGGGCTGCGACATGCCCGTGCTCGTCAACGCCTTCGGCTCCGAGGCGCGGATGGCGTCGGCGCTCGGTGTCGACCGGCTGGACGATCTCGGTGATCGGATCGCCCGGCTGCTCGACCTGCGCATGCCGGGCACGTTTGCCGAGCGGCTGCGCAAGCTCGGCACCCTGATCGACGTCGTCAAGGCGGGACCGCGGCGCGTGAGCCGGGCACCGTGCCAGGAGGTGGTCGAGACCGAGCATCCCTCGCTCGCGGGCCTGCCGGTGCTTCGCTGCTGGCCGGGTGACGCCGGCCCGTTCATCACCCTGCCCTGCGTGTTCACGCGCGATCCGGCCACGGGCGCGCGCAACGTCGGCATGTATCGGCTCCAGGTCTTCGACGACCACACCCTCGGCATGCACTGGCAGACGCACAAGGGCTCGGCGGAGCATCATCGCCGCGCCGAAGAGACGGCGAGCGGGCGCATGGAGGTGGCCATCGCCCTCGGCGGTGACCCCGCCATGATCTACGCGGGCTCGGCGCCGCTGCCGCCCGGCGTGGACGAAGTCGTGTTCGCCGGGTGGCTGCGCGGGAGCGGGGTGGAGATGGTGCGCGCGCGCACGGTGGACCTCGAGGTGCCGGCGCACGCCGAGATCGTGCTGGAGGGCTGGGTCGATCCGCGCGAGCGGCGGGTGGAAGGGCCGTTCGGCGACCACACCGGCTACTACTCGCTGGCCCGCGAGTATCCCGTGTTCCACCTCACCGCGCTCACGCGCCGCGCGCGGCCGATCTATCCGACGACGATCGTCGGCCGGCCGCCGCAAGAGGACTACTGGCTGGGCAAGGCCACCGAGCGGCTCTTCCTGCCCATCATCAAGCTCATGCTGCCCGAGGTGGTGGACGTGAACATGCCGGCCGAGGGCGTCTTCCACAACCTCGTGGTCGTGTCGATCCGCAAGCGCTATCCCGGCCAGGCCCGCAAGGTGATGACGGCGCTCTGGGGCATGGGGCTCATGGCCCTCGCCAAGACCATCGTGGTCGTGAGCGAGCACGTGAACGTGCACGATCTCTCGGAAGTCGCCTGGCGCGCCACCGGCAACATCGATCCCAAGCGCGACCTCATGCTGCTCGAGGGACCGATGGACGATCTCGACCACGCAGCCCTGCGCCATCGCTTCGGCGGCAAGCTGGGCGTGGACGCGACGGAGAAAGGACCGCTCGACGACGTCGCCCAGCCCTGGCCGGACGAGATCGTCATGACGGGCGAGATCCGCGAGCGCGTGACGCGGCGCTGGAAGGAATACGGCCTGTGAGCGCGTGGAAGGAATACGGCTGCTGACGTCGAAGGTCCGCCACGTCCTCGACGCGATCAAGTTCGAGCACACCGTCTTCGCGCTGCCCTTCGCGTTCATCAGCATGGTGCTGGCCGCGGGCGGCTGGCCGGGCTGGTGGACGCTCGGTTGGGTCACGGCCGCGATGGTCGGCGCCCGCACGTGCGCGATGGCCGCCAACCGCGTGATCGACCGTGCCCTCGACGCCCGTAACCCGCGCACGGCCGGACGTCACCTGCCCCGCGGCGTGCTCCGCGCGCGCGACCTCACGCTGCTCGCCACCGCGGGCGCCGCGCTCATGCTGTTCGCGGCCGCCATGCTGAACCGAACGTGCCTGTGGCTGGCCCCGCTCGCCCTGCTCTTCCTCGTCGGCTACTCCTACACCAAGCGTTTCACGTGGACGTCGCACTGGATCCTCGGCTTCACCGATGGCATCGCCGCCGGCGGCGGCTGGGTCGCGGTGCGCGGCGAATTCGGCGCGCCCGCGCTGGTTCTCTGGTTCGCGCTCACCGTGTGGATCGCCGGATTCGATCTGATCTACGCGTGCCCGGACGTGGAGTTCGACCGCAGAAACCGACTGCATTCGGTGCCGGCGCGCTTCGGCGTGCCGGCCGCGCTCACGCTGGCCCGCGTCAATCACGTGCTGACGGCACTGGCGCTCGCCGCGCTCGGCGTGATGACAGGACTCGGGCCCCTGTACTGGCTCGGCTGGGTCGCGATCATCGTGCTGCTCGCCTACGAGCACTCGCTGGTGCGCCCGGGCGATCTTTCGCGGCTCGATCTCGCGTTCTTCAACGTCAACGGCTACATCGCGCTGATCGCCTTCGGGGCGGTGATGTCCGGACTGTGGCGGTAGTGGCGCTGACCCGAGCCACCGCCGCGGAGCAACGGATGTGAGCAGCGCTGTCGTCCCGCCGGGTGGCGGTGGCAAGGCCGAGGCCGTCCGCCGCATGTTCACGCGCATCGCCGGCCGCTACGACCTGATGAACGCCCTCATGACGGGCGGCCGCCATCACGCCTGGCGCCGCATCGCCGCGCACGCCACCATCGACGCGCCGCCCGGTCCCGTGCTGGACCTGGCCACCGGCACCGGGGACCTGGCGCTGGCCGTTCGCAAGGCGAGCGCCGAGCGGTTCATCGCCGGCGTCGACTTCTCGGAGGGAATGCTCCGCGAGGGGCGCCGCAAGCTCGACGCCCGGGGTGAACGGCGGGTGGGGCTGGCGGCCGGCGATGCGCTCGCCTTGCCCTTCCGCGATGCGACGTTCGTCGCGGTGGTGTCGGCGTTCCTGCTTCGTAATCTCGCCGACCTTCCGGCCGGGCTCGCCGAGATGCGCCGGGTCACCCAACCGGGCGGCCGCGTGGTCGCGCTCGAGATCGTGCGGCCGCGGCTCCGCGGCTGGGACGCGATCTTCGCGCTCTACTTTCACCGCGTCGTCCCCGCCGTCGGCGCCGCCGTCGCGCGTGACCGGCAGGCCTACACGTATCTGCCGCAGTCCGTGGACGGCTTCGTGACGCCGCCCGAGCTGACCGCGCTCATGCGGCGGGTCGGGCTGCGCGACGTGCGCCATCGCCGGCTCGGGCTCGGCACCATCACGCTGCACGTCGCGATCGTCTGAGTACATGGGGGGCCCCGAAATGGCCCCCCATACCCCCCAACACTCGGAGTGCCCCGGCAAAGCCGGGGCACTCCTCGAATTCCCTCACACCCTCTAGCATGGCGGGCCTCGATACGGCCCCCCATACCCCCCCCCGCTCGGAGCGCCCCGGCAAAGCCGGGGCACTCCTCGAATTCCCTCACACCCTCTGACATGGGGGGCCCCGATGCGGCCCCCCATACCCCCCAACACTCGGAGTGCCCCGGCAAAGCCGTGGCACTCCTCGAAT
>JBGPXN010000217.1:0-7032 GCA_041492755.1 Methylomirabilia bacterium | reverse complement strand
GACGCGCTGCCGCACGGCCTGGCCCAGGAGCTCGGCGAGCGGGGCGCGACACTGTCGCACGGCGAGCGTCAGCTCCTGGCCATCGCCCGGGCCGTCGTGTACAATCCCGCAATCCTCGTCCTCGATGAAGCCACCTCGAGTGTCGATCCCGAATCGGAGCGTATCGTTCGCACCGCGCTCGCTCGTCTCGTCGAGGGCCGCACGACGCTCACCATCGCGCACCGTCTGGCCACCGTCCGCGACGCCGACCGCATCCTCGTCCTGCGTCGTGGGCACATCCACGAGGAAGGCGGCCACGCCGACCTGCTCCGGAGTGGCGGCCTCTACGCGCGCTTGTGGGAGCTTCAGGGTGGACGTTCATGACGTTTGCGGAACGCGCGTGGGACCTGATCCGACGCGTCCCGCGCGGCCGGGTAGCCACCTATGGCCAGATCGCCGCGCTGCTGGGCCGGCCGCGGAGCGCACGGGCGGTCGGGCGGGCGCTCCGGAACTGCCCACACGACGTGCCGTGGCATCGCGTCGTGAATGCCGGCGGCGGTATCAGCCCGCGGCCGCGGGCAAGCAGCATGCTAACGCAAGAGCTGCGGCTCGCCGGTGAAGGCGTGATGTTGCGCCGCGGCCGCATCCCGCTGCGGGGCTTCCGCTGGGACGGCGCCGCCCCACGGTGTAGGCGGGTATCGAAGGGGCGAGGAGCGCCACGGCTGCCCCGGACCGCGACGAGCGGGCGGGGATGAGGCGCCATGTCGGGGCCTCCCAGCCGCGTCGTTAGCCCGCGCTATTCACTCATCAGCTGGGATGTTCAGGCAGCTGGGATGTTCAGTATGTGGTGGCCGGGATGGTCATGGTACTGCTGGTCTTGGCGACTGCCCGCCGCTTTCGCGCAAGCGCGGGCCGTCGAAGCGGGGCAGGCGGAGCTCTCCTCTCTCTTCGGTCTGGACCGCGCGTTTGCCCCGCCGCCCGCCCAAATAGGCTGCCCAGTTTCAGCTTGCTGCCCGGGTTGTCCACGGTGTACTAGCAGGCCAGCCTGTATCGTAGCCCAGCATCGCGAACGAGGGGAGCAGGTCCTGGGTGGACTGCCGACCAGGCGACGGGGGGAGGGCAACGACGCAATCTGTTTGCCGCGACGTGCCGCAATGCGACGGGTCCAGGTGCGAGCGCTTCAGCCTCCGGCGAGCGGCGGCGGCGCGACCTGGTGGGCGCGAGACTCACTCTTGTGGGCAGCATATCCCACCACGTCGAGCAGGAGGCCAGTCGTTTCACTCCGAGGGCCGACTTCAACCAGACTGGAGGGTCAGACGATGAAGGTGAAATCGCTGTCTCAAGGTTCGAAGCTAGTGGCGCTCTGCTTCGCCGCTGCTCTTGCGGTCGTCCAGAGCCTCACCTTGCCCACACCTGCCGAGGCCGTGTTGTCGTCGGCGAACTACTTCCTGGATATTCGGGGCCCGCGCATCACTGGCGAGTCCACCTTCGCTGGGTACCGGAACGAGATCGTGCTTACCGCATTCACCTTGAGCTTCAGCCAACCGGTAACACCGGCGACGTGCGGCAACCTTCGGGTGCTCAAAAATGTGGACAAGGCAAGTCCCCAGCTCGTGCTCAGCGCCATGCTGGGCAGGGTCCACGCCCAGGCGGTGCTCTCCGGCGTGACCCAGGATGGCGTGGCCTACTTCCGCATGACGCTCACCAACGTGGTGGTCCTGAGCGTAAACATCTCGGATACCTCGGGGTTTCCGCCGGCGGCGGAGGAGGTGACGCTGAAGGCGCAGTCCATTGTGCTGGAGGTCACGCCAGAGAACCCGAACCCGACGGGGGCACAGGTATTCAGCGCCTCCATCGACTGCAGTCCCCCTAACTAGTTCAGATCTGTATACCGGCCAGCGCGGGCTGTGCGATCGGCATCGGGACGAGAGCGTAAGCGACATAGAGCCCCAACCACTTGACCGCATAGACGGCGGCCTCCTGATCGTCCCGGAGGCCGTCGGTCTTTGGAGTTACTTTAGTTTAGGTAGGAGAGCGCTCATGCGCTTGGCTTTGCACTTCAGCTACTCCGGTCCGCGCTTCTCGCTTACCTGTCCGCACGCAAGCAGGAGGCGGAGGCCGTGGCGCCGGACGCGCTCGTGGACGACGTGGCGCTGTGCGGTCCGCGGCAGCGCATCAAGGAGCGGCTCGCCGAATGGCGCACGGCCGGCGTGACCACCCTGATGATCGGGGGCAATGTCGACGCGGGCCGGACGATGACCGAGCTCGTGTGATCCGAGGGACCGGGAGGGCCCTTCCGAGGGCCTCGCCCGGCAGGGGTGCGCCGGCAACGCCGGCGATCGCACAACGACGGTACCGATAGAGCGGAGGCAATCATGAGGCTCAAGGACAAGGTCGCGATCGTGACGGGGGCGGCGTCGGGGATCGGCGCGGCGTCGGCGCTGGCCATGGCGCGTGAGGGCGCACGCGTGGTGGTCGCCGATCTGAACGAAGCCGGCACCAAGGGTATCGTGGAGCAGATCGAGAAGGCCGGCGGCCAGGCGCTCGGGTTGCGGGTCGACGTGACGCGCGCCGCCGACAATCAAGCCGCCGTCGAGCGGGCCGTCGCCACCTGGGGCCGCCTCGACGTCTTCTACGCCAACGCGGGCGTGCCTCAAGCGCCGGGCATGGTCGAGAGCGTCGACGAGGCGATCTTCGATCGCGTCTTCGACGCCAACGTCAAGGGCGTGTGGCTCGGGGCGCGGGCCGCGCTGCCGGTGATGAAGCGGCAGAAAGCCGGCGTGTTCCTCATCACCGCCTCCACCGCCGGCATCCGCGTCCGCCCCGGGTTGCAGACGTACGCGGCGTCCAAGGCCGCCGTGATCGCCCTGGCCAGGGCGCTCGCCCTCGAAGTCGCGCCCCAGGGTGTGCGTGTCGTGTCCATCGCTCCGGTGGCGACGGACACGCCGATGCTCGCGGAGTTCATGGGCAAGCGTCAGGTGGACGAGCCGGGGCGGGCGGCGTTCGTCGCCACCGTCCCCCTCGGTCGGCTGAACCGGCCGGAAGACGTGGCGGCGACGGCGGTGTTCCTCGCCTCCGACGACGCGGCGATGATCACGGGCACGTGCGTCGAGGTGGACGGCGGCCGGTGCATCTGAAGGCGGCGGCGACGGCCATCGACGCGGCCTGGCCGACCGCGCCGCCGGTGGTCCCGGGGGCCGGCACGTGAAAGTCGTCCCGCTCGCCGCGGAGTCTCTTGGCGTGCGCTCGATGGCGACGTACGTCGAGGTCGCTGGCCGCGGCATCCTCATCGATCCCGGCGCGACGCTGTCTCCCGGACGCCAGGGGTTACCGCCCGCGGACGAGGAGTGGGAGGCCTTGCGCCGCGCCAACGACCGCATCTCCGCCTATGCGGCGCGCGCCGAGTTCGTCTTCGTGAGCCACTATCACGACGACCACTTTCGGTCCGACCCCGCCTCGTACGCCGGACGCAGCGTCTTCCTCAAGGACGCGCGGCGGATGATCGGTGGCCTGCAAGCCAAGCGGGCGAGCGCCCTGTGGGAGGCGCTCACGCCGCACGCGCGGGTGCAAGCGGCCGACGGCTTCCGGTGGGACGCGCCCGACATCGGCCTGGAGTTCTCGGCCCCGCTCGCGCACGGCCGCGAAGGCACGCCGCTCGGTTACGTGCTGGCGCTCACCGTGAAGGACCCGGCCGAGCGCGAGCGGTTCGTGTTCGCGTCCGACGTGCAGGGGCCCATGACGGCGGTGGCCGCGGCGTATCTCATCCGCCAGCGCCCGACGCTGCTCTATCTGTCCGGACCACCGTCGTACATCGAAGCGGAGGTGGGGACGGCGGCCATCGATCAGGGGATCGACCACCTGCTACGTATCCTCGACGCGACCGGGTGCCGGGTGATCATGGACCACCATGCGTTGCGCGACGCCCGGTTCGTGTCGCGCTTCGCGCGGCTGTGGCAGAGCGACCGGGTGACCACCGCCGCCGGCTACCTGAATCTTCCCGTGGCCGCGCTCGAGTCCCACCGGGCCGCGCTGTGGACCAAGGCGCGCAAGCCGGCCGCGAAGGCCGGCGTCCAGCGTGCTACGATCTCGCGGAGAACCCGCAAATTCGCGAAAGGGGGAGACTTCGAGTGAGCGACAACAAGAACCTCACCGTGGGCGACTCCGCCCCGGACTTCACGCTGAAGTCCATCGGGCTCAAGGAAGTCAGCCTGCACGAGTACACGGGTAAGAACGTCGTCCTGCTCTTCTACCCGCTCGACTGGACGCCCGGCTGAAGCAAGTGCATGCCCGCCTTCGACAAGCGCGTGAGCGACTTCGAGGCGGCCAATACCCAGGTGTTGGGTATCAGCACGGACAGCCCCTTCAGCCACGAGAACTGGGCCAGGTCGGTCGGCATCCAGAACTACCCGCTCCTCTCCGACGTGCATCGCGACGTCGCCAAGAACTACGGCGTGTACTGGGCGGAGTGGAACGCCAACAGCCGCGCGACGTTCATCGTCGACAAGACCGGCAAGGTCCGCTTCGTCGAACGGTACGGCAAGGGCGAGCTGCCGGATCCGGACAAGATCCTGTCCGAGGTCAAGAAGATCTCCTAGCCCAGGAACACGATCGCGCGCACCGCCGCCGGCGTGAGAGTGGGGAACGCGCCGGCGTGCGCGCGGAGGAGCAGCACGACCAGGAAGATGGAGGCGATCGCGCAGCGGACGGCCGCCGCGAAGAACGGCGGGAAGTCTTGCAGCGCGATCTTGGTGGTCGCCGGGTAGCTCCCCCACAGGACGGCAATGAGCACGAGCGCGACGTACGCGCGGGTTTGACTGGGTCGCGGCACCTGCCTATGATAGCCGCGCAGTCATGCCCGATTACATTCTGGAAACTCGCGGATGGCTGCCGAAGCCGCGGGCCGAGGTGTTTCCCTTCTTCGCCGATCCCGCCAACCTCGCGCGCATCACCCCGTCGTGGCTCGGCTTCCGTCTGCGGTTGCCGGCGCCGCCGATGGTGGCGGGTGCCGTGTTCGACTATCGGATCTCGTGGCTCGGCGTACCGATCCGATGGCGTGCGTTCATCCGTGAGTTCGATCCGCCGGTGCGCTTCGTCGACGTGCAGGTGCGCGGCCCGTACGCGCGCTGGGAGCACCGCCACCTGTTCCTCGAAGAGGCCGGCGGCACGTGGATCGAAGACCGGGTGACGTATCGTCTGCCCCTCGGGGTGCTGGGCCGACTCGCCCACGCCGTGGTCGTGCAGCGGCAGCTCGCGGCCATCTGGCGCTACCGCGAGCGGCGAATCGGCGAGCTGGTGGCGCCGGTGCTGCCCGGTCCGGACGTCGCGGCGGCCGCATCGTGACCGTGACGAGCGTCGCCCGCGCCACCGACGAGATCGGCGCGCACATGTCCATCGAAGGCGGCCTCTATCGCGCGCTCGAGCGCGGCCACGCCCTCGCGTGCGGGGCGGTACAGATCTTCCTCAAGAGCCATCGTCAGTGGGCAGGCCGGCCGCTGGGGGCGGACGACGTCCGCGCCTTTGCCACCGCCCGGCGCACCACCGGCATTCGCCTCGTGTTCGCCCACGCGAGCTACTTGATCAACCTCGCCGCGCCCGGGGCGCCGCAATGGAAGCAAGCCGTGGACGCGTTCACCGACGAGCTCGAGCGCGCGGAGGCGCTCGGGCTCTCGTGCGTCGTCATCCATCCCGGCTCGCACGTGGGGCAGGGAATCGATGCCGGCGTGGCCCGCATCGTGGCGGCCCTCGACGTCGTGACGCGCCGGACGGCGGGGTACCGCGTCAAAGTTGCGCTGGAGAACACGGCGGGCGCCGGCGGCACGCTCGGCAAGTCCTTCGCGGAGCTCGGACGCATGATCCGCGGCGCCGCGCGGCCCGAGCGGCTCGGCATCTGCATCGACACCTGTCATCTCTTTGCCGCGGGCTACGACGTGCGCACGCCGGTGGGCTGGGCGGCGGCGATGCAGGAATGCGGGCGCGAGGTCGGGTTCCCCCGGATCCTGGCCTTCCATCTCAACGACGCGCGGGCGCCCCTGGGGTCCGGACTGGACCGGCACGAGCACATCGGCCGCGGCTTCCTCGGGCGCGCGCCGTTCCGGCTCCTCCTGACCGATACGAGGCTGCGGCGCGTGCCGAAGGTGCTGGAGACGCCGAAGGAGCCGGATCCCGCCGCGGACCGGCGCAACCTCGCCGTGCTGCGACGGCTGCGGGGGACTACCGCGCGGTCGTCACGCCCACCCGGCGGCAGAGGGCGCGCACCGGGCAGATAGAGCAGTGGGGCGAGAGCGGCGTGCAGAGGTTCTGGCCGAAGCCGACCAGCAGGTCGTTGTAGCCCATCCAGTACGGGCGCGGCAGCGTCCGGCGTAGCGCCATTTCGGTTTCGTCGGGCGTGCGCGTGCGGACGTAGCCGAAGCGGTTGGAGATGCGGTGCACGTGGGTGTCCACGCAGATTCCCGGCTTGCCGAACCCCATGGTGACCACGAGGTTCGCCGTCTTGCGTCCCACGCCCTTGAGCGTCAGCAGCGCGTCGATCTCGTCTGGCACGCGGCCGCCGAAGCGCTCGAGCAGGGCGCGCGAGATCTCGTGGATCACGCCGGCCTTCGTGCGGTAGAAGCCGACGGGATAGATCGCGCGCTCGATCCGCGGGCGGGGCACGGTGAGCATGGCGGTGGGGGTGTCGGCGAGCGCGAACAGGCGCTCGGCGGCGGGCCCGGTGGTCGTGTCCTGGGTGCGGAGCGACAGCAGGCAGGCGATCAGCACACGGTAGGGATCACCCGTCTCGTCGGCCACGACGGCGAGCGCCGTCCGCCGCCAGTCCGGCTGTGTCCGGGTCAGCCGTCCGATGATCGTGCCGATCCGCACCCGTGCGGGCTGCGTGATGGCACCCGTCTTCATGGTCGCGCGGCGATCGGCGATGGTGCGACCATCGATCCGGACGCTGGTCGGTCGACGACTGGCGCTCTCTCGTCGTTTGCCCATCCGCCCCGTCACTTGCCTTTGATGTGCTCGAGTAACTTGCGGGCGCGGGGCGCGTCCTTGACCGTCCAGTCGGCGATG
>JBGPXN010000303.1:0-3002 GCA_041492755.1 Methylomirabilia bacterium | reverse complement strand
TCGGTCAGGACCAGATCGGCGCCCTCGTCCGCGAACCGCCGCGCGATCGCGCGTCCCAGACCGTGCTCGCCGCCCGCACCCGTGACCATCGCCACTTTGCCTTCGAGCCGTCCCATGCCTCATGCCTCCTGAGCGCGATCCCGCGTCTCTGTGCACTCACGGACGTACCGGAGAAATCCCCCGTTTCCTGCGGGTGATCGAAGGGCTCGCCGCGACCCCGCGCCAGCGCCCGGCTTCACGTGGACGACGCGCTCGGGGAGGTCGTTCGTGGTGGCGACGGGGATCCTTTCCTTCCTTCTTCGTGCCCGCCACCAGCGGCGGCCACTCGGGCGGGCCGATGGCGCCGCTCAGCGGGCGGTGGGCGGCCGGCGGCTTTCGACTTCATCTGCTGCTGCGCCTTCATCTGCTCCTGCATGTAGCGCACGGAGACACGGCCGATCGGCACGGCATCGGGCGACAGGCCGTCCGGATTCCCGTACTCGAACGGGGCGTGGCGGCCGCCGTAGTGCTTGGTGACGACCAGGCGTCGCCACTGGATCACCTCGGCGTCGGTCCCGGAGAGCTTTTCCGGCGTGTCGTAGCGCTGGTGGAGCATCACGCGCTCGTCCTGGCGGGAGAAGTTGTACTCGATGACCCAGCGGTGCAGCGTGGCGTACAGCAGTCGATCGGCGAAACGCCGCAGCGCATTCTTCGGACGCGTGCAGTGGTAGTACCAGACGCGCGTGAGGTGCTCTTCGACCGGCACGCACATGCGGGTGTAGAGATCCCAGCCGAACTCCGCGCGGAACATGCCGGGCAGGTGATGGCCGCCGCACCAGCGCGCCGAGCGTGGCGGCGGGATGTTCGCGCGCGCCCGGTCCGCGAGCGGCTTGGTCAGCCACGTCCAGACCCGGCGGCGGTTGCTCATCGGCCACGTCCAGCCGTTCGGGTACACGTCCTGGGTGGGGCCGCGGCGCATGTAGTTGCTCTCTTTGACGTCGCCGCCGAAGCCGTTGCCGACGAAGAGCGGATGCTCGCCCTGGGCCCCCCGGGCGATGAAGCCCGACCGGGCCACCACGATCGCGTTGCGATGGACGTAGTTGACGTGCGAGTCCATCGAGTTCTCGAGCGCCACTTCCCAGTTGCACTTCCAGTAGACCTGGCCGACCTGCACGAGAGCGTCTTCGTCGAAGAACTCTTCGGGCACGTCCTGCTCGATGGGCGCGGGCTCGTCGTCACCGATCCACACGAACACCACGCCCTTGAGGGTGCGCGTCGGATAGATCCGGGCTTCGGTGCCGGGCTTGCCACAGACGCCGGAATCCGGGCCCTCGGAGAGCACCGCGACGTTCTTGCCGGACTCGTCGTACACCCAGCCGTGATAGGGGCAGGCGACGGTGCCGCGGTAGTGGCAAGCGCCTTCGCTCAGCCGCGCGCCTCGATGCGGGCACACGTCCTGGATCGCCGCCACGGCGCCGGTGGCGCCCCGGAAGAGGCAGATCTCCTCGCCCAGCATCGAGATCTTCATCGGCTTGCGCGAGCCGACCTTGCCGTCGGGGACGGCGGGGTACCAATAGTTGCGCAAGCCCAGCGTAGGGACGAGCGGTCGGACGTCGCCGGTCAGTTTCGGGAGGGCGGACTCGCGGGCCGTCGGCGCGGGCGCGTGGCCGTTGGTGGTCCGCTCGGGTGGGATCATGGCTTGAATACTGCGAAGCACTTGTCGGAGTTGAAGGTCCAGGTCTCGACGAAATCGCACTCGTCGGGCTTGCGCCCCAGCTCCTCCATCGCGCCCACGAGCATGAACCAGTTGAGCATCTCGTGCTGGCCGGACTCCTCGATGGCCGCCAGCGGCGTGGCGCGCCACGCCTCGTAGTCGCCGAGCCGCAAGGCCTCGTACAGCCGCCGGTCCGCCTGGATGTCGGGATAGAGCTGGTGATGCTTGTCGACGAGGAAGGCATGCGACCAGCTCGACGAGGCAATCACCGCCGTCCGCCACGGGCTCTCGCGCATGGCCCGCACTGTCGCCGCGCCCACTTCCATGCATCGCTTCGGCGACGGCGACGGCGGATCGAGGTCCGCGTCCGGGAGCGGGTTGGCCAGGCTGCCGCGGCCGCCTTGCTGGGAGATCACGCGGCGGCCATAGCAGTTCACCTGGAAGCACACGACCGGGTAGGGGAAGCCGACGCGATCGTAGTCCAGGTACATGATCGTGTTCAGGAAGGCGTGGGCGAGCCCCGGGTGGTGCAGGGGCTTGTAGGCGTACGCCATGTCGACGCCCTGCTCGAGCAGCCGTCGCGCCAGGTACTTGGCGGCTTCGCGGTGGCCCGGGATCCGGAACACCGTGTCCGCGCCCTCGTTCCAGACGTTGCCGGTCGAGACGTCGCGCGCTCGATGGCGCGCCTCGACCGCGTCGTAGCCGAGGATGCAGAACGGCGGGATGATGTCCTCCTTGAAGTTCTCGTACTGGTCGTCGCCCCAGATGACCACGACCTCGGGCCGGAACTCGTCGAGCACCGTGCGGGCCCGGCGGAACTGCCGCACGAGGCTCTCGCGGTGCAGGGCGGCTGACGCCGTGCCCCCGTCGTTTCCGTACTCACGGCGCAGAGGCTCGGGCCAGTTGGCCGGGTCCCGGTACCGCTCGGGCAAGCCGGGGTCCTTGAGGACCGTCTTGAGGATGTGCGCCATGTTCTCGTCGCGGCCGGTGAGTGGCGGGTAGTGCGTGACACCGAGGCCCAGGATTTCGCCCACGGGATGGTCCCTCCTCACCAGGATCGGGGCATGGAAGCGCCGCCAGTATATAACGCCCTCGCGCCAGGTTTCGCCTCACCCCACGCGGCCGCCCCTGCGCGGGCCGCCGGCGCAGGGGCAGCACCCGGCGCAGGGGCAGCACCCGACGCAGGTGTGGCGCTCGGAGGCCGAGACCCCGCGCGGTGACCTCATGGCCGGCACCCTCCGAGGAGGGCAGCGCGCGGAAAACCTGGTCGTTGACCATTGAGGTCCGCGCGTTGAGGACCATGCGCCAG
>JBGPXN010000038.1:0-32628 GCA_041492755.1 Methylomirabilia bacterium | reverse complement strand
GAGTCCGCGGCTTCCCGATAGCGCGGGTTCCCGGTCAGGCGATGCGCCTCGCCGAAGACGGCGGCCAGCGAGGCGTTGAGATACCCCAGCTTCTCGTAGTGGGGCTGGCGCCAGTCCCGCCCCTCGGCGTAGCGAAAGAATCCGCCCTCCACCCGGTCGTAGATTCCGCCCAGGATCCCGTCGAGACTCTTCTCGACGAGGTGGCGGCGATCCTCGCCGGTGCCGTGCTGTTCGAGCAGGTAGGCGAGAAGGCGCGGGTGTGGGTGCTTGTCTCCTGTCCCGAAGCCGCCGTGAACCGTATCCAGACGCTCGTCCAGAAGGCTGAGCATGCCCCGGCGGAGCTGCTGATACGCCTCCGGTGTGACCGGGATGGGGCCCGGGGCGACGGTCGGGCGAGCCGGGAGCGCCTGGGGTTGTGTCCGCGCGGTTCGGACTTCGTCCTCGACGTGCTTGAGGACGCTCAGGAAGTCCTCCTTCACCAGCGCGCCGGCGAATGATTGACGGACACGGCCGTCGGGGTCGAAGAGCACGATCATCGGCAAGCCTCGGGAGTATCGGCGCGCGAGGTCCATGCGCCGGTCATGGTCCACGAACACGCTCAGGTACCGCCGATTGAGATATCTCGCGATCTCCGCGTCGTCGAGCACGTGCTGGGCGAAGTACTTGCACCAGTAGCACCAGACCGCGCTGATGAGCAGGAACACGGGCTTTCGCTCCCGCCGGGCGGTCTCGAACGCCCCGGGGGAGTGCTCGACGAAGCGGACCTTGTAGGTGTGATGGGCGTACGCCCAGACGCCGGAGGTGGAGGCGAGGACGACGGCGCCGATGGCCAACGCGACGAACCGCCTTGACAGCCTATCCGCGTCGACGCAGAGTCTCTTCACTCCCCGCCCCGGGAGAGAGTATGCGCGCGACTCGAATTCTCGGACAGCGTTTCACCCTCCTTCTCTTCGTGGATATCGGTCTGCTCCTCGTCGCCCTCGTGACGTTCGGCTGCGCTCCGGGCACGGAGAAGCCCGCGGCGCCAACGGCCTCGGCCGTGACGTCCCGGACGACGCCGGAAGCGCGTGGTGAGATCCGCGAGGTGGCCGGCAAACGGATCCAGGTTCGTTACACCGAGGAGCCGTTCAGTCTCGTGACCGGGAACTTCGAGCGGTGGCCGACATATGCCTACACCGACACCCGGAAGTTCCCGGCTCCCGGTCGCACCGCCATGCCGGCCATGCAGGGCGATCCGAAGACGGGGCGCGAGCTCTTCATGTCCCGAGCCGTCGCTCCCTGCACGGGCTGCCATCTGATCCCCGGGGACGACGTCTGGCCGGCCGGCGCCGTCGGGCCCGACCTGTCCGTCATCGGCGACCGCCGCCTGCCCGACCAGTATCTGTTCGACTTCATCTGGGACGCACGCGTCATCCTGCCCGACTCGACCATGCCGCCGTGGGGTGCCGGCGGGATACTGTTGCCGGAGCAGGTGGTCCACATCGTGGCATTCCTCCAGACTCTGAAGGGGAACCCGCCGTTCGTCCCGCCACCGGAGAAGGATCCCGCGCGGAACCCGTACACGCGGCCGCGTGTGCCGTACTACTACGGCGACAACCTGGACGCGACCAACAACCCCGCTCTGGTCCGGGCCGAGGACGCCATGACCACGTGGTCGAAGAAGGGGCCGCTGGGCAAGGCATGCGCCGACTGCCACGAGGGCGGACCGGCACCGTCCATGCGGGGCGTGGCGACGAAGTATCCGAAGTACCTCGCCGACTACGGTCGCGTCATGTCGATCGAGGATCTGCTGGCCGTCCACGCTCGCGAGCACACCGGGATCGCGATGCTCGCGGGAAGCGCCGAGAACATCGACATGACCATGCTCGTCAAGATGCAGTCGAACGGCATGCCCGTGAACGTCGACATCACGAGCCCCGAGGCCAGGGCGGCCTACGAGCGCGGGCGGGCCGTCTACTACCAGCGGGTGGGACAGCGGAACCACGCGTGCGCCGATTGCCACGACGCTGAGCGCGGGGCGGGCCGTTTCATCGGCGGCCGCGTCCTCAGCGTCACCCGCGATGGTTTGAGCAAGCACTTTCCCCACTGGTTCACGCCGGTCCAGGTCGTGTGGAACATTCGCAAGCGCTTCCAGTTCTGCATGCTGCCCCTGGGCATGAACTACCTGCCCGCCGATGCGCCGGAGTACGCCGACCTCGAGCTCTACTTCACCGCGTTCGACAACGGCAAGCCCATGAACGTGCCGGGGATCCGATAGCGCCCTCGTGAAGCTGATCCTCGCGGTGGTCCTGGCGGTCCTTTCCGCCGTGGTGAGCGCCGAGGCGCAGCGCCCGGAGAGGGTCGCGCGGATCGGCTATCTGGTCCTCTCGCCCCTGGTCGATCCGCCCTCGGTCGAGCGCCAGGCGTTCCTGGATGGTCTCCGGGAGCTCGGGTACGTGGAGGGCCGGAACGTCGTCATCGAATACCGGTCCGCGAAATGGAACCGCGAGCTGCTCCCCGATCTCGCCGAAGAGCTGGTCGCGCTCAAGCCGGACGTGATCGTCGCGGTCCCGGGCACGGATGCCGCCGCGCGGGAAGCGACGAAGACGATTCCCATCGTCATTCCGGCGGTGATCGATGCCGTCGAACGTGGGCTGGCGGTGAGCCTCGGCCGGCCGGGCGGAAACGTCACCGGGCCTGGCATCTCCGCGCCGGAGCTGGCGGGGAAACGGGTGCAGCTGCTGAAGGAAGCGCTTCCCCGGGTCTCCCGCGTGGCCGTGCTCTGGAATCCTGGCAATCAAGGCGGGGCGCGCCAGTGGCAGGAAACCGAGGCGGCCGCCCGCGCGCTCGGCATCACCCTTCAGTCCGTCGAGGTGAGGGACCCGAAGGATTTCCCGGCCGCCCTGTCGGCGATGACCGGCAGGCGCGCCGACGCGCTCATCACGTTCTTGAGCCCGCTCACCTCGGCCTTTCGGCCGATCATCGTGGAGTTCGCCACCAAGAACCGGTTGCCGACGATGTTCGAATTGAGGGCCGACGTGGAAGCCGGCGGCCTGATGGCCTATTCGCCGAGTATCACCGACAGGTTCCGGCGCGCCGCTGGCTACGTCGACCGAATCTTGAAAGGCGCGAAACCCGGGGAGCTGGCCATCGAGCAGCCCACGCACTTCGAGCTGATCGTGAATCTCAAGACCGCGAAGGCCCTGGGCATCACGCTCTCGCCGTCCGTTCTGCTCCGGGCCGAGAAGGTGATCGACGAGTGATCCGCCGTGGGCTCGGCCTGCTCGTGCTCGCGCTCGTTGCGCTGGCCGCACCGCTCGCCGCCGATTCGCAGCGCCCGGCCAAGATGCCGCGAGTGGGGTACCTCGTCGTCACGCCCCTCGCCGATCCGCCCTCCGCCGAGCGCCAGGCGTTCCTTCAGAGATTGCGTGAGCTCGGGTACGAGGAGGGTCAGAACATCACCATCGTGTACCGGGCGGCGAACTGGAACCGCGAGCTGCTTCCCGACCTCGCCGAGCAGCTGGTCGATCTGAAGGTCGACGTGATCGTCGCGGTACCGGGAACGGTCGACGCCGCCCGCCAGGCGACGAAGACGATCCCCATCGTCGCTCCGTCGTTCGGATCCGACCCGGTCCAGACCGGAGTCGTCGCGAGCTTCGCCCGGCCCGGCGGAAACATCACCGGGCTGGCGTGGACTCCCGCCGAGGTGGCCGGTAAGCAGCTCGCTCTGCTGCGGGAGGCGTTCCCGAAAATCTCCCGCGTGGCTGTGCTCCGGGACCCGACCGCCGGGGATACGCTCGAATGGCAGGAGATACGAGCCGCGGCGCGAACGCTGGGTGTGACGCTTCAAAGCCTGGAGGTGCGGGATCCGAAGGACTTTCCACCGGCCTTCTCGGCGATGACCCAGCGGCGCCCCGACGGGCTCGTGACCTTCGTCACTCCGCTCACCACAGCGTTCCGGCCGCTCATCGTGGAGTTCGCGACGAAGCACCGGCTGCCGACCATGTTCGGGCTGAAGGCGGACGTCGAGGCCGGCGGCCTCATGTCCTACTCGGTGAGCGCCACCGACGTGTTCCGGCGCGCCGCCTGGTACGTCGACCGGATCTTGAAGGGCGCCCGCCCCGGGGACTTGCCGGTCGAGCAACCCACGCGCTTCGAGCTGGTCATCAATCTCAAGACGGCCCGGGCGCTCGGCCTCACGCTGCCGCCGTCGTTCGTCATCCGCGCGGACACGGTGATCGATCCGTGATCGAAGATCCCGCACGTGCCCGGAGTCGGTGTAGATTCACCACGTCGGCAAGCGCATGGGCCCTCATGCAGGAGCGTCGCCGGCCGCTCGACAGCTCCCGACACTACAGGAGAGGACACGATGACCAGTCGCAGGGAATCTCTCGAGGATGCCGCGGGCACGGCGGCCGGCGTCGCGTTCGTCTCATGCGGCCTGACGAGTGCCCCCTCGGCGGGGGCGCAAGCGCGCCGCCGAGAAGTGGTCGTGAATGGCAAGCGTGTGAAGACCGTCGACGTCCACGCTCACTGCTCGATCCCCGAGGCGATGGCCCTGATGGGCCAAAATGTGCAGCCACCGTCCCTCCTGATGTCCTCGACGCCGCTATTGGACAGGATCCGGGCCATGGACGAGCAGGGCATCGACGTCGAGGCCCTCAGCATCAATCCGTACTGGTACCCGGCGGACCGGGACGTCGCGCGCGCGCTGATCAAGATCCAGAACGAGAAGCTCGCCGAGATCTGCGCGGCCCACCCGGAGCGGTTCGTCGCGTTCGCGTCGGTGGCGCTGCAGCATCCGGACCTCGCGGCCGAGCAGCTGGAGGAAGGGGTCAAGAAATACGGCCTGCGCGGGGCCGGCATCGGCGGCAGCGTCAACGGCGAAGAGCTGTCCGATCCGAAGTTCCACCCGTTCTGGGCCAAGGCCGAGCAGCTCGGGGTGCTGGTCTTCATCCACCCGCAGGCCGCGGGCGCCGCCGATCCGCTGCAGAGCCGGCTCAGGGGCAGCGGCGGACTCGACAACGCCATCGGCAATCCGCTCGAGACCACGATCGCGCTCTCGCACCTGATCTTCGAGGGCACGCTCGACCGCTTCCCTGGGCTGAAGATCTGCGCGGCGCACGGCGGCGGCTACCTGCCGTCGTACGGGCCGCGCTCCGACGCGATTTGCGTGACGTTCCCCGACCGCTGCACCGTGCCGCTCCGGAAGAAGCCGACGGAGTATCTCCGTCAGCTCTACTACGACACGATCGTCTTCACGCCCGAGGCGCTTCGCCACCTGGTGGCCGAGACCGGGTCGGGCCAGATCGTCATGGGTACCGACTACCCGTTCCCGTGGACGAAGACCTCCGTGGACCACATCCTCGGCACGCCGGGCCTCACCGATGCCGAGCGCGCAGCCATGCTTGGGGAAACGGCCGCGAAGCTGCTCGGGATCAAAGCGTAGCCGCGGGCAGCGTCACTCGGGCCATCACACGCCGTCCCGCGGCCGCGCGTTTCGTGCGGCCCTTCGCTCCACGGCACTCGGTTGATCGCCCCCGGAGTCGCGGTCAGGCTCACGTCGCGACCACCGGCTCGCCGGCGAAGGCGGGCATGAGCTCGCGGGCAAAGCGGCGGAGGGTCGGCAGGCCGCCCGCGCTGTTGAGCAGCACGTCATCGTGTCTATCCTTTCTCGTCAGGCCGCCGCGCGTGGATCAAGCCTCGGTAGAGCATCGGTTCCCCTCAGGCCGTCGATGGGGCGACTGCGCCCGTCAATCCCGTCTTGGCGTACTTGAGATCGCGGTACTCGCCGGAGAGCACCGGTGGATGCTTTGCCGCTCCCGGCGAGGCAAGACACTCGATCAACACGTCGTAGTTCGGGTGGTTGAAGAACGCAATCGACAGCCGCGGGCGGCTCGGAGCGGAGCCGAGTGGCGGGTTCACCACCCGGTGCATGTTCGACCGCCAGCGGTCGTTCGTCCAGCGCATGAGGAGGTCGCCGATGTTCACCACGAACGTCGGCGGCGCGGTCGGCACGTCGATCCACCGATCGCTCCGCGTCCTGACTTGAAGCCCACCGGGCACGTCCTCGCCACTCAGAATGGTGAAGCCGCCATAGTCCGTGTGCGGGCTGGACCGGAGCTGGCCTGGGCTGGGCGGGGCCGCCTGTGCCGGATAGTAGTTCAGCCGCATCGTCCCGATCGACCGGTCGACCTTGTCGTCGAAGAACGTCTCGTTCACCTCCAGGGCGAGCGCGGCCAGCCGCATCAAGAACACGACGAGCTCGCTCATGGCCCGGTAATACACGGTGACGGCCTGCTCGAAGCCGGCCGGGGCGGCCGGCCAGACGTTCGGCTCGAAGTGCCGGCGCCCGAGTGGACTGGTGTAATACGGCTCGCTGGTGGCGTCGACCGGGCCCACGTGGAAGAACTCTTTCAGGTCGGGTGGCGCCGCCGCGTCGTTTGCCCTCGACAGGGCCTCACCGCCCGCCGGATGGTAGCCGCGGTTCATGCCCGTGGGGTGCCGGGCGGCTCGCTTCGCGGTGGCCGGCAAGCCGAAGAACTCGTGCGCCACCCGACGCACGTCATCGACGAGCGTGTCGGGCACACCATGACCGCTGATCGCGAAGAAGCCGATCTCGCGACAGGCCACGTCGATGGCGTCCGCCACGCGCCGGCGTTCGGCCCGGCCGCCGTGGCGCGCCGCCGCGAGATCGATGGTGGGAATCATGATCGGAGCCGCATCTGCAGCCGGAGGATAGACGGCCCCCCGCGACGCGTCAACGCGGGAGGCGACGGCGATAGGAGGCACGTCATCATGCGATCACGAGGGGGCTTCGCCGTCGTGCGACAACCTTGAGGTTGGCGGCAGCCGCCCGCATACTGAACGGGATAATTCAAGGCGATGGGGTTCGCCTGAGCTCGAACCATGATCGAACATGTGCTTCTCGTCGCCGCGGGCGGCGCCATCGGGAGCGTGCTGCGATTCCTCACGTCGCTGGCCGCCGCCCGGTGGCTCGGCGTCGAGTTCCCCTACGGCACGCTCTTCGTCAACCTCGTCGGCGCGTTCATGATCGGGCTCGTCCAGGAGCTCGCTACGGAGGCGCTGGTCGTGCCGGATCGGATGAGGCTCTTCATCACGACCGGGATCATGGGCGGCCTCACGACGTATTCGACGTTCAGCTATGAGACCGTCCGGCTCCTGGAGGCGCAGGCGTGGCCCGAGGCCGGACTGAACGTGCTCGTCACCACGGCCGCGTGTCTCGTGCTGTGCTTCCTCGGCATCGTAACCGGCCGGGCGCTGTTGGGCCTGCGGGGGTGACCATGCGGAAGATCGACGGCGAACGGTCAGCGCTCGGCCGGCGGGTAGCCCTGGGCGGTGGCGGCGTACCCGGGCTCGGCCGTCTGGATGCCGACGCGCACCGGCGTGCTGCCGGCCTCGTCGCCCACGAGGAGCTGGTAGAAGGAGTCGGGACCAAAGGGAACGGTCTTCGGCGGATGGCGGCGCGAGGTCAAAGTGGCCGGAGGATCCGCCCACGGCGTGACGTGAATGTCGGCGGAGGCGCGAGGGCGAAAGAGCCGGCTGGCTAGGCTAGGAGCCTGTCGGAGTAGCCGAGAACGAGGAGCGCCCCGGGTGCCCCGGGGCGCTTCCGAGCGCTGGGGGGTATGGGGGGCCATATCGGGGCCCCCCATGTCACTAGTTGAGGCCGGTCAAGTTGAGCACGCGCCTCTCGACCAGGTCTGGGAGCGCCGTGTACTCTTCGCTGCCGCAGGCCGGGCACTGTGGCTCGCCGAGCTCGAAGCACTCCTCGCAGGCGACGCACACGGCCAGGTTCCGAAGGCGGAGCGGAACCCGCGAGAGCGTCTTGATTAAACCGCTGATCATCGAAGTGCTCGTCATCATCGCTCGGCCCCTCCTCCTCCCTTCCCCATGCAGCCCCGATACCAAGCCCTTGATAGCCCATAAGCTAATGGAATATTTGGGGTCCATGGCGAGATGAGTGAGGCACTGGACAAAGGTTGGCCACCCCTTCGTCGGGGCGCCGGCCAGAAATTTTCCACCTCCCAACCCGGGCCGCGGCTCCAGCGGGTCCTCCGCCGTCCGGACAGCAAGACGGGATGACGAAACCCGGGGCGGGCTACGTCAAGAGCTCAGCGCGAACACGTGGTGGCCCCAGGCCGGCACGTCGAGGTACAGGCCGCGCCGGGCGAGGTCGTCACCCTGGCGCTCGTAGGTGACCGTCGGGTCCACGAGGTCCCGAAACACCCAGGTCGCGCCGGCGAGATCGGGATACGGAAGCCGCACGTAACACTGGCCCGGGGTGGGGCCGTAGTTCACGGCCGCGAGCAGCCGCCGTCCCGCGCCTTCCCACGCGAACGTGACGAAGCGCTCCCACGTCGCGTTGCCGTCCCACGCCGGCGATCGGTCGACGAGGCGCCAGGCTCCGCCGCGCACTTCCGGCCGGCGCGCGCACGCGAGGAGTCGCGTGTAAAACGCGCGGAGATCTCCGTCGACCGGCTCGGACGCGCGGCGGCAAAGATGATTCGACGTGCGGACGCGCCGGCCGGCGCGCTGTCCCGCGTGAATGAAGCGCAGCCCGGGCGCGAGGAACGTGACGACGGCCGCCGCGCGATGGACGGGCGGCGGAAAGACGGCGGCGGCGCGCGGCTCGTCGTGGTTCTCGAGAAAGCGCACGGCCCGGCCCTGGAACTCCGCATCGGCCCCGAGATGGTCGCGCACGGCGCCGGCATCCTGCGCCCGCAGCCGATCGTAGAGGCGCTTGTCGTACGTGTAGTCGAAGCCCTCTTGCTGCAGGGTCCACTCGAAGTCCCAGTACGCCTCGGCCATGAACACGAACCCGGGCCGGCGCTCGCGTACGCGCGGAATGGCGTACCTCCAGAAGGAGTCGTCGAGAGCCGCGCTGCCGTCGGAGGGGCGCGTGCGCTCGCCCCAGGTGCGCGCGATCACCTCGGGGTGGAGCAGCATCGCCATGTCGCAACGTACGCCATCGCACTGCCGGGCGATGACCCCGAGCTCGTGGAGCATCGCCTCGCGCAGGCCCGGGTGGCGATGGTCGAGCTGCAGCGTGTCGGGCCAGCCGGGGAAGTGGGGATCCCGGCCGTGGGCGAGGATCCGCGGCCCCTGCCCCGTCTCGACCCGACCATAGTTGCCCGGTTCACGCGCGAGGTCCGCCTCGCTGCCCTGCACGTAGAACTCGGGATGCTCGCGCACCCAGGCGTGGTCGAGGGCGGTGTGATTGGCGACGAAGTCGAGCATCAGCTCGATGCCGCGTCGAGCGAGCCGGTCGCGCAGGCGCGCGAGCGACTCGGGCCCGCCGAACTCGCGGTTCACCACGTATTCGCGGACCGCGAATGGCGAGCCGCATACGTCGTCCGCGGTGAAGTCGGGCAGGAGCTCCCGGTACTCGTGCTGCCACTCCGGCTGGGTCAGCGAGACCTGTCGCCCCGCCGGGCCCGTCTGCCACACGCCGAGGGCCCACACCCAGTCGAAGCCATCGGTGGCGAGCTGGTCGAGCGACGCGTCGGTGACGTCGTCGAACGTCGCCGGGCGGCCGAGCGCCCGGCCGCGCTCGTGGAGGGCCACCCGCGTGTTGACCTGGTACAGCGACGGATACTTCGCGTTCGCGATGGTCAGCGCCTGGCCAATGGCGAGGGCGGCGGCCTCTCGCGTCTACTTCTCGCTGGCGAGCACCAGGGTGCCGGCCGCGGACAGCATGCCGCCCATGCCGTTCACGAGCGACAGCCGCGGGCCCGGGACCTGACGGGCGCCGCACTCCCCGCGAAGCTGGCGGGTGGCTTCGATGATCGGGAAGATCCCGTACATTCCGGAATGCGTGTAGGACAGCCCGCCGCCGTTGGTGTTGATCGGCAAGCTGCCGCCCGGCGTCGAGCGGCCGTCCTGGAAGAACTGCACGCCCTCCCCGGGCTTGGCCAGGCCGAGTGACTCCAGCATGATCGGCGGCCCCGACGTGAACGCGTCGTAGAGCATGATGTGATCGAAGTCGCGCGGCCCCACCCCGGCCATGCGAAACGCCTTCTCGCCCGACAGCCGCGTCGCTTCGCTGGAGGTCAGCTTCCGCATCTGCGTCACCATCACGTGCTCGGTGGCTTCGCCGGCGCCGCGCACCCACACCGGCTTCTTCGCGCAATCGCGCGCGCGGTCGGGCCGCGTGAGCACCACCGCGCCGCCGGCGTCGGTGACCAGGCAGATGTTGAGCAGGTTGAACGGATACGAGACCGGGCGTGAATTCAAGACGTCGGCGATGGTGAGCGGCTCCTTGAAGCGCGCCTTCGGATTGAGACACGCCCACGCGCGCGTCGACACCGCCACCTGCGCCCACTGCTCCAGCGTGGTGCCGTACTCGTGCATGTGCCTGGTCGTGATCATGCCGAAGTAGGTGGTGGCGCCGCCGAAGCCGAACGGGTATTCGAACTGGCCGGCCAGCGCGGTGTCGCGTCGTGGGCTGACGCCGACGCCGGAGCGGCCGCTTTCCCCGTGGGACACCACGGCGACGTCACACAGTCCGTGGTGCAGCGCGGCCAGCGCATGACCGACCATGATGATGAACGAGCAGCCGCCCACGGTGGTGCCGTCCACGTAGCGGGCCGTGAGGCCCAGCGCCTCGCTGAGCGTCGCCGGCGAATGTTGCCCGGCCGTAAAGATGCCGTCGACGTCCTTCACGCGCAGCCCGGCGTCTCGAACGGCGTTGGTGATCGCTTCCAGATGCAGGGTGAGCTGGCTCTTGCCGGGCAGGCTGCCGATCTCGTCACTCTCGTCCACGCCGACGATGCAGGCGGCGTTGGACAGCGCGCGGAGGGCGTCGGCCGTCATGACTTCACCGGCTGGAACAGCGGCAGGGTGACGTCGTCGGTGATCTTGGTGAAGACCACCTCCACCGGCATGTCGCACTTCACCACCCGCGGATCGGGCGCGATGTTGATCAGGTTCGACATCATGCGGGGTCCTTCCTCCAGCTCGATCATCGCGAGCACGTAGGGGGGCTTGATCTTCCACGCCTTCTGGAACGCCTGGTGGGCGATCTCGAAGGCGTGCAGGCGCCCTCGTCCGCTCGCCTGCATCCAGGTGACGTTCCGCGAATGGCAGGATGGGCAGAGGATGCGCGGATAGAAGAAGACGTGGCCACACGCCCCGCACTTGGGGAGCATGAGCTTGCCCTCGCGGCAGCCGTCCCAGAAGGGACGCGCCTCGGGCGTGATCGGTGAAGGTAGCGGGCGATCGAGTTCCATTCCGGTCCTTTCCGCGGCCGTCTTGGGGGCGGCGGCGTATGATGGCCGGGCTAGGGTACCGCAAAATCCCCGGAGGGCTCGCCCGGATGGCCGACGAACTTCGCTGCACCATCGACAACCGCATCGCCACCGTGACCCTGAACCGGCCCGAGAAGCGCAACGCGCTCAACCGCGCCGTGATCGACGGGCTGACGGCCACCTTCGCCGATCTGGACAAGAACGACGACGTTCGCGCGGTCGTCGTGCGCGGCGCCGGCAAGGCGTTCTGCTCGGGCATGGATCTCGACGAGCTGAGGCGACGACAGGCGGAAGAAGCCGATCCCGAAAGCATCGTCGTGGATGTCTTGCACCAGATCGAGCAGTGCCGCCATCCCACCATCGCCATGATCAACGGTGATGCGTTTGCCGGCGGCTGCGAGCTGGCCCTGCACTGCGACCTGCGCATCGCCGCCGACGTCGCCCGCTTCGCCATGCCGCTGGCCCGCATCGGCCTCATCGTGCCGTTCACCCTCGGCCAGAAGCTGCTGGAAGTGATCGGCCCCGCCTACACGCGCGAGATCCTCCTGACCGGCCGGCCGGTGGACGCCACCCGCGCGCGCGAGATGGGTCTGGTGCACCAGGTGGTCCCGCTCGACGCGCTGGACACGACCGTGTCCGAGCTGACGGCGAGCATGGCCGATCTCGCGCCGCTGTCGCTGGCCGGCATGAAGCAAACGATCCTGCGCGCGATCTCGACGCGCGAGAGCATCCCGCACGCCGACCTCGACGATCTGGCCAAGCGCGCCCGCAAGAGCGACGACGCGCGCGAGGGCGTGCGCGCCATGCTCGAGAAGCGCCGCCCGCGTTTCACGGGACGCTAGGGCATGGCGACCGACGCCCTCGACGCGATCCGTGCCCGCACGGAGAGCAACCTCTTCTGGCGCCATCTCGGCGTGAAGGTGGTGGAAGCCGATGAAGGCCGGGTGCGCCTGCGCGTGGCCATCCGGGACGAGCTGCGCAACGCGGTGAATGCCCCCGTGCACGGCGGGGTCCTGAGCGCGCTCGTCGACATGGCCGTCGGCGGCGCGCTCGCCACCCTGCACGAGGAATCGGCCGGTGGCGTGGGCCAGACCACGCTCGATCTCAACGTGAGCTTCCTTGCCGCCGCCCGCGGCCCCGAGCTGTTCGCCGAGGGACGTATCCTGAAACGCGGGCGGTCGATCGTGTTCGGCGAAACCACCGTCACCGACGGCGAGGGGAAGGTGGTTGCGGTCGGCCGGGCGACGTATATGATCATCGCGCCGCGCTCGTGAGCGGCGCATCACTCTCGGGCTTCGGCCCGGGCGAATCATCGATGGGCTCGCGCCCGAAGGAGACAGCCGTGGCCAGCAAAATCGTCGTGTGTACCCCCCTCCCGAAGGTCATCACGGATCTTGCCCGCGCCATGGTGCCGGACGGCTACGAGCTCGAGATCGTGGACGCCAAGGCGCCCGAGCTCCCCGCGCTCATGAAGGACGCGGACTATTTCGTGGGCTTCGGCAACAGCAACATGGGGCCGGAGTTCTACGCCGGCGCGACCAAGCTCAAGCTGGTCCAGCTCCTCAGTGCCGGCTACGACCGTCTCGATATCGAGGCGGCGCGGCGGGCCGGCGTGCCGATCGCCAACAACGGTGGCTCCAACTCGGTGGCCGTCTCCGAGCACGCCATCATGCTCATGCTCGCCGTCCTCAAGAAGCTCGCCTGGCACCACGCCAACGTCAGCGCGGGCAAGTGGCGGCTCGGCACGTTCGGCGACAACCGCCTCTACGAGCTGGCCGGCAAGACCGTCGGTATCGTCGGCCTCGGCACCATCGGCAAGAAGGTCGCGCGCCGGCTGAAGGGCTGGGACGTCCAGACCATCTACTACGACGTCGTCCGCCTGACCGAAGACCAGGAAGACGCGCTCGGGGTGCGCTTCGTGCTGTTCGAGGAGCTGCTCCGCACCGCCGACGTCGTGACGCTGCACGTCCCGCTGAGCGCGCGCACCCGCAATCTCATGTCCGCGCGTCAGTTCGGGTTGATGAAGAAGGACGCGATCCTGATCAACACCTGCCGCGGCCCGGTGGTGGACGAGGACGCGCTGCACCGCGCGCTGACCGGCGGTCAGATCGCGGCGGCCGGCCTCGACGTCATGACGGAAGAGCCCCCGAAGACCGGCCATCCGCTCTTCGCGCTGGAGAACGTCATCCTCACGCCGCACATGGCGGGCCCGACCTGGGAGAACTGGACGAAGGCCTTCCGCAACGCCTTCGACAACGTCCAGCGCGTGGCCTCCGGCCAGACGCCGCTGTGGGTGATCCCCGAGCTGCGTTAAGCCGATCGTTCACGTCGGAGGGAGCGCTTTGCCGCTCACCCCGGCGCATTCAACTCGCCCGAGCCGACCGCAGCACAACCTGCTTGGCGGTGTCGAGGGCGTCGCTCGCCCTCGTGGCGCGCGCCGTCGCCAACCGCCCATTCAACCGTTGCATGCCCGGCGACACCGGCCCCACGCTCGCCGAGCGCGTCTTGATCGATCGGCCGAGCGCGCCGCGGCACGAGATTCCGGCCGGAGAATTTCGCCGCGGGACTGTGCGCCTTCTGTATGATCGGGGCTCAATGACCGACCGCATCCGGATCTGGCAAGGCGACATCACCACCCTCACCGTGGACGCCATCGTGAACGCGGCGAATTCGGGACTGCTCGGCGGCGGCGGCGTCGACGGCGCCGTCCACCGCGCGGCCGGCCCCGAGCTCCTCGCCGCCTGCCGCAAGCTCGGCGGCTGCCCCACCGGTGACGCGAAGCTCACGCCCGGCTTCCGGCTCCCCGCGCGTTACGTGATTCACGCCGTGGGTCCGCGCTGGCGCGGTGGCCACGCGGGCGAGCCTGAATTGCTCGCGAGCTGCTATCAGCGCAGCCTGGAGCTCGCGGTGGAGCACAAGTGTCAGACGATCGCGTTCCCCGCGATCTCCACCGGCATCTACGGCTACCCGCTGGAGCAGGCGGCCGAGGTCGCGGTCCGCGCCGTCTCGGACTTCCTGAAGGGCAATCAGCTCCCGCGCGAGGTCACCCTCTGCACCTTCGATCCTCGGGCGACGCGCGTCATGCGCGACACGGTCGCCGCCCTCGCGCAGTAGTCCGCCAGGACGGGTCCGATGGATCTCGGCCTGAGGGACAAGGTCGCGCTCGTGACCGGCGGCGCGCGTGACATCGGACGGGAGATCTCGCTGGCGCTCGCGCGCGAGGGCGCCACCGTCGCCGTCAACTATCTGCACTCCAAAGCGGACGCCGAGGCCACCGTGGCCGAGATCGTGCGGCCGGGCGGGCGGGCGGCCGCCTACGAGGCCGACGTGGCCGAGTACGGCGCGGTCACGGGGATGGTCGCCGGCGTGATCCGGGATTTCGGTCGACTGGACATCCTCGTGAACAACGCGGGGTACCTCGAGTCGAAGCTCTTCCTGGACTCACGCCCGGCGGAGTGGCAGCGGCAGGTGGACGTCTGCTACTACGGCGTGCTCAACTGCTGCCACGCGGCCGCGCCGAAGATGGCCGCGCACGGCGGCGGACGGATCATCAACGTCGTCGGCGACTCCGCACGCGTGGGCCAGCCGCGCCTGGGCATCAGCGCGTCCGCGCACAGCGGCGTAATCTCGCTCGCCAAGACGCTGGCCCGCGAGCTCGGGCGCGGCAACGTCACCGTGAACACGGTCGCGCTCGGGTATGTCGAGACCGCGCACTCCGATCAGGCGTGGCTCGCGGCCAACCGCGACAAGATCCTCGGCTTCTATGCCATCCGGCGGCTCGGTCGGCCCGCCGACGTGGCGCCGTTCGTCGCCTTCCTCGCCTCCGAGCACGCAAGCTGGGTCACGGGCCAGACGATCAGCATCAGCGGCGGCTACTCGAGCGTTTGAATGGGGGGCCCCGATATGGCCCCCCATACCCCTGCGGCGCTCGGCCCCGGGGGACCCGGGGCGCTCCTCGACGTCGCAACGCTCGCAGCGTCCCCGGGAAGCCGTGGCGTTGCGCGATACCGCGACAGCCTTTTAGCCGATTCGTGACACGCTCAGCACGCGGTGGCCGGAGCGCCGCAGGTCGTCGATGAAGGCGTCGCTCCCCGGGCCCGCCATCCGGACCACGCCCAGCCGCACCCCGTCGTGCTCGAGCGTGAACAGGCTGGCCACCCGCATCGCATGACGCGGGCCCACCTCGGCGAGAAGGCTCACGACGTCGTCGGTCGCCGAGATGTCGAAGGTGACCCTGACTCCGCGCCCGCCGCCGCCGATGGCCTCGACGAACGCGCGGAAGATGTCGGACTCGGTGATGATGCCGACGACCACGCCGTCGCCGACCACCGGCACCGCGCCGATCTTGTGCTCGACGAGCATCCGCGCCGCATCCTCCAGCGGGGCGTCCGGCGCGATCGTCTTGACCTGACGGGCCATGATGGTCGAGACCGGTTGGCGAGGCCCGCGCTCACCGGCCACCGCGGAGAGCGGGTTCACGTCCGGAGGATAGGCGCGCGCCACGTCCCGAGCCGACACGATGCCGCGGAGACGCGGGCCTTTGGCGCCCGCTTCGCCGACCACCAACCGCCGCACGCGGCGGCGCCCCATCTCGACGGCCGCGTCGGCGATCGGAGTCGTGGGAAGGATGACGATGACGTCGCGAGTCATCCACATGCTCACCAGCATTCTTGGTCTCCCTCGCGTCGTGACGTCATGGGCCCGACCGTCAGCCGAGGATGTCGCCGACGGCGACCCTGCTGAACGCGGCCGGTGGCACGAGCACGTCGTGCCGGCGATACGCCTCGACACGGCCGTAGCCGTTGCTCCCGGGCTCTCGCGCGATGCGGACTTCGCCCCGGATGACGTCGACGAGCCAGGCGAGCGGAATTCCCCAGCGCGCATACACCGGCCAGTCGAGCCGCCACCGCTCATCCACCAAGTCGCGGGAGACGTCGACGACAACCGCCGCGTCCGGGCCGGTCGGGACATCGGCCGCGGCGCCGTCGGCGCGGCGGCGGCAAACGGCGAGGTCGGGACTGACCAGCGAATATGGCCCGAGCCTCAGTGGCTCGCCGACCCGCACGATCGCGTGCGGGATCTGATCGCCCAGGAGTCCGGCGATGCGCTCGACGTGCGGCTGCACGTCCTGTCCATGCCGGCGCACTTCGAGGACGATCCCGTCGAGCAGCGCGCATCGCTCCGCCGCACCGAGGATGCCGACGTCCCACAGACGCTGGTACTCGACGGCACTGAATCGGTGCAACCGACACGGCTCCGTGAGCGGGTGCGCCTCCCAGTCATGGACCATCAGCGTCGGATCGAAGACAGCGTATGCCTCCGGGTGGACCGGCTCGGCCGCGCGCACGGTTGCACTCAGCGTATCGGCCAGGCGCTCGGCGATCTTTCGAATCACCGCGACTTCGCGCGCGCTCGGTTCGTGCTTGTCCGCGACGGCGCCGTCGAGCAGCTCGACCCCGGCCTGGGGCGCGAGCACCCCCGTGTCGCGCATTCTGTGGTAGTCGCGGACCGAGAACCGGCGGAGCGGGAGGCCGGGAGCGACGATGTTCATGGCCTGGGAAAGAAGCGTGGCTCCGGAGACCGCGTCAGCCGAGGAGGTCGCGGAGAGTAATCGCCACGTCGGGAAACGCGACCGCCGTGAAACGGTCAGTGGCCCCGGGCCGCGTCACCGTGCGGTAACCCTCGGCGGTCGGATCGCGGTGCAGCGCGACCGCCCCCGCCTCGAGGTCGACCAGCCACGCCTCCGCCACCCCGGTTCGCGCGTAGAGGGGCAGCTTGGTCCGCCGATCGTAGACCAGTGATGAATCGGCAACCTCCACGAGCAGGCGCACGTCCGCCGGAACGGGAAGCGCGGCGGAGTAAAAGTCCAGCCGCGGCGCGAGCAACATCACGTCGGGCAGGGGCTCCGAGGTCCGGGCAACGAGCAGCAACGGATTCTGGCTCCAGACGACGGCACGCTCCCGGAGTCGCGTGGACAAGAAATGGTGGATGCGCGCCACCGTGGCGGCGTGGCGGCTGCCGATCGGCGTCATCTCGACGATCTCGCCCTCGATGAGCTCGACGCGGTCGTCCTCGCCGAGGATGCCGGCCTCGCCCATGCGGTGGTACTCGTCGAGCGTGAAGCGTCGGCGTCTCAGCGCGACCGCCATGCTGTCCTCGTGCTCCATCATTCGCCGTCCTTTGCCGCCGCCGTCAATGCCGCGAATCGGATACCATCGTCAGCGGCCCGGCCGCGCGCGGCCACGGCCTCGCAGGAGCGCGTCGAGGCCCGCGGGCGTGACTTCCTGGCGGGACCGCGGGACCGTTCACGGTCCTGGTCCCAGGCTGGCCGTTCCCCGACTCGCCGGCCCGGTTGGTACTGAAGAAAATTCGGGACTAGAAACCGGAGCGACCCGGGCAACCCGTGGCGCGCCTCGAACTCACGCCTACGAGACGCGCTTGTATCCCCGCGACGTCATGCACTGCGTGAAGCCGCCCTCGCGCCGCCGCTCCTCGATCGTGTAGCGGCCGAGATCCACCAACCCGCCCACGATCAGGTCGGGCGTGCGCGTGAACCCGTCCGCCTCCCACACACACTGGTACTCGTCCCACGTGACCTGCGACGGCCCGGTGTTCGGCTTGGCCCACTCCCGGCCGGACACGTCCATCGACGCCGCGCACCCCGTCAGTAGCCCCGCCACCAGGACGACGCCCATCCATGCCGCAAGTCTCATCCAATTCCCCCTTGCCGCCAGGATCACCGCCGCGGCTAGTATGCCAGACGGCAGCGCCATCACCCCGCCTTCGCGTCCCGGATGGCGATGGCCGGCGTCACCGAAGGTCACCTCGCCGATTGCGTCGAGCTGCGCGAAAACGCTGCCGTGGAACGATGACCCGTGTGTAACAGTGGACGTACTGGGACGATCGCGCGCGCGACCACACGCCGAAATCCCCGTTGTGGATCACGATCTACCGCCGCCGGCCGGCGTGAAGCAGATCGCGCCGGCGGCGACGACCGCGACTCCCCAACGCGGGGAGAATTCGGTACCCTTACCGGCCGGAGGACGAAGCATGGCCCAGCCCCTCGAGGTGAATCGGACGGAGCTCAACCCGGTCGACTTTCTCACGCGGAGCGCCTACGTGTTCCCGGACAAGGTCGCCGTCGTTCACGGGGGCCGGCGGTATACCTACCGCCAGCTCCAGGAGCGCGTGAACCGCCTGGCCTCGGCGCTACGCCGGGCCGGGCTGCAGAAGCACGACCGGGTCGGCTTCCTGTGCCCCAATATCCCTCCCATGCTGGAGGCGCACTACGGGGTGCCGGCCGCGGGCGGCGTGCTCGTGGCCATCAACATCCGGCTCAGCTCCGACGAGATCGGCTACATCCTGAAGCACTCCGGCACGCGCTTCCTGTTCGTGGACGCGGAGCTGGAGCCGATCGTCAAGCCGCTCGACCTCTCCGCCCTCCGGGTGGTCCGCGTCGACGACACCGGCAGCGCGGGCGATCCGTACGAAGAGTTCCTGAAGACGGGGGCGCCGGAGCCGGTCGCGAGCTGGCTCGAAGACGAAGAGGAAATGCTCTCCATCAACTACACCTCGGGCACCACGGGCCGGCCCAAGGGCGTCATGTACACGTACCGGGGCGCGTATCTCAACGCGATCGGCGAAGTGCTCGAGACCGGGATGACGTTCGACGCCGTCTATCTCTGGACGCTGCCCATGTTCCACTGCAACGGCTGGTGCTTCACGTGGGGCGTCACGGCGATGGGCGGCACCCACGTCTGCCTGCGCAAGGTCGATCCCGAGAAGATCTGGGAGGCCCTCGACACCCAGGGCGTCACCCACTACAACGGCGCGCCCACGGTGCAGATCGGTGTCGTCAATTCCCCGAGGGCGCATCGTCTCGCCCGGCCAGTCACCGTCACCGTCGCGGGCGCGCCCCCGTCGCCCACGCTGCTCGGCAAGCTCCAGGAGCTCAACCTGCGACCCGTGCACGTCTACGGGCTGACCGAGACCTACGGCCCGCACACCGTGTGTGCCTGGCACAAGGAATGGGACGCGCTCCCGGCCGAGGACCGTTCGCGACTGGCGGCGCGTCAGGGGCAGGGCTACGTCGTCTTCGACCTCGTCCGCGTGGTCGACGAGCACATGAACGACGTCGCGCGGGACGGCGAGACGCTCGGCGAAGTGATCATGCGCGGCAACAACGTCATGAAGGGGTACTTCGAGCAGCCGGAGGCGACGACCGAGGCGTTCCGCGGCGGCTGGTTCCATTCCGGGGACATCGCGGTGTGGCACCCCGACGGCTACATCGAGCTTCGCGATCGGAAGAAGGACATCATCATCTCGGGCGGCGAGAACATCTCGACCATCGAAGTCGAGCAGGCCGTGGCCAAGCACCCGGCGGTGATGGAGTGCGCCGTCGTCGCCATCCCCGACGACACGTGGGGCGAGCGTCCGAAGGCGTTCGTCACGCTCAAGCCCGGGGCCCGGGCCACCGAGGCCGAGATCATCGAGTTCTGCCGCCAGCACATCGCCCACTTCAAGTGCCCGGCCGGGGTGGAGTTCGGCGATCTGCCGAAGACGTCGACCGGCAAGATCCAGAAGTTCGTGCTGCGCGACAAGGAGTGGAAGGGGCGCGCGAAGCGCATCAACTGATGGACCTGGGCCAGATCACCCGCTACCGCGAGCGGCTCGGCATCACGTCGCTGATCGTGCGCGTGCAGTGGCCAGGGATGGACCAGACGCGCGTCCTGCGCACCATCCGACTGCTCGGCGAGCAGGTCCTCCCTCACGTCGCCTGATCGGGCGGCGGTGCGACGGCTGCCGGCGATCGCGCTTGCGCTGCTGCTCGCCGCGAGCCCGGCGGCGGCGCTCACCGGCGACGAATGGCGTCGGCTGCCTCCGGCGTCGCGGGACGCCTACGTGACGGGGCTCATCGATGCGTGGAGCAACGTCGTCGAGGTCCAGGAATCACTGGGCGCGCGTGACCGCGGTATCACGGTGTTTGCCGGCGTCATGACCTGCCTGCGCGACCGGCTCCTGCCCTACGCCAAGATCGTCGAGGCGGTGGAGCGATACGTGCGCGACAACCCGGGTCTCGTCAGCAAGGAAATGCCCGACATCGTTTTCGCCGTGCTGACCGCGGAATGTCGCTGAGCCAGAAGATCCGTGAGCGGATCGAACGCCTACCCCGTCTGGATGTCGTTCAGCTTGAACACGGAACTCCCCGCCCGCGCGGTGACACTCGCGAAGTTGGCCGCGGCGACGGGCAGCGGAGCGCCGGCCGCCGGAAGGTCGGTCGCCGTCAGGCCGGGCGCCTGCGCGTAGCGCTGGTTCTGCTCCTTGAGTACGTTCGCGAATGGCGCGGCGCCGGCTTCCGCGCGGCTTGCCGCCGCCGTCGTACCGCCATCGCGGTTCTGCCATGCCTGCCAAAGCGCCTTGCCCAGCACCGACCCCGCCGCCGAGAGAAGAAACGATGCGATCACGGGAAGAGGCATTGGCCTCCCTTTCAGGGCGGCAAATTGTGCCGCCCGCTGGTCGAACGCGCCGCCCTTGGGTCTGTCCAGATGCCCCGGGGCGCGAGTTTGCGATACCAGTCGGGAGGAGTTAGCAGGCAGCGTGCCACACGTCAGCCGTCCGCGCGTTGACAGTCCTGCGCTCCATCGCATTCAGCAGCTCATCCACGAGCCCGTGGTCTACACGCCACTCTTCGAGTCGGCCTTCCTGAACGGCGTGGGCCCGCGCGTGGCGGAGGCCGGGCTCGGCGATCCCGGCTCGGGTCAGTGGCCCTCGCTGAGCGTCACGCACCGGGCCGGGTCCGCTGCGGCAAGGACATCCGGCCGGTGTCCGCCGTGGATGAAGTCCGCGAGGAGCTTCCCCGCCATCGGCCCCCGTCCGAAACCCGACGAGGCCAGGCCGGTGACGACGTAGCAGTTCTCGCGGCCGGGGATGCGGCCGATGATCGGCATCCCATCGAGCGAGAAGGGCATGAGCCCGGCCCAGGTTCGTCGAATGGGCAGCGATCGCAGCAACGGCAGCACATCCGCGGCATGGGCGTGGTTCACCTCGATACCAGCCCCTTCGGGCGTCGTGTCGTAACCGACGAGCTTAGACCGACTTCGGCAGCATCGCGATCACCGGGTCGAGGTGGTGCGGGTCGGGCTTGAAGCCGATGCCGAGCCCTCGCACGACGCCGACCACGGCCTCGTTGTACGGCGTCTTGATCCCGACCTTTCGGCCGTGCTCGCACACGATGCCGTTCAGGTAGTCGATCTCGGTCCGGCGGCCCCGCATGACGTCCTGGAGCAGCGAGGGCCGGCCACCGCCGCGGCGGCGCGCCATGTCGGCGATGTCGGCCAGGAGCTCCTTGAGTCCTTTGCCGTTGTAGGCGTCGACGAATCGCTGGGTGGGGATGCCGTAAATGGGTTCGACCTCGTGGCCCACGCCACGACCGACCATGATGCACTCGGCGCCGAGGTGAACACCGACCGCCGAGACTTTCGGGTCGATGCGGACCTCGGCCGAGCCGAGCCCGGTGAGCCCGGCGAGCGGGTTCGCCATGCAGTTGACGGCGAGCTTCGACCACCGCTCACCGAAAAGATTGGTCGTCACGTGCGACTCCGCCACCGCGCTCATCAGCTCCGCCAGCTCGCGGGCCCGCGGCGTGTCCTTGCCGTCGTGCTCGCCGATCTTGAAGCCGACGGTGGCGGTGTCCGTCCGTATCGCGTGGCCGGGCTCGTACATCCCGGCGCCAATGGTGATCACGCATCCGAGCGTGCGGTGCTTGCCGGCCACCGCGGCCACCCGCTCGTCGTTGAGCCCGTTCTGGAAGTCCACCACCACCCCGCTGGGCGTGAGATAGGACACCGCCAGCGCGGTGGCCCACTCGGTGTCGTAGGACTTCACCGACACGAACACGGCGTCGAACGGCTGCGTCACCGACTGCAGCTCGTGGATGTGGATCGCCTTGACGGGGACGACGTGCTCGCCGCACGTGCCGCTCAGCTTCAGGCCGTTCTTCCGCATTGTCTCCACGTGCTCGGGCCACTGGTCGATCAGGGTCACGTCCCGTCCGGCCCGCGTCAGCATGCCGCCCACCACGCACCCGATCGCCCCCGCCCCAATGATGCCGATCCGCTGGATCATGATCTCTCCGTCTCCTCGCGCCGCCCTGCACGCTGGAACACCACCTCGCCACCGACCATCGTCAACACCGGCGCCACGTCCTTGATGCCGTCCTCACGACACGCGAACACGTCGCCCGACAGTAGCACCAGATCCGCGCGCTTGCCCGCCTCCAGTGACCATTCGTCGATCGCATCCCGCACCGCCGCCGCCGGTGGCGCCGCCCCCTGGACGGCCCGGATCAACTCCTGAGCGTGTAGACGCGCCCGTTCATGAGAAGCATGAGATATGCGCGGGATCGTTCACGATGGAAGGGAAAAATTCAAGCATGTGGCGACGTCGACCGCGGGCGCAGGCATGCACGCGATCGCTTCCGAACAACGGCCGTGGCACAAGCAAGCGCCGCGGGCGCGGGGGGGGGGTGGCGGGGTCGCCGAACCCGTTTCCCAGCGACTGCAATGCGGACGCACAGTGCCAGATGGAGCCCAGCCACAACGGGCAACGCGCACACAACCCTCGTGGTGAAGCGACCCCGCCACACCCCCCGCGCCCGCAGACGCGATGCTCAGCGCCCGCGAACGCGTGGTCCTCGCGGCGCGGCGCCCCCGAAGCACCGCGTCAATCGCGCGTGGGGTCGTGGCCGACCTGAACCAGGAGCTTGCCGAGGTTGCGGCCGTCGAAGAGTCCGATGAAGGCCGCCGGACCATTCTCCAGGCCCTTGACGATGTCCTCCCGATACTTCAGACGCCCGTCGCGGACCCACTGGCTGCAGTCGCGCAGAAAGTCCGCGGCGCGATCCATGTGGTCGGACACGATGAAGCCTTTGATGAACGCGCGGTTGAAGAGCAGCGGGCGGATGTTCGGCCCGGGCGTCGTCTCCGTCGCGTTGTACTGCGAGATCAGCCCGCACAGGGGGATGCGCGCGCCCTGATTGATCAGCCGGAGCACGGCGTCCAGCACGACGCCACCCACGTTCTCGAAGTAGACGTCGATGCCCTGCGGGCAGGCGGCGCGAAGCGCACCGAACAGGTCGTCCGTGCGGTAGCTCACGCCGGCGTCGAAGCCGAGATCGCGCACGACGTGGTCACACTTGGCTTGCCCGCCGGCGACGCCGACCACGCGACATCCCTTGATCTTGGCGATCTGGCCGACGGCGGACCCGACCGCGCCCGCGGCCGCCGAGACGACCACGGTTTCTCCGGCGCGGGGCTGGCCGATGTCGAGCAACCCGACGTACGCGGTCATGCCCGGCATCCCAAGGACGCCGAGCGCCGTCGAGATCGGCGCCTGGCGCGGATCCAGCTTGCGCATGCCGGCACCGGTGGAGACCGCGGACGACTGCCAGCCGTCGTAGCCGACGACGAAATCGCCCCGCGCGAAGCCGGGGTGATTCGACTCGACGATCTCGCTCACGGTGCCGCCGACCATCACCTGGCCGAGGTCGGCGGGATTCGCGTATGACCGTCCCTCGTTCATGCGGCCGCGCATATACGGATCCAGCGAGAGGTAAATCGTCCGCGCCAGCACCTCGCCCGGTCCCGGCGCGGCCAGCGGCGATTGAACGATCTCGAAATCCGAGACGTGCGGCATGCCCGTGGGACGCGACTTCAAGAGCACCCGAGTGTTCAACCGTGACATGGCTCAACCTCGTCGACGACGGTCGGCACAAGTAGCGAGAGTCTACCCTTCCTGATATCTTCCTGCCTACATGACGGCGACGACGATCGACTTCGCCGGCGGAACGTCTGCGGCGTCCTGATCCGCGCATTCGTTCCGTGAGCCGCGCGACAACCGCGCTGGCCGTCGTCCTCGTCGTCTCGCTGGGCGGGGCCGTCGCCGTCTCCGGCCAGTCGCTTGACGCCGCGTCCGAAGAGGCGCTCCGCGCCGCCTTGCAGATGCTCACCGATCCCGCCGCGCGCGCCGCCGCCATCACCGGCGATCCCCGGGCGGCCACCGCTGACCGACAGGCCCAGGCGCAGGCCGGCTCCCCGGCGCTGACTCAAGAGTTGTACGCGTTGGCCGCCGCAATCTTCGAGGAGCTGGTGCGAGGCTCGGGCGGCGACGGCGCCAAGATCAGCGAGGCGCTCGAACGTGGGCGCGGTGACCCTGCCGGCTTCGCCGCTCTCCTCTCGCCGAGCACCCTCGAGCGCCTCCGGGCGCTTGCCAGCCAGGCATCCGACCGGCGCCGCTGACGGGCCCCGAAAGCCCCAGGGGAAGCCCGGCCAGGGCCCGTACCCCCTGTATGTAGGGGGGAACCCGCCCCTACCCACAAAGATTTAGTGGATAGGAGGACGGGCTTGCTGCTAGGGTGGAAACGGATGGCGAACACGTTCGGGTTCGCTTCTGACCCAGGCCGAGTAGTCGCTATCCCCCGTGTGGGGCACGGCCCCCCGTCCGGGAACCATGGCTGAGTTCGTCGCCGACTCCCCCGTCGTCGCCCGCCCGTTCTGTCCTGGCTGTGAGCCCGACACTGATCCCACGCGTGAGATCCTCGACACCCGCTGGTGTGATGCGCATGCCCCCGTCCGCGGTGGGGCGGAGGACGAGCACGTGAGGTCGGAGGCCTACCTGTCGGGAAGCAGCGAGGCTGGAGGGGACGAGAACCGCCGCTGGTGTGAATTCATCCACCGCGGCAGTTCGGCGCGGTCCGGCCGCGCGCGGTCGGAGTTGGTGGAGCCCAGCCCCGGGGCGTTCTGACCGCCCCGGCTTGGGGCCACCCGCGCGCTGGCGCTCAGCGCGCCCGCGCCCGTGTTCGTGTGCGGGCGCGCGAGTCGGGATCCCAGCACCAACTTCTGCACGGCCATGCCCAAGAGCCGATGGCCTTCCGGCGAAGGGTGCACGGGATCGTACGTGATCGCGCGGTTGCGCAAGAACAGCGCACCCTGACCAGCCCGAAACACCGGTAGCAGGTCCACGGCCGGCGCATCCCGCGCGGCGGCGAACTCGATGAGGCGTCGCTGCGGCGCTCCGGACAGCACGTCGTCCCGCACCGTGATGCCGTACACCATGACCCCAAGCGTGACGACAACGGCGGTGAGCGAGCCGACGAGCACAATCCACCACGGAGGACGAGAGGGCGGGGCTGACCGACTCACGCGGCTTCATACCGCAAGGGTCGTACCCATCGCGCCACCACCGGCGGCTTCGCCGCCGCAACGCCAGGGAGAGGCAGGCCGAGGTGCGGAAGCCGCCGAGCACGGCCCGGTGCCCGCACCGATCACCGTCCCGCTCATGCGCGGCCGCTTCCGCGGTCGGCAGCGCGCAGCTGGCGTGTGCTAGCATCAGCCCCGCCATGGCCCACCCACTCCGGATCGACTCGCGCACCGGGTGCGCCGCTCACCGCTGATGGCCTTTCGCGGACTCGCGCTCCATACCTGGACGCTGGACACGACACCCCTGGCCGACGCGCTGCGCGCGGCGCGGGCCGCCGGTTGGGACGCCGTCGAGCTGCGGCGCCTCGACTTCGTGCGCGCGGCCGAAGCCGGACGCTCGGCCGACGACGTCATCGCGGACGTGAAGGCGAGCGGTCTGGCCGTCGCGTGCGTGGGCGCGGAGGTCGGCTGGATGTTCGCGGAGGGTGACGAGCGCAAGCGTCTGCTCGGCGTCTTCGACGAGCAGTGCCGGCACGCGGCGCGTCTCGGCTGCGCCACGGTCATGAGCCCGTCGGACCGCGGTCGCGGTCCGCTCGAGCGCGCGGCGGCGAGCATTCGCGAGGTCGGCGACGTCGCGGCCGCGCACGGCATCACGCTCGCCATCGAGTACAACTCGCAGGCCGAGCAGTTCAACCGGCTCGACGTGATGCGCGAGGCGCTGGCGAAGGCGGGTCATCCCCGCAGCCGGCTCCTGCTCGATACCTATCACCTGCTCCGTAGCGGCGGCAGCGTGCGGGACGTCGAGGACGTCCGGCCGGACGAAATCTCGTACGTCCAGTACAGCGACGTACCTGCCAGCGGCCTCGTACCCGGCAAGGCGCTCGATCGACTTCCGCCCGGCCGAGGCGTGGTGCCGTTTCGCGAGGTTTTCGCGGCGATCGCGGCGCGGGGCTACGGCGGGTTCATCAGCTACGAGGCGCCCAACCCGACAGCTTGGTCACGGGACCCGACCGAGGTCGCGCGCGAGGCGCTGGAGGCCACCCGACCGCTCCTACCCCGGTGATCGAGGAGCGCCACGGGCTCCCTAACGGAGCTCGCGCAGCGAGCGGATGATCCGTTGAGGCTGGACGGCGCTACCGGTCGGCAGTCCGGCGCCGTCGCGATCGACCCAGATGCCGGACATCCCGAGTCGCTGCGAGCCGCCCACGTCGAACTCCAGGTGATCGCCCACCATCCACGTCGTATCCGGCCGCGCCCCGAGCGTGTTCAGCGCATGGCGATACACGACCTCGTCGGGCTTCCCCGCCCCGAACTCACCCTCGATCACGATGACGTCGAAGAAGCGTGCGAGGTCGAAGCGCTCGATCTTGTCGCGCTGCTGGCCGGCGTCGCCGTTGGTCACCAACCCCAGTGGCACGCCGCGCGCGCGGAACCACTGCAACGTGTCGAGCGCATCCTCGAAGAGCTGCATCCGCTGACGCCGGCGCGCCGCGAAGTCCTGGGCGACCGCGGCGGCGAGATCCCCGCGCCCGGGCAGCCCCATCGAATCGAGCGCGTGGCTGACGATGCTCTGCCAGGCCTTGAGCATGTCGACTCGCTCCCGACGGTGCCGCGCCGGATCCTCCCAGAACCACCGCCGGACGTCGGCCACCGCCTGCACCAGCGGCTCGCCGGCCAGGCCCGCCATCGCGCACCCGGCGTGACACGCCGCGGTCCAGCAAGCGTCCGCGCCACCAGAGTAGTCCAGCAGGGTGTCGTCGAGGTCCAGGAGCAGGGTCTCGAGTTTCGCCTCCACGTGAGCATTGTAGCGTCTCGGCGGCCCGGGCTCGGCGATGCGGCGTCCTGGTCGCGCTCGGGGTCAGATTCCTCGAACGGCAAAGCGACCGGGAGGCCGCGGCGACGCGCCTGCAGCTCGACATCGGCGAAGCGCTGCGGCGTGACCCGGAGCTGCGCCCGGTGTCCATTCTCCCGGTCGTGCACGTGAACTGGCGTGGGAACGTCACGGTCGAGCTGAACGGGTCCGCGGCGACGCCGGAGCTTCGCGACGCGGCGCTCCGGACGGTCGAGCGCGAGACCGAAACGCTGAAACGGCGGCCGAGTCTGGTGAGCCGCATCGGGGTGGTGGCTCCCGGCCAACCGGTCACCCGCACGGCCTGAGCCCGCCCGCCCTCGCTGCAGGTGGCAGTCACTTGCTGGCGGTGACATGCCGGCGCTAGTCTCTCGTCCATGAGCATCGTTCAGAAGTTCGCCACCGCGTTCAATCGTCACGATGTCGATGGCCTGCTCGGCTGCTTCACGCCCACCGCGACCTATCGCGACACGTTCTACGGCGAGCACGGCGGCCACCCAGCGTTGAGGCTGATGTTCGAGCGGATGTTCCGCGAAGGAAAGGACTACCGCTGGACGATGGACGCGGTCGTGGAGTCGGCGACCCGCGCCGCCGCCGAGTGGACGTTCAGCTACGTCGTCACCGAGGCCGTGCCCCGCAGCGTCGGCCGCCACGTCCGCTTTCGGGGCATGAGCCTGTTCGAGCTCGAGGGCGACCGCATCGCCATCTACCGTGAGTACTTCGACAAAGGCGCCGCGCTCCTCCAGCTCGGCTTCGCACCGGAGTCCGTCGCCAAGGTCCTCACGCGCGGCTGACGGGCGTGTCGCTGCGTCCGCCCCACTCCGTCCACGAGCCGTCGTAGACGGCGACGTCGGGACAGCCGATGAAGTGCAGCGCCAGCGCGAGCCCGGAGGCGGCGACGCCGGAGCCGCAGGTCGTCACGAGCGGGCGAGCGAGATCCACCCCGGTCGCCGCGAAGGCGCGACGGACGTCGTCGGGCGGGAGCACGGTGCCGTCGGGTCGATAGAGCGCGTCGGGCGGCAGATTCACGCTGCCCGGAATGTGTCCCGAGCGCAGGCCCGGGCGGGGCTCCGGCTCGGTGCCGAGGAAGCGGCCGCGCGGTCGGGCATCGACGACCTGCTCCGCGTTGGTGGCGACGTTGGCGCGCATGCGATCGAGGTTGCGTACGAGCTCGGGCCGGAAGCGCGCGTGGAACGTGCGCGGGCGCGGCTTCGGGGCCCCCGGCTCGACGGGCCGGCCCTCACGCGTCCATTTCCCGAAGCCGCCGTCGAGGACGGCGACGTTCTCGTGGCCGAAGACACGAAACGTCCACCAGACGCGGGCCGCGCTGGTCACGCCGCCCCTGGAATAGACGACGACCCGGTCGCCGGTGCCGATACCGAGGGCGCCGACGGCCTGGGCGAACTGCTCGGGGCTGGGCAGCATGTGGGGCAGGGGAACGCTGGTATCGGCGATGGTCTCGATGTCGAAGAAGATGGCGCCCGGGATGTGCGACTCCAGGAATTCGGCGTGCGGGTTCCGCTTCAGGGCCGGCAGGTGCCAGGAGCCGTCCACCACGCGCAGGTCGGGCGACCTCAGGTAGCCAGAAAGCCAGTCGGTGCTGACGAGCGTCATGGGCGAGACCTTTCATGGCCTCCTCGAAGGTGAGGCCGCGCTACGGGCGCATCGCGTAGTTCTTGATGATGAAGCCGGCGATGCTGTGGCGCGACGGCGCGTTGGGCAGCCCATCGCGCGGGAACCAGCGGGCGTCCTCCAGCTCCTCGCGATCGATCACGACGTCCCCGCCGGCGTAGGTCGCGACGAAGCCGACCATGAGCTGACTGGGAAACGGCCAGTTCTGGCTCCCGACGTACTGGATGTCCTTGACGTCGACGCCGACTTCTTCCTTCACCTCGCGGGCGACACAGGCCTCCAGCGATTCCCCGTTGTCCACGAAGCCCGCGATCAGCGCGTAGCGGCCGGGGGCCCAGATCGCCTTCCGCGCGAGCAGCACCCGATCGCCGTCGCGGACCAGCACGATCACGGCAGGATGCAGGTGGGGGTAGTGCTCGTAGCGGCACTTCGGGCAGCGCTTGCCCCACTCACCCTCGATACGGGTGGTGGGCTCGCCGCAGCGGGGACAGTGCCCGCTCGTGCTCTCCCAGTAGAGCGCCTGCATCGCCATCCCGCCGAGCGAGAGCAGATCGTCCGGCAGCCGGGTCCCCTGCATCGGGATCAGCGTCTCGCGCTGCAGGCCCGTGGGGACCGGCGCCTCGCGCGGGAGGCCGACCACCCAGCACGGCACGCCGTCGACCGTGCCGAGCCAGAGCGGCTCGCCGACCACGCCGGAGAGATCGCGCGGGCACTCGCCCTCCGGCACGCGGAACGTGTCACCGTCGGGGACGACGAGAAGACCCTGGTCCTGCACCAGCAGCCAGCGCCCGCGTACTTCAGCCGGGCGACCGCCGCGCTTGGCCGGCGTGAACGAGCCGCCGAGGCAGTCGCGATTGAACGGGAGGTAGACGGTGTGCGGAGTCACGGCGCCGTCACACCGGCTCGCCGGCGTTCACCGGAATCAGCTGTCCCGAGATGTTCTTCGCGAGGTCGCTGCAGAGGAACACGGCGAGCGCCGCGATATCGTCGGCCCGGACGAAGCGCTTGAGCGGCGAGCGCTCGGTCATGGCGCGCCGCACGTCGGCCTCCGAAAGTCCCTTGACCCTGGCCTGGCCGGCGATGACGCTGTCGATCCGAGGTCCCTCGACCGCGCCCGGCGCGATGACGTTGATCCGAATGTTCTGGGGCCCGAGCTCGAGGGCCAGCCCGTACGCCATGCCGACCTGCCCGGCCTTCGCAGAGCAGTAGCCGATGCGGAACGCGAGACCACGGCGTCCCGCCATCGAGGAGATGTTGACGATCGCGCCGCGGCCGGCCTTGATCATCTCCGGCACCGCGAACCGGATACACATGTAAGACGAGGTGAGGCACGAGTTGATGGTGTAGAACCAGTCGTCCGTCGTGTACTCCTGCACCGGCTTGGTCGGGCCGCCATCGCCGGCGTTGTTGACGAGGACGTCGACCTTGCCGAACGTCTGAACGCTGCTCGCCACCAGCGCGCGCACCTCGTCTTCCTTGGCCGCGTCGCACACCACCGCGATCGCTTTGCCGCCCGCGGCCTGGATGCGGCCCGCGGTCTCCTTCACGAGATCGGCCGAGCGCGCCGCGCACACCACGCTCGCACCCTGCTGCGCGAACTGCTCGCCGATCTCGCGCCCCACACCCTTGCTCGCACCGGTCACGATGGCGACCCGTCCATCCAGAAGGCCCATCTCACGCTCCTTGTCCCCCGAGATTCACGGCGGGCCCGGCAGCCCGCAAGCGATTGCAGACCTTTCGCTGGCATCGCCCCGCCAATTCTACGGGCTCCGAGGGGCGATGTGTCGACTTCGACGCGCACCTCCCGGGTTGGCCGCGGCGGTTTGGCCGCAGTGTACCCTGGGAGCAGATGCCGAGACCGCCCGCCGGCCGTGTTCTGCCCGCCGCCCTCGCCCTCGCGGCCTTCACGCTTGCCGTCGCGGCCTTCGCCGCTCTGCCCGGTGCCGCGCGCGCGGCCGGCGATCTCCGCGAAGACCTGGCGGAAGCCAACCGCGTCTATCGTGCGAGTCTCGAGCGCGTCATTCCCTTCTACGAGCAGGAGCTTCGCCGGGCAAGCGACGTGCTCGACCGGTACACGGATTTCTACGCGCGCGGCATCGTGGCCCGCCGCGACGTCGAGGAGGCCGCCGCCATCGTCGCCCGCGCTCGCGGCAAGCTCGACGACGCACGCCGGGAAATCGCGCAGTCGGATACCCTGGCCGCGGAGATCGAGGCCCAGCGCGAGGCGGCCGCGGGCCGCAAGCTCGGCGAAGGGGAGTACGAGGCGACGGATCGCCTGGTGCGTTTCCAGGGGCCGCGCGCCGGCGCGATCGCCGAGCTCGTGCGCATCCGGGACTTCTTCGTGACACGCTTCGGCCGACCGCTGCCGGTGAGCGCGCTCGGTCAAACCGCGGTGCACCACCGGCTCGGCCTGGACCACCAGCACGCGGTCGACGTCGCCGTTCATCCCGATACCCCGGAGGGTCGGGCCCTGATGGCCTACCTGCGGGAGCTCGGACTGACGTTTTTCGCCTATCGCGGCCCGATCCCGGGGACCGCCACCGGCGCGCACATCCACATCGGCCGGCCGTCGGAGCGGAACGCGGGCCGGCCTTGACACCGCGGCCGGAAACCACCTACGTTGCTTCGAACGTATTGGTTTTCAGGGCAAGGCTTTAGAATTTCGGCGATACGCTGTAGGGAAAGGCGCACGACATGGCCGAGGTCGACATCGAGAGATACGTCACGCACTCCAAGGCCGACATCGACGCCTACGTCGCACGCTCGAAAGCCCTCGACCTCGGCGACGTCCCGTGGCACGAAGTGCCGCGGTATCCGCTGTCCACCGACACCGTCCGCACCCTGCGGTACATGCAGGACATCGAGGGACACACGATCATCTATCTCCGTTCGTTGCTCGCCACCCGCGCCGTCGACGACCCGGAGATCGCGACCTTCCTCGCCTGCTGGCTCTACGAGGAAACCTTCCACGCCCTCGCGCTGGCCCGCTTCCTCGAAGCGGCCGGCCATCCGCTGGGCCCGCGTGAGCTGCCCCGAGGCAAGGAGAAGATCGGCCAGCGCCTCGAGGGGTTCGTCACGGCCTTCGTGTCCAAGGCGTGGCCCGACTTCTGCGCGCTCCACATGACGTGGGGCGCGATCAACGAGCTGCTGACGCTCACCGGCTACCGGCGGCTGCAGGACGTCGCCAACCACCCGGTGCTGACCGAGCTCCTCGCGCGCATCATGCGCGACGAGTCGCGTCACTTTTCCTTCTACTACCACCAGGCCGAGATCCGCCTCGCCCGCCGCGGCGTGGCCCCGGTGGTACGTCGCATCGTGAAGTCCTACTGGGGCCCCGTCGGCACCGGCGTCGCCCCCATCGCCGACACGCTCTTCCTCGGCCGCTACCTGTTCTCCGGCCCCGAGGGCGCCGCCGCCGCCCAGAAGATCGACGACACCATCAGCCGCCTCCCAGGGTTCGCCGACGTACGACCCGTCTCAACCTGGGTCGCGAAGTACGCCAACCAACCGGCCGAAGGTACCAGCAACTAGTTGGCCTAGGAGGTGTCGGCTCAGAACCTCATCGAGATCGCGGCGACAGGTCCTCCGGAACGCTCGCAAAGACGCCGCGCCGGGGCGCGGCCGGGCGCGCTACAGCGGCAGCCCGAGCTCTCGCGCGGCCTGGGTCTGCGCGGTGTCGAGGCTGACGAAGCGTCTCAGCGGCTCG
>JBGPXN010000178.1:0-9536 GCA_041492755.1 Methylomirabilia bacterium | reverse complement strand
CTTCGCCCGTGGCGTGACCCATAACGGCCTGGCCCGCGAGAACGCGGCCGAGCGCGCCACCGCGATGCTGCTGGACAAGCTTGCGGGGCGGCCGTTCGCCAGCGAGGTGCCGTTGCCCGATTTCCCCAAAGTCGCGGCGCCGCGGCTGATCAAGACGCTCGACCGCGCGACGATCGCGCTTGTCACCGACGGCGGTCTGGTCCCGCAGGGCAACCCGGACGGCATCGAAGCGCTGAACGCGACGCGCTACGGCGCCTACAGCATCGAGGGCAAGGCCGGCCTGGACGCGGCCCGGTACGACAACGTCCACCGCGGCTACGACACCACGTACGTCAAGCAGGATCCGCATCGCCTGGTGCCGGTGGACGTGGCCCGTGAGCTGGAGCAGAGCGGGGCCATCGGCAAGCTGCACGAGACCATCTATTCCACCACCGGCGTGGCCACCACGCTGGCCCACAGCGCGCGCATGGGGCGCGAGATCGCCGAGAAGCTGCGCGCCGCCGGCGTCGACGCCGTCATCCTCACATCGACCTGAGGGACGAGCACTCGCTGCGGCGCAGCGATCGCCAAGGAGCTGGAGCGCGCGGGCCTGCCGACCGTGCAGGTCTCGACGATGACCCCGGTCGCGGTGATGGTCGGGGCCAACCGGATCGTGCCGGCGGCCGGGATCATTCACCCGCTCGGCAACGTCGAGCTGTCGGCCGCCGACGAGAAGGCGTTGCGCCGGCGGATCGTGGAGAAGGCGCTGCAGGCGCTCCAGACCGAGGTCACGCGACCGACCGTCTTCACGGGCGACTGAGCTCTCGATGAACGCACGTCGCCTGAGCGTCGCCGGATGACCGCGCCGATCCGCCTGGACGTCTTCTCCGACTACCTCTGACCCTGGTGCTACAACGCCGCGGTGCGGCTCCAGGACATCCAGAAGGAATACGGCGAGCGCGTGCGCATCCACTGGCGCGCGTTCCCGCTCATCCCCGATCAGCAGCCGGGACGCCGCGCCACGCAGAAGACTCGTGAGGGCCGTCTCCGCGCGGGCGTCGAGGAGCCGCGGGCCTCGTTCGTCCCGCCGGAGCTGGACGTCGAGCTGGCGTCCTCGAGCGTCCCCGCCCTGATCACGGCGAAGTGCGCCGAGCGCCAGGGCGACGCCTGCTTCGATCGCTTCCACCAGCGGCTCTTCGCCGCACACTTCCACGACAACCTCGACATCAGCCGCCAGGACGTGCTGTGGAACCTGGCCCGCGAGTGCGGACTCGACCTCGACCGTTTCCGGGCCGACTACGCCGGGGCCGACGCCTATCAGACCGTGCTCCACGACTGCGCGGAAGGCGCGGCCTGGTTCGGCGTCTCCGCGCTCCCCACCGTGATCTTCAACGAGAAGCTCTCGCTCGTGGGTGCCGTGCCCGCCGAGCGCTACCGCCTGCTGCTCGACTGGATCCTCGCCGGCGAGCCCGGCGGCACGATTCCTCTGCCGCCCACCACCTCGGAAGCGTCCACGCCCGGCCAGAGCGCCGTCGGTACTCCGTCCGTGAACCGCTGAATCCTACCGGCTCAGAGCAGAGGACTATCACTGAGGGAGTCGCGATGCGTATGCACAATCCACCTCATCCGGGCAAGATCATCAAGGCCCTTTGCCTCGAGCCGCTTGGCCTCACCGTTACGCAGGCCGCAGAAGCTCTGGGAGTAAGCCGCAAGACCCTGTCCGCCATTCTGAATGGTCGTGCCGGAGTCAGCCCCGAGATGGCGGTCCGTCTCTCCATTGCCTTTGGCACGTCCTCCGAGAGTTGGCTCAACCAGCAAACGCAGTACGACCTCTGGCACGCCGAGCAGCGCCGCAAGAAACTTCGGGTTGCGAAGCTTGTGCCGGCGTAGAAACGCCCAACAACCCGCGGCAGCGGACCGAGGCTCGCGTAGCTCGCCCCGCCGCTGAGCGGTGCGTTAGAAGACAACGAGAGATCGGCTCACGAAGGCACGAACATGAGAACGTCTAACAGCGCGCTGGACCCGACGCCCCGCAGAGGGCTCGCGCGCCGGCGCCGGCAATCGCGCGCATGGACGACGACGCCGTCGTAACCCAGGCGCTGCTGACCCGGCTGCTGCGCGAGCCCGTCGCGCCGCTCGTCGGCGGTGACGACGTCGCCGCGTGGTGGGCGCGGTTCTGTGCGGAGGAGCCGCGGCCGGCGCCGCCGATCGACCGCGCGGTGCTGGCCGGCTTTCGAGCGGACCGCGTGGCCGGTGCCTTCGCCGGCGGCTATCAGGCTGCGCTCCGGGCGCTCGTCCCCGGGCAGCTCGCCGGCGACGTCATCGCCTCGCTGTGCGTGACGGAGGCGGGTGGCAATTCACCCCGTGCGATCGAGGCGCGGCTCACCCCGCGCGCCGGCGGCGGCTTCAGGCTGAGCGGGCGCAAACGCTGGAGCACGCTCGCGCCGCTCGCGCGCGTGCTGCTCGTTGCGGCCTCGGAGGGCAGCGACCCCGCCGGGCGCAAGCGCATCAGGCTGGTCCGTGTCGACGCGTCGGCGCCCGGCGTCGCGATCCGCGTGATGCCGCCGACGAAGTTCGTCCCCGAGATGCCGCACGCCGAGCTCGAGCTGATCGACGTCGAGCTGGACCCCGACGCCGTGCTCCCCGGCGACGGGTACACGGGCTACGTGAAGCGCTTCCGCACCGTCGAGGACGTTCACATCCATGCCGGAGTCCTGGCCTACGTGCTCTCGGTCGCGCGCCGCTTCGGCTTCCCCCCGGCGGTGTCGGAGCGGCTCGCCGCCGCCATCGTGACGATGCGCGTCCTCGCGACGCTCGATCCCGATGCGGCCGAGACCCACGTGGCGCTCGCGGGGGCGCTCGCGCGCGATGCGACGCTGCTCGAGCACTCGGACGCGCACTGGGAGGGGGCGGACCCGGATGAGCGCGATCGGTGGCGCCGGGATCGGGCGATGTTCGGATCGGTGGCCGGCGAGATCCGCGAGGCGCGGCGGCAGCGCGCCTGGCAGCGGCTCGGGGCGGCCGAGAAGGACGGATGACGTGCGGGGAGGCGCTGTAATATCGGGCCTCGGTGACGACGCGCGAAGCCGTCCTCTATCCGGTCCGCTCGCTCGGTGGCCGCGCGCCCGGGCGCAATCTCGCCCTCGCGCTTCTCGTCGCGCTGCTGCTGTTCCTCACCGGGTACCCGCTCGCCATGCTCGTCTACGGCAGCCTGCACACGACGCCGCCGGGGACGGAAGGCGCGTTCAACCTCGACGGCTATCGCGCGATGCTCTCGCACACGAACGCCCTCGTGCTGCTCAACACCATCGGGCTCTCGCTCGTGAAGACGGGCCTGGCCATGGGGCTGGCGCTCCTGCTCGCGTGGATCGTCGCCCGCACCGACACGCCGTACCGCGACACGCTGGAGGTCCTGGTCACGCTGCCCTTCTACATCCCGCCCATTCTCACCGCGATGGCGTGGGGCATGCTGGCGACGCCGAAGGGCGGGTTGATCAACCTCGCGTGGACGGCGCTCACGGGCAGCCGGGAGCCGCTCGTCAACATCTACTCCTACGGCGGCGTCGTCTGGCACATGATGCAGTATTCCACGCCCTTCCTCTTCCTGCTGATGGTCGGCGCGTTCAAGTCGATGGATCCCGCGCTCGAGGAGTCGAGCCGCATGTCGGGCGCGTCCGCGTGGACCACGTTCCGGCGCGTGACGCTCGGGCTCATGCTGCCGGTGACGACCAGCGCCTTCCTGCTCTCGTTCATCCGCGGCGTCGAGAGCTTCGAGTCGGCCCTCGTCTTCGGCGCGCCCGTCGGCATCGACGTCATCACCACCGAGATCTACAACCTGATCAACCACACGAACCGGCCGGACTACCAGCAGGCCACCGCGCTGGCCCTCGGGATCATGGTGCTGATGTTCGGCCTGGTGGCCTGGCAGTGGCGGCTGCTCGGGGGACGGAGCTTCTTCACCGTGACCGGCAAGGGCTACACGCCGCGGGTGGCGCGGCTCGGGCGCTGGCGCTGGGTGACCTTCGGGTTCTGCATCCTCGTGTTCGCGGTGACCGTGGTGTTGCCGGTGAGCCAGCTCGTCATCGGCTCGTTCTTCAAGTTCTTCGGCTTTTACCGGTGGTCCATGATGACGACCGACCACTACCATGCGATCTGGCAGAACCGCCTCGTGTGGCGGGCGTTCGGCAACACGCTCCTGCTCGGGCTCCTCGGCGCCACCGCGACGATGCTCCTCGGCGGCGTCATCGCTTACGTGCTCGTGCGCACGCGCTGGCCGGTGCGCCGGGCGCTCGAGGTGCTCGCGTGGCTGCCGTGGATGATGCCGGGCATGGTCCTCGGCCTCGGCTTCCTGTGGGCGTACGCGCTCATGCCCGGGCCCGTGCAGCTCTACGGCACGCTGTGGGCGCTGCTCGTCGCCTACGTCACGCTCGGCACCCCGCTCGCGGTGCGGACGATGGCCGGCGCCTTCGCGCAGCTCGCCCACGACCTCGAGGAGTGCTCGCGCGTGCACGGCGCCGACTGGGTGACGACGTTCAGGCGGATCCTGCTCGCCCTGGCCTGGCCGTCGTTCGCCGTCGGCTGGATCCTGATCTTCTTCATCATCCTGCGCGAGCTCTCCGCGTCGATCCTGCTCTACAGCGTCGGCAACGAGGTGCTGTCGGTGGTCGTGATGCGCTTGTGGTCCGAAGGCAAGGCCGGGCAGGTGAGCGTGATCGCGCTCGTCATGCTCGCGCTCGTGTTCGTGTTCCGGTTCGCCGAGCGCCGGCTCGTGCGCGCCCATCCCGGGAGGTCGTGATGCTGACACGCCGATCGCTCCTGCGCCTCGCGGCGCTCACCCCGTTCGCCACCGCCGTGCCCGCCGCCGCGCAGGCGCCATCCGACGCCGACTGGAAGAAGGTCGTCGACGCCGCGAGGAAGGAAGGCAAGGTCGTCGTCTACAACGGCGCGGTCGGGACACCGGCGCTGCCCAGGGTCGCCGCCGCGTTCGAGGCCCGGTACGGCGTCCGCATGGAGCTGCTGGAGGCGCGCGCGAGCGAGCTGCGCGAGCGCATCCGGACGGAGCAGGCCTCGGGCAAGGTCCTCGGCGACTTCTCGCACAACGGCTCCACCACCACGGCGCTCCAGCTCGCCGAGGGGACGTTCCAGCCGCACGGCCCGCTGCCCAACGGCAAGCGGCCGGTACCGCCCTTCACGGTCGACGACGTCCGCATTCCGATCTACGTGATCGCGTACGGGATCCTCGTCAACACCGACATGGTCAAGCCGGCCGAGGAGCCGAAGACGTGGCCGGATCTCCTGGACCCGCGCTGGAAGGGCAAGCTCCTCTCGGACGACATGCGGGCGCTGGGCGGCGGTGCCGTCTTCTTCATGGTGACGATGCAGAAGTTCGGCAAGGAGTTCCACGAGAAGCTGGCCCAGCAGCAGCCCCACATGAACCGGGAGCTGCGCGGCAATTATCCGCGGATCGCGCGTGGGGAGTATCCCGTGTACGCGCCCTTCACGCTGCCCGACATCCTCGAGCTCAAGGGGCTGCCCGTGAAGGCGATCCCGCCGCCCGAGGGCTCGCCGTACGTGCGGTTCGACGGGGCGATGTTCAAGGGCGCGCCCCATCCGAACGCCGCGCGGCTCTTCGTGGATTTCCTGCTCAGCGACGAGGCGCAGCTCCTCTACGGCAACCTGGGCTTCGTCACCGTCGTCGGCGGGCTCGAGGGCCGGATCGCCCCCGAGGCGCGGGCCCTCTCGCGGGTGAAGCTCCTCGGGACCACCGACCCCAAGCTTCAAGAGGAAATGCTCAGGCTCGCCAAGCAGATCTACAAGTAACCGCGATGCCCGGGGTGGCCGTCGACGGCGTCAGCAAGCGCTTCGGCCCGGTGCGCGCCGTCGACGGCATCTCCCTCACCGTGGCCGACGGGCAACTGCTGACGCTCCTGGGCCCGTCGGGCTGCGGCAAGACGACGACGCTCCGGATGATCGCCGGCCTCGAGCAGAACGACACCGGCCGGATCGTCATCGGCGACCGCGTGGTGAGCGACGCCGCGTCCGGCGTCTTCGTGGCGCCCGAGCGCCGGGAGATCGGCATGGTCTTCCAGTCGTACGCCATCTGGCCGCACATGACGGTGGCCGCGAACGTCGGCTATCCGCTCGAGGTGCGCCGGCGGCCGCGCGGCGAGGTGCTCGCGCGGGTGACGGAGGTGCTCGGGATGATGCAGATGGAGCACCTCGCGGGCCGGCCGGCCACGCAGCTCTCCGGCGGCCAGCAGCAGCGGGTGGCCATCGCGCGCGCCCTCGTCTTCGAGCCGCGCGTGCTGCTGATGGACGAGCCGCTGTCCAACCTCGACGCGCAGCTCCGCGAGCAGATGCGCCTGGAGCTGCGCGCGCTCCAGCAGCGGCTCGGCATCACCACGATCTACGTCACGCACGACCAGGAAGAGGCGATGGTGCTCTCGGACGAGATCGCGGTGATGCACGAGGGGCGGGTCGTGCAGCGCGCCGATCCCCCGACGATCTACACGCGCCCGGCCACCCGGACGGTGGCCGCGTTCTTTGGGACGCCGAACCTCCTGCCCGCCAAGGCGCGCGAGATCCGCCGGGAAGGGGACGGCGTTTTCGCCCGCGTGGACGGCGAAGGCTGGGAGGGGTGGTGCGCGGCGCCAAGCGGTCTCCAGGCGGGTGACGCCGTGACGGTGGTCGTGCGCCCGGAGATCATCCGGCTTGGCGGCGAGCCTCCTCGCGCGGGGATCGTCTGGGCCGGCGTCGTACGCCAGCGGATCTTCCACGGCGCGCGCAACCTTTATACTGTCGAGGCCGGACCGCTCCGCTTGACGGTCGACGCGCCGCCTGACCAGACGGTTGCCCCGGGCAGCGAGGTCACGGTGGCGGCCGATGCGGCCCACACGTGGGCGGTGAGGGAGTAGGAGGCATGGTGCCATGAGCGCAGCGCTGCGAGTCGTCCACTACCTCAACCAGTTCTTCGCGGGCATCGGCGGCGAGGAGCACGCGCACGTCGGCGTCTCCGTGCGCGACGGCGCGATCGGGCCCGGCCGCGCCTTGCAGAACGTGCTCGGCGAGACCGCGACGATTACCGCGACCATCGTGTGCGGCGACAACTTCGCGAGCGAGCGGCCGGACGAGGCGGCGGAGGCGGTGAGCGCGCATCTCCGGCGGGTCGCGCCGCACGTGGTGGTGGCCGGTCCGGCCTTCGGCTCCGGACGCTATGGTCTCGCCTGCGGGCGCGTCTGCCTCGCCGCGAAGGCCCTCGGCATTCCCGCCGTGACCGCGATGGAGCCCGACAATCCCGGCGCGGTGAGCTTCCGCAAGCAGGTCGTGATCGTGCCCACCGGCGAGAGCTCGACCTCGATGGCCCCCGCCCTCGAGCACCTCGCGCGCCTGGCGCTCACGCTCGGTCGTGGTGAGCCGCTCGGCCCCGCCGAGGTCGCGGGGTACCTGCCGCAGGGGAACCGGCGCGTGTGGGACCGTGGCCGGCCGGGCTACCAGCGCGCGCTCGACATGCTCCTGGCCAAGCTTCACGACCGGCCGTTCGTCACCGAGGTCCCGTACAACGCGCCGGAGAAGATCGTGCCGGCGGCGCCGGTGCGGGACCTGACGCGCGCCACCATCGCCATGGTCACGACCGGTGGCCTCGTGCGCAAGGGCAATCCCGATCATCAAGTATCCGCGAGCGCGACGCGGTATCACCGGCATTCGGTGCGCGAGCTGGAATCGCTGACGCCCGAGGGCTGGGAGGCCTATCACGCGGGCTACTTCAATCACATCGTCAACCGCAACCCGAACTACATCCTGCCGCTGTCCTTCCTGCGCGACCTCGAGGGCAAGGGGCGCATCGGCGGCGTGCACGAGTGGATCTACGCCCTGCCGGGAGTGAGCACGCCGGTGGCGGTCGCCACCCGGCTCGGGGAGGGGATCGCGCGCGACCTCAGCGCGGCCGGCGTCGACGGCTGCCTCCTCGTCGCCACCTGAGGGACCTGCAATCGTTGCGGCGCAACGATCGCCAAGGAGATCGAACGGATCGGCATCCCGGTGGGGATGATCTCGGCCATCTACCAGTTCGCGCTGACGACCGGCGCCAACCGCGTGGTGCGCGGCGCGCGCATCGAGCACGTGTGCGGTGACCCCGGCCTCGGCCCCGACAAGGACTACGCCTACGGCATGCGCATCGTGACCACCGCGCTCGAAGCGATCGCCACCCCGGTGACCGGCCCGACCCTCTTCGACCCGCTCGCGAGCGGCTCGGCCGCGGAGCCCGCGCATGTCTGTTGAGATCGGGGGCCCCGACATGGCCCCCGATACCCCCAACGCTCGGAACGCCCCGGCGAAGCCGGGGCGCTCCTCGAACTCCGTCGCAGGCGCCATGCGGCTGGAGGTGGGGACGTTTCCGGTGACGTCGATCGCGTTCGGCGATCGCACCGCCTACGATCGCGGGCGGCTGACCGTGGACCGGGCGGCCGCGCTGGCCGCGGTGCGCGAGGACGCGCGCATCGTCGAGGCCGATCTCGAGATCGCCGCCCCCGGCGAGTCCGTGCGCATCTGGCCCGTGCGCGACGTGATCGAGCCGCGCCTCAAGGTGGACGGCCCCGGCGTGTGTTACCCCGGCACCTGTGGCCGCGACATCACCACCGTCGGTCGGGGCCGCACCCACCGTCTCGGCGGCATGGGCGTGGTCGAGGTGTCGAGCGTCAACTGGCACGACGCCGGCGGTGATTTCGTCGAGACCTATCTCGACATGTCCGGCCACTACGGCGAGATGTACCCGTACGCGCGGCTCTGGAACCTCTGCGCCGTGGTGGAGCCCGATCGCGCGCTCGGTGACGAGGCCCGCAACGACGCGGCCCACCGCGCCGCCCTCACCGTCGCCGATCACGTCGCGACCGCCACGCGCGGCCTGACCCCGCCCGAGACCGAGGTGTTCGAGCTGGCGCCGGTCGATCCCGGGCTGCCGCGCGTCGTCTACGTTCAGTGCGTGCACTCGCCGCAGGCGATGTCGAACTCGCCCACCGCCTTCGGCACCACCACCTATGGTCTCACCCAGCTCACGCCACCCTGGATGCTCCATCCCAACGAGATCCTCGACGGAGCGCTCACCGGACCGTACCGGACGGCGTTCGCGATGTCGTGGACGGTCGCCAACAACCCGCTGCTCCTCGACCTCTATCGCCGCCACGGGCGTGACTGGAACTTCCTGGGCGTGATCGTGCTGCGCACGGAGTGGACCACCCAGCACGAGAAGCAGCTCATGGCGAATCAGACGGCCAAGCTCGCGCACCTGCTCGGCGCGCAAGGCGCGGTCGTCACCTGGGACGCGGGCGGCAACGAGTTCATCGAGGTGGTGCGCACCATCCAGGCCTGCGAGCGGCTCGGGATCAAGACCGTCTTCCTGACCAGCGAGGACGACGCCACCGACGGCGCGCCGACCATGCTGGAGCCGCTTCCGGAGGCCGACGCCATCGTCAGCACGAGCTTCTTCAAGAACCGGACGCTGGCCGTCCCGCCCGCGCCCGCCGTCGCGCGGGTGATCGGACTTGCCACCAAGTCGATCAACG
>JBGPXN010000179.1:0-9359 GCA_041492755.1 Methylomirabilia bacterium | reverse complement strand
CTCGCTGAGCTGGGCGGCGACGTCGTGGACGACGGCGGGCTGGCGGCGGTAGTCCTTGCTGCTGTTGCCGTGGCTGGCGTCGATCATCAGCCGCGAGTGCAGGCCGGCCGCGCGCAGCGCCGCCGACGTCTTCTGCACGGTGGTCGCGTCGTGATTGGGGCCGCTCTCGCCGCCACGCAGGATCACGTGACAGTCGGGGTTGCCGCGGGTCGACACGATCGCGCACAGGCCCTGCTCGGTGACGCCGAGGAAGCTGTGGGGATGCACGGCCGAGCGCACGGCATCGATGGCGATCTGCACGCCGCCGTCGGTCCCGTTCTTGAAGCCGATCGGCATGGACAGGCCGGACGCCAGCTCGCGGTGCACCTGGCTCTCGGTGGTGCGGGCACCGATGGCGCCCCACGAGACGAGATCAGCCGTGAACTGAGGTGAGATCGGATCGAGAAACTCGCAGCCGGCGGGCATTCCCAGCTCGGCCAGATCGAGCAAAAGCCGCCGCGCCCGCCGCAGGCCCTCGTTGATCACGAAGCTGCCGTCGAGCCGCGGGTCGTTGATGAGCCCCTTCCAGCCGACGGTGGTGCGCGGCTTCTCGAAGTAGACGCGCATCACCAGGCACAGGTCGGCCGCATGCTGGTCGGCGAGCGACTTCAGACGACCGCCATACTCGAGCGCGGCGACCGGGTCGTGAACGGAGCACGGGCCGATGATGACGACGACGCGATCGTCTTCGGCTCGCAGGATTCGGCCGACTTCCCCGCGTCCGCGGACGATGGTCGCGGAGCCGCGCTCGGTGAGCGGCAGCTCCTCGAGCAGGATGGCCGGCGGGATGAGCGGCCGGAAGCTTTCGATCCGGAGGTCACGGGTCCGTTCGGACATGCCGCCGATTATCGCACCGGCGGCGAGCCGATCAGCTGCCAGCGGGACGGCGCGTCGGCCCGGCGCTCCTCGCTCACCCGGCCCTCCTTCGCGAGCTTCTTGAGATGCGACGCCACCGAATTGCCGGCGGCCGCGTGGAGCTTCGGGCTCACGTCGGCGTAGATGCGCGCGACCATGTCCGGGATGGTGGCGACCCCGTCCCCCAGCGCTTCGAGGATCTGGCGCTCGCGGTCGAGGCGGTGCGCGATGTACTCGTCGATCCGGCCCGGGCCGTCCTCGATGACGGGGCCGTGCGCCGGGTAGATGCGCCGGACGTCGAGGCCACGCAGCCGGCGCAGCGAGGCCAGGTAGTCGAGCAGGTCGCCGTCTTCCGAGGGAATCACCGTGGTCGAGCCGCCGAGCACGACGTCGCCGGTGAACAGCGCCTTCTCTTCCCTCAGGTAGTAGCAGAGGTGATCGGACGCGTGGCCGGGCGCGTAGACGGGCACCAGCGTCACACCGTCGCCTTCCACCGCCTGGCCGTCGCGCAGATCGTCGATGTCCTCGGGGAGCCCGGCGTCGCGGTGGATCATCTTGCTCACGCGGAGTCCGGGAAATCGCTCGCGGACGCTCTTCACGCCGCCGATGTGATCGACGTGGCGGTGGGTGAGCAGCACGCGCGCGGGCCGCGACCAGCCACGTTCCCCGAGATAGCCGCTCAGGAGCGGGACGTACTCGGGGAGCCCGGCGCCGGTGTCGATCAGGATGGGATCGCGCCGGCCGACGAGATACGTATTGGTGCCTGGCCCGGTCATGAGCCCGGGGTTGAGACCGAGCACGCGGCCGACGAGGTCGCTCGGTGTCGCCGTCCGAGGAAAGTTGGGATCGATCCACGTCATGGCTGGTTCACGCCGCTCCCGTCTTCACGACACTCCCAGGAACCGGCGCTTGATCTCTTCGTTCGCGTCCAGCTCCGCCGGGGAGCCATGGTACACGATCTGGCCCTTGTTCATGACGTACACCCGGTCGGCCACCCGCAGCGCGAGCGGCACGTTCTGCTCGACGAGCAGGATCGACAGGCCCTCGCTCTTGAGCCGGACGAGCGCGCGCCCGATCTCGCGCACGATCAGCGGCGCGAGTCCTTCGGACGGCTCGTCGAGCAGGATGAGCTGCGCGTTCGTCATGAGCGCGCGGCCCACGGCCAGCATCTGCTGCTCGCCGCCCGAGAGCGTCCCGCCACTCTGCCCGGCACGCTCGCGCAGACGGGGAAACAGCTCCCACACCCGCTCGCGCGTCCAGGCCCCGCGCGCTCCGCCCTCCGCTCCGCGTGGTCCGCGGCCCGCCGCCCGCGCGCCGATGGAGAGGTTCTCGCTCACCGTGAGCGGCGCGAAGATCCGCCGCCCCTGCGGCACGAGCCCGAGTCCCAGCCGCGCGATCCGGTACGGAGGGAGCCGGTGAATCTCGCGGCTCCGGAATCGCACGACGCCGGCGCGCGGCGGCGTGAAGCCGGCGATGCTCCGGATGAGCGTCGTCTTGCCGGCCCCGTTGCGGCCGAGGAGCGCGACCGCTTCGGCCTCCCCCACCCGCAGCGACACGCCGTGGAGCACGTGGCTCTCACCGTAGTAGGTATGGACGCCATCGACCAACAGCACTACGTCTCGATCACTGACATCCGGGGCTTGTGTTTCCGCGCTTCGCCCTTGAACAATTCGACGCTGCGTTTGCTCAGCGCGATCGTGACTTTGACGCCCTCATCTCGGAAGACGAGGTCCTCCGGTGGCGGAAGAAAGTCACGAACGACCTTGAGTCTTCCGAGCGGCTCGTCAGCGTACTTGATTTTCGCGCTCATAGATCGTCTTACCCCTTCGCCAGTAGCCGGCGCCAAAGATTCAGCCATACGTTCGTGTGGATAACAAGCTGGGCGCGATACGATGCCGGCCCATCGACTCAAGCATGCCCATAGCGCTTGACTCGGGCCGTCGCGAGTCTGGATTATTCGTGAACGCGCACACCGCGATCGACCGGGGGGCACGGGCGGAGATGGGGGGATGGGGTCCGGGTGACCCATTTCCCGCCACGCAAGATGACGACATCGTCGTATGGAATGGGAACGCCTCCCCGGTGATCGGTACGCCGTCGGCTGTGGTCAGAGGACCCCGTCCCCCCATCTCCGGCCGTGGCCCCCGGTCGGCGAACGCGTCGTGCGTTCACGAATCGTCGAGGCAAGAAGCTTCCATCTCATTCGTCGCCGGTGCCGAGGTAGACCTCGTACACGCGCGGATCGGCCCGAACCACGTCGGGCGCGCCCTCGGTCAGCACTTCCCCGTGGTGGAGGACGCTGATCTGGTCGGCGAGCGAGAACACGACGTCCATGTCGTGCTCGATGATGAGCAGCGTGATCTCGCGCGGCAGCGCCATGAGCAGCCGGGTCATGCGCGCGGTCTCCTCCGGCGACATCCCGGCGGTGGGCTCGTCGAGGAGCAGGAGCTTCGGTCCGGTGGCGAGCGCGATGCCAACCTCGAGCTGCCGCTGCTCGCCGTACGACAGGCGGCCAGCCGGCTCGGTGAGGCGCTCGACGAGTCCTACCGCCTCCGCGACCTCGCGGGCCCGGGCCAGGGGCGCGGCCAGGCGCGACACCGAGCCGAGCATGTCGTAGCTGCCCCGGCCGCCCGCGGCCGCGGCCAGGCGAAGGTTCTCCAGCACGGAGAGGCGGGGGAAGACGTTGGTGCGCTGAAACGAGCGCGAGATCCCCCGCCGGGCGATCTGGTGGCGCGGCAGCGAAGTGATCGCCGCGCCCTCGAAGACCACGCGCCCGGCGCTGGGCGCGAGCTCGCCGGTGATCACGTTGAACAGCGTCGTCTTGCCGGCCCCGTTGGGGCCGATGATCGCGCGGCGCTCGTGGCGGCCGACCGCCACCGACACACCGTTGAGCGCGCGCAGCGCGCCGAAGGAGCGGGACAGGTCCTCGATGGCGAGCAGCGCCGGGGCGGTCATCCGCGGATCCCGACCCGGCCGCGGAGCGCGCCCACCAGTCCGCCCGGCGCGAACAGCACGAACAGGATGAAGGTCAGGCCGAGGATCAGCATCCACCGCTCGGTGTAGGTGCTGACCAGGCTCTGGAGCAGGATAAAAGCGGCGGCGCCGAGCACGGCACCGCCGAGCGTGCCGGTGCCGCCGATGATGACCATCAGCAGCGCCTCGCCGGAGGTCGTCCAGAGGAACGCGTCGGGCGTGATGGAGCCGACGAGCTGCGTGTAGAGCGAGCCGGCGACACCGGCCACCGCTCCCGCGATCACGAACACGAGCAGCTTGTAGCGCGCGACCGGATAGCCGACCGCCTGCATGCGGTTCTCGTTCTCGTGGATGCCGGCCAGCACGTGTCCGAACGGCGAGCGCACGACCCGCCACAGCAGCACGATGGTCGCCGCCACCACGACCAGCACACAGACGTGAAACGGCGTGGCGGCGGTGAGGTCCGCGCCGAACACGCGCGCGCGGGGAACGCCGACGATCCCGTCCTCGGCGCCGAGCCACGCCGACTGGAACGTGAGGGCGTAGAACATCTGCGAGAACGCCAGCGTGAGCATGATGAAGTACACGCCGCTCACGCGGATCGAGAAGTACCCGATCACCAGCGCGCCGAGCGCGGCCACGAGCGCGGGCAGGACGAATCCCGAGACCAGGCCGGGGCTCTGCTTGAGGGCGAGCGCGGCCACGTAGCCGCCGATGCCCCAGAACGCGGAGTGGCCGAAGGACACCATCCCCGCGTAGCCCATGAGCAGATCCAGGCTCATGGCGAAGATCCCCCAGATGAGGATCTCGTGCAGGAGCTTGACCGGGTAGTTGCCGGCCAACGCCGGAAAGGCGGCCACGAACGCCACCACCACCGCGCCGGCCAGGAGTCGCAGCGTCACTTCAGCGGACGACCGAAGAGCCCTTGCGGGCGGAGCAACACGACCAGCGCCATGACGACGTAGATCATCACCATCGACGCCCCGGGCAGCCACACCTTCCCGAACGTCTCGGCCTGGCCGATGATCAGGCTGCCGACCAGCGAGCCCTTGAGACTGCCGAGCCCACCGACGACGACGACGATGAGCGCGGGGACCAGGATGCCGGCCCCCATCGGCGGCGCCGCCGACTGGATCGGCCCCGCGATCACCCCTGAGAGGCCGCCGAGCGCGGCGCCGAAGGCGAAGACGCCGGTGAACACGAGGGGGACGTTGATGCCCATGCCGGCCGTCATCTCGGCGTCGTAGACGCCGGCGCGGATGATCGCGCCCAGCCGCGTGCGCTCGATCAGCAGGAACAGCGCGACGGCCATGACCAGGCCGAACACGATGACGAAGAGCCGATAGGACGGCACGGTGGCCCCGAAGATCGTGACCGAGCCGGCGAAAACATCGGGGGGCGGGATCGAACGGATCCGCCCACCCCAGATCCACTTTACTAGATCTTCGAACAGGTAGATGAAGCCGAAGGTCAGCAGCACCTGGTCCAGCGGGTCGCGGCGATACAGTGGGCGCAGCACGGCGATCTCCATGAGCGCGCCGATCACGCCGACGGCTAGCGGCGCGACGACCAGCGCCAGCCAGTAGTTGCCGCTGAGGGCGATCGTCGCCAGCCCGGCGTAGGCCCCCAGCATGTAGAAGGAGCCGTGGGCCAGGTTCACCACGTCGAGCATGCCGAAGATCAGCGTGAGGCCGACGGAGAGCAGGAAGAGGAGGACGCCGTAGGACAGCCCGTTCAGGGCCTGACTGAAGAGATCGGGGGCGAACACGGCGGAGAGGCGCGGGGGCCGGTCGTCCCGGTCCCCGTGGAGGCTCCGCTACGCCGGCAGCGTGCAGCCCGTACCGGGATCCCGCACGTCGGCGACCTTGTCGATGGGAACGTTGTTGAGGCCGCCCGCCACTTCCTTCACCTCGCGCACGTAGATGAACGGCTGGATGACGTTGTGCGTCTTGGGGTCGAACCGGAACTTCCCGCGCGGGCTGTCGAACTCCAGCTTCGCGATGGCGTCGACCAGCTTTTCCTTGTCCTGCGTGTTGCCGTTCACGGCCTTGAGCGCGCGCACGATGACCTCGGCCGTGTCGTAGCCCTGGCAGGCGAACCCGTCCGGGCTCTTGTTGGCGAACTTCGCGCGGAAATCCGTCACGAACTTCTTGTTGACCGGGTTGTCGAGCAGCGGCGTGTAGAAGTGGCCGGTGATGATGCCGAGCGCGGAGTTGCCCTGCGCGGGCAGCACGTCGGGCTCGGTCAGGAAGCCGGCGCCGGTGAGCTTGATCGAGCCCTTGAGGCCGAACTGATCGTACTGCTTCACGAAGTTCACGGCGTCCGTCCCCGAGAAGAACGCGAACACGGCCTTGGCACCGGACTGCTTGATCTTCGTGATGTACGGCGCATAGTCGGTCTCGCCGAGCTTCGGATAGTCCTCGGCGATCACCTTGCCGCCCGCGGGCACGAACGTCTCGCGGAACGCCGCCATCATGTCCTTGCCGGCCTGGTAGTTGGGCGCGATCTGGAAGACTTCCTTCGACACGTTCTTCGCCACCCAGCCGCCCATCGGCTGGCACGGCTGCCAGTTGGAGAACGACGTGCGGAAGATCCACTTCGAGCAGCGCTCGCGGCTGATGGCATCGGCGCCGGCGTTGGAGACGATCAGGATCGTCTTGCTGCTGTGGACCTTGTCCCGCATGCCCATGAGAATGCCGCTGTGCACGGGGCCGGTGAGGATGTCGACCTTGTCGGAGTCGATCAGCTTCTCCGTCTTGCGGATGCCGACCGGCGGCTTCATCTCGTCGTCTTCCTTGATCATCTCGATCTTGCGGCCGGCCACCGTCCAGTTCTCGCGCGCGAAGACGAGCTCCATCGCCTGCGTGATCGACTCGCCGAGGACGGCGTAGACGCCGGTGTAGGGCAGGACGAGGCCGATCTTGATGGGACCGCCCTGGCCCTCGCTCCGGAGGACCCAGGGCCCCACGGCGACGGTCGCCGCGGCCGCCCCGCTTCCGGCGAGAAACGTCCGACGCGTCAGTGCCTGCATGCCGATCTCCTCCTCGTGGTCTGTCGAATCCGTCCGGAGCGCCCCAAATCTACACCAACTTGATCGGGGGCCCCGAAATGGCCCCCGATGCCCCCACCGCTCGGAGCGCCCCGGCCAAGCCGTGGCGCTCCTCGATTTCTCTCACAGTGCCGGAGTCCGGAGGAAACCAAAAACGGCGCCGGGTGTCGTATTCAATCGATCACCTGATCCGCTCGCAGCAGCAGCGACGGCGGGAGCGTCAGGCCGAGCATCCTGGCCGTCTTGAGGTTCATGACCAACTCGAACTTCGCGGGCTGCTCCACCGGGAGGTCGGAGGGTTTGGCGCCCTTGAGGATCTTGTCCACGAAGTATGCGGCGCGCCGGTAGAGGTCTCTGAAGCTCGCGTTGTAGGAGAGGAGACAACCGGCCTCGACATTCTCGCTCGTGCCGCACATCGTCGGCAGACGGCGCCTGGCTGCAAGTTCCGCGATCCGTGCTCCGTGGACCAACATGATTGTGCTTCCCTGGACGTAGACGGCGCCTGCGCCCTCTCGGGCGATTGTCGCGAACGCGCTGTCAAGCTCGCTGAGACTTCGCGCCTCCACCAGCTGAACCTTCACCCCCGACGCCCGAGCTGCTGTTTCCACCTCTTTCACCTGGTCACGGCGACCCGGCTCGGTGGGATCCCAGAGGATGGCCAACCTGGCGAGGTTGGGAACGGCCTCCTTGAGGAGTTCAAGACGTTTGCCACCTGTTTCGCGGCCCTGGCTGGACAGCCCCGTGGTGTTGCCTCCCGGCCGCGCGAGGCTCGCAACGAACCCAAGCCCCACCGGATCGGTAGGCAACACCATAACAATGGGGATTCTCCTGGTCGCCTTCTGCGCTGCTGCCACGGCCGGGTTACTGTCCGCGACGATGACATCGACTTGGAGTTTCACCAGCTCAGCGGCGAGTTCGGAGAGGCGTTCCACCCTCCCCGCCGCCCCTCGCCACTCGATCACGATGTTCTGGCCCTCAAGGTAGCCGAGATCACTCAGCCCTTGGCGCAGCGCATAGGCGCGAGACGAGCCTTCGAGAGATTGGCCCGTTAGAACACCTAGCCGCCCCACCTTCCGTAGCTGCTGCGTCTCGGCGGTGAGCGGCGTGACGAGAAGGCCAAGGACGAGCGCGACGGTGAGCGCAGCCCGTATCATGATCATGCCGCGACCGCCGTGTGCTGGCTGAGCACAGCAGGGATCTTCCGCCAGCCGTCGATCCTGCGCAACGCCGCCTTCTTGCAGGCTCGTGACTACCCCCGGGCAGCGCTTGGCCCACGTGCGCTCGAAGGCCGCGAAGGCTGCGCGCGCGGCCTCCCCACTGGCGGCATAGACGATACGATGGAAGTCGTCGCGGATCTCCGCGAGCGCGTGCTTCGGGGCTTTGCGTTCAAGGTTCCGCAGCTTGTGGACGCAGCAGCGCTGCACCGCGGCTCCGGGCCAAACCAGTCCGGCCGCGCCACCGACCTCGATGGCCGGAGGATCGAGCTCGCGCTGACCGGCCGATCGGATTAGCGCTTCTCGGCCGGCGTCGACGTCGCCGGCCCCATGCCCCAGACCTGGATGACGGTCTCCTCGGTCTTCGCGCCGTCGTAGTGGATCTTGCCCGCGTAGTGGATGACGTAGCTTCCCGCCGGCACCGGCACCGTGGCCTCCGGGTCGAACTTCTCGCCGGTTCCCATCCACCACGTGCCGGAGACGACCACGAAGAAGCGATCGTTCGGATGGAAATGCGGCCGGCTCATGTTCCCGGGGAGCCACTTGATGCGCACGACGTACGGGCCCGGCTTGCTCGGATCACCGAAGAGCACGGCCGACTCGTTCGTTCCGACCGCGTTCCGGACCCACTTGATCTCGGCCGGCGTCTTGAAGTCCACCGCGGTGCGGTCGATGTCGGCGCCGTACCCCAGCGGCGCGGTCAGCATCACGGCGACGACGGCCAGCGAGAACAGCCGGATCGTTCGCATCATGTCCCCTCTCCTGGCCTCGGACGACTGTCGACATCGTGGCCGAAGCGTGACGGCGCGGCCGAAAGCTCGACGCTACACCGGATCGATCCCGAGGATCTCGTTGAGCCGTCCGAAGCCGATGTAGAGCGTCGTGTGGGCGACGAGCTCGATGATCTCGGCTTCCGAGAAATGGCTGCGCAGCTCGGACCAGAATGTGTCGTCGACCTTGTGGTGGTCGACGGCGAGCTTCTCGGCAAAGCGAATGGCGGTCCGCTCGCGCGCGGTCAGGAGATCGGAGGACTCGTCGTCGATCGCCGCGATCTTCGCTTCCGTCGCGCCTGCATGCCGGGCCCCGGCATAGCGCACGGTGAGTCAATAGCGGCACGCGTTGAGCGCGGCGATCTTCAGCCGGACCAGCTCGCGCAGCACTGGATCGAGCGTCCCCTCGCGCGCGAGCGTGGCGCGGAACGTGGCGAGCGCCTTCACGACGGCGGGGTT
>JBGPXN010000269.1:0-4504 GCA_041492755.1 Methylomirabilia bacterium | reverse complement strand
GTCGCTACGATTTCCTTCGCGAAGTCTCCTTCGACTACGCGTTCGTGCTCTCGCAGCTCGGCCGTGCGCCCCTCGGCTGATTCGGTCCTCTTCGACCTCGACGGCACCCTGTGGGACACCGGCGAGACGTGCGCGGTGGCCTGGAACGACGTCCTGCGGCGGCACGGCATCCCGTACCGGCGCATCGTCGCCGATGACGTCCGGCGGGTCACCGGGCGGCCGCACGAGGCCGCCATCCGCGACGCCTTTCCCGGGTTGTCCGACGATCAGCTCGCGGCGCTCACCGTGGCCACGGCCGAGGAGGACAACCGGTTGATCGCCGAGCAGGGCGGCGTGCTCTATCCCGGCGTCGAGCGCGGGCTCCGCGCGCTGGCCGATCGCTACCGCCTGTTCATCGTCAGCAACTGCCAGACGGGCTACGTCGAGACGTTTCTCGCCTGGTCCGGGCTCGAACCCCTGTTCACGGACTTCGAGTGCTGGGGCAATACTCGGCAGTCGAAAGGCGCGAACCTCCGGCGCGTCGTCGACCGCAACGGTCTCCGCGCGCCGACGTTCGTCGGCGACACGCCCGGCGATCAGAGCGCGGCGCTGGAATGCGGCGTGCCGTTCCTGTTCGTGGACTACGGCTTCGGCGCGTGCCCCGACGTTGCGCTGCGCTTCTCGTCGTTCGCTCAGCTCACCGACTGGCTGCTGACCTAGCGCCCGCGGCTACGGCGCCTGGGGGACGGGGGCGCGCTCGGGCTGCACGTGGCCGCAGCCGCGGCACGTCCGCCGCTCGACGCTGGCGTCGAAGCTCTCGATGGCGGCCTTGAGCTCGCGCTCGATGTCGGCCACGTGCATCGTCACTTCGTGCAGGAGCGCGTCGCAGCGGTCGCAGAACCACAACAGCGACTCCATCCGCTCGGGCGTGCGCTTGATCTCGACCACGAGCCCCCAGGTGTCCGCCGGGCGGTGCGGCGAGTGCGGCGTCAGCGCGGGGACGAGCATCATGCCGCCTTCGCGGATCACCCGCTGCTGGCGCCGGCCGGCGTCCATGTACTCGAGGACCATGTCGCCCTTGAGCATGTAAAAAATCTCGTCGGAGGGGTCGACGTGGAAGTCGCGGCGCGCGTTCGGGCCGCGGATGATCATCGCCGTGAACTGCGAGTCGTCCCAGATGACCTTGTTGCCGACGGGCGGCTCGAACCCTTCGCGGTTCTGCTCGATCCACTTCCAGAGATCGAACGCGAGCAGTGGCTGCATGGCCGCGCCTCCGGGCGGAGATTACCATTTCCCCGGCCGTGGTGTTATAAGGGCCGCGGCGACGGCACACCACATGATGGAAGCGAGATGAGACGGTATCGCGTAGGCGTCGACGTGGGCGGCACCTTCACCGATCTCGTCCTGATGGACGAGGCGAGCGGTAAGTTCGTCGCCGCCAAGACGCCGTCGCGTCCGGCCGAGCCGCATCGCGCCATCCTCGAGGGTTTGCGCGAGCTGCTCGCGCAGGAAGGCGTCGCGCCCCAGGAGATCGCGTCCTTCGTCAACGGGACGACCCTCGGGCTCAACACGGTCATCCAGCGCTCGGGCGCGCCCACGGGCCTGCTCATCACGGAAGGCTTCCGCGACGTCCTGGAGATCCGCCGGCTGCGCCTGCCCGGCGCGCCGAGCTTCTACGCGGAGAGGCCGCGCTCCCTGGTGCCGCGGCGCCACGTGCGCGAAGTGCGCGAGCGGGTGCTGGCCAACGGCCGCATCTATCGCGCGCTCGATCCGGCCGCAGCGGTCGCCGCCGCCGGCGAGCTGCGCGCGGCGGGCGTGACGTCGCTGGCCATCTGTTTCCTGCACGCGTACCGCAATCCCGCGCACGAAGAGCAGGCGGCCGCGGCCATCCGCGCGGCGTTTCCCGATCTGTACGTCTGCGCGTCGTCGGAAGTCTGGCCGCAGCAACGCGAGTACGAGCGCGCGTTGGTCACGGTCATGAGCGCGCACATCGGCCCGCGCCTGGGCGACTACTTCACGAGTCTGGCCCGCGGACTGGGCGAGCTCGGTGTCGACTGTCCGTTGCTGAGCACGAAGTCCAACGGTGGCGTGATGAGCGTGCGCCAGGCCGCCCGCGCGCCCGTGGAGAGCCTGCTCAGCGGGCCGGCGGCCGGCGTCATCGCGGCCGCTCACCTCGGGCGACTGACCGGGCGCCGCAAGCTGATCGCGCTCGACATGGGCGGGACGAGCGCGGACATCTCCGTGGTCGACGGGGGCGTCCTCTACTCGACCGAGAGCCAGGTCGGCGACTTTCCACTGATCGTCCCCGCCGTCGACGTCACGTCGATCGGCGCGGGCGGCGGCTCCATCGCCTGGGCCGATGCCGCCGGCGTGCTCAAGGTTGGCCCGCGCAGCGCGGGCGCCGACCCCGGTCCCGCCTGCTACGACCGCGGTGGCACCGAGCCGACCGTCACGGACGCCTACGTGCTGAGCGGAATCATCGAGCCCCAGGAGTTTCTGGGGGGCGGACTGAAGCTGTCGCACGCGCGCGCCGAGCTCGCGTTGTCCGCGCTGGGACGGCGGCTGCGTCTGTCGCCTCCGGACACCGCCGCCGGAATCCTGCGAGTGGCCACGGCCAACATGTACGCGCAGTTCTTGCCGCTCATGGCGCAGCACGGCGTCGATCATCGCGAGTTCGCGCTCCTGGCCTACGGTGGCGCCGGACCGACCCACGCCTTCCTGCTCGCGCGCGAGATCGGCATCAGGACCGTGGTGGTGCCGCCGAGTCCGGGCACGCTGTGCGCGCTCGGCTGTTTGCTCGCCGATCTGCGCGCCGATTACGTCCGGACCGTCTACGCGGCGCTCCGCGAGCCGAACTTCACGACGCTGGCCGCCGAGCTTCACAAGCTCGAGCAGCAGGCTGCCGCGTGGCTGGAGGAGGAGCGGGTGCCGTCGGCCGAGCGCGAGGTGGTTCGCGCGGCGGACCTGCGGTATCGCGGCCAGTCCTTCGAAGTCGCGGTGCGGCTGCGCCAGGGCGGGGGGGCCGGGTTGCGTGAGCTGCCGGAGCTGTTCCACGCGCGGCACCAGGCCGTCTACGGCTTCGCCGATCCGTCGGGCGCCGTCGAGGTGATCAACCTGCGCGTGCAGGCGATCGGCGGCGTGCGGCGGCCCGAGCGCCTGTCGCCCCGCACGGCGGGCGCCGCGCCGGCGGGGGTCACCGCCGCTCGCCCGCGGGCCACCGCCGCCAACGAGCGTACGGTCGGGTCCACCCGCACGCGCGAGATCGTCCTCGACGGCGCGCGGCTGAAGGCGACCGCGGTCCATCGCTCCGAGCTCGCTCCGGGCGCGTCGCTGGATGGCCCGGCGGTGATCACGCAGTACGATACGACGGTGTTCGTCCCGCCCGGCTTTCGCATCACGGTCGACCCGTGGCTGAACATCGTGGGAGAGGCGCAATGAAGGCGGAAGAGGCGACGACGGTGGCCGGCATGCCGAAGCTCGACCCCATCATGCTCGAGGTCTACAAGAACCTCTTCCAGGGCATCGTGGACGAGGCCGGGCAGATGATCATGCGCGCCGCCCACACCGTCTTCATCAAGGAGACCCAGGACTTCGTCGTCACCCTCGCCACCCCGGACGGCGAGGCGTTCGCCGCCTCGCGCCGCATCGGCATCTGGCTCGCGATCGGCATGCCGCTGCGCGCGGCGCTGGACGCGGTGGCGCCGCCGCGCGAGGGCGACGTCTACGTCACCAACGATCCCGAAGCGACGCGCGGGCTGGTCACGCATCTGCCCGACACGTTCTTCTGGCAGCCGGTGTTCCATCGCGGCGAGCTCGTGTGCTACGCGGTCGCGTTCGTGCATCTGACCGACGTCGGCGGCCTCGCGCCCGGCAGCGTGCAACCGTCGGCCACCGAGCAGGTCCAGGAGGGGCTGATCATCCCGCCCGCGCGGCTGATCTCCGCCGGCGAGCCGAACGAGGCGCTGCTGAGCGTGATGAGCGCGAACTCCCGCAGCCCGGAGCAGAACCGCGGTGACGTGCGCGCGCTCCTGAGCGCCGTCGATACGGCGGCCCGGCGCGTGCGCGACCTGATCGACAAGGAAGGGCTCGCCAGCGTGCGCGCGGGCATGGCCGGCGTGCTCGACTACGCGGAGAGGCAAGCGCGCGAGGTATTCCGCACCGTCCCCGACGGCACCTACGGCTTCGCCGACTATCTCGAGGGCGACGTGGTGCCGGGTGGCCGGCCGATCCGGATCAAGCTCGATCTGACCGCGCACGACGGCGAGCTCACGCTCGATTTCTCCGAGACCGATCCGCAGGTGCGGGCCGCGCTCAACATCCCGACGTACGGCCAGGACGGCCACTACTTGATGGTGATCGGCCTGGTCAGCTTCCTGCGCTCGGTGAATCCGGACATCACGTACAATTCGGGCCTGGTGCGCCCGGTCCGCATGATCGCGCTGCGCGGGAGCCTCGTGAACCCGGAGGCGGGCGCCCCGTGCGGCGCGCGGCAGGCGACGTTCTTCCGGGTCGCCGAGGTCATCAT
>JBGPXN010000276.1:0-4135 GCA_041492755.1 Methylomirabilia bacterium | reverse complement strand
GAGAACCGTGTTGCGGATTGAGCGTCACGCCTGGGTGCCATAGGATCACGTCATGTTCGGCTTTCTCTGGGAGATGCGGCCGTACTTCCGGCAGGTGGCCGGACAGCTCGTGCTGGGATCCGTGGCCGGCATCATCATGAATACGGCCGTCGTCCTGCCGGCGATCCTCCTCGGCCGTGCCATTGACCGAGCGCTGTCCTTGGAGCGGGGCGAAGCCACGGCCGCCGATGTCGGCTGGGCGGCGTTGGCATTCGTCGGCGGCACGCTGCTGACCGAGGTGCCTCGCATCGGCAAACGCTGGTGGCTCATGACCGCCAACGCGCGGATCCGCGCGAACGTTCGCGCGGACGCGTTCCGCGGGGTACTGGCGTGGCCGATGGCGAACGTGCAACGGACGCCGATCGGGGACCTGATGGCCCGCATCGTCGGCGACGTGGAGGTACTAGGCGTCGGCGCACGGGAGTTCACCATCGAGACCTGGGACACGGTGCTCTTCTCGCTGTCCTTCGTGGTGGCGATGCTCGTCTTCGCCCCGGGCCTCACGCTGCTGGCGCTGCTACCAGTGCCGCTCGCGATGATGCTCGCGCATGCCACGGGCCGCTGGGTCGGGGGCCGCACCACCACGGCACGGGAAGCGAACGCCGACCTGACGTCGGCGATTCAGGAGCATCTCGCCGGCATCCGGGTGCTGCGGCTGTTCGGACGCGCCAGCGCCTCCGTGGAACGTGTGGCCGCGCTGTCCCGACGGTTTGCCGAACGCAATCTGAGGGTGATCCGGCTCAAAGGCGGCCTGCAGCCCGTGTACACCACGCTCATGACCGCCGGCGTCCTGCTCATCGTCTGGCAGGGCAGCGTGCGCGTGATCGCCGGCGCGATGACGGTGGGCGCGTTCGTGGCGTACCTCGAGCTGTTCCTGCGCTTCGTCAACCGCGGACATCGGATTCCTCAGCTCGTGAACTCCATCCAGAGCGGCGCCGCGGCGTATGTGCGGTTGCGACCACTTCTCGCGCCCGCGCTGGCGGTGCGGGGCGAGCCTCGCCTCGCCTCATTTCGTACCGGACACGTGGCCGGCGTCGACCGCCCGATCGCCCGTGCGGTGACCCGCGCCGCCGGGCCCGCCGCCCTCTCGCTGCGCGACGTGACCTTTCGGTATCCCGGCGCGGTGGCGCCGGCGCTTCGCGGCCTGAATCTCGACGTTCCCGCCGGCGCCCTGATCGCCGTCACGGGTCCGGTGGGGTCGGGCAAGAGCGCGCTCGCGCGGGCGATTCTCGGGATCTATCCCGTCGAGTCGGGCGCCGTGCTCGTCGATGGCCGGCCGCTGGCGGAGCTCTCCGACGTTCAGCGGAGCGGCGTGATGGGCTACCTGCCTCAGGACGGGTTCTTGTTCTCGGGCTCGGTCCGCGACAACGTTGCGCTCACGCTTGAGGCTCCGCGCGACAACGACGGCTTCCTGCTGCGTACCGTGCGGCTGGCTGCCCTGGACGAGGACGTGCTCGGCTTCCCGCGTGGGCTCGATACCGAAATCGGTGAGCTGGGCCTGCGCATCTCGGGGGGCCAGCGCCAGCGCGTGGGCTTGGCGCGCGCCATCGCGGCGGCGGCGCCGGCCTACCCTGGACTGCTGGTGCTCGATGACCCGTTCTCCGCCATCGACGTCAACACCGAGGCGTCCATCGTGGCGTCGCTCCGGCACGCGTTCGGTCCCGAGGCACCGCCGGAGCAACGGGTCACCATCGTGGTCTGCTCGCATCGGCTCGCGGCGTTCCCGCACGCGGACACGGTCGTGGTGCTGCAGGAGGGCCGGATCGCGGAGATCGGGCCGCATGCGGAGCTGGCGGCATCCGAGGGCTTGTACGCGCGAATCTACCGGGCCCAGCGCGTGGCCGGGATGACCGCGGTCGCCCAACCCGCGGGTGGGTAGTCTCGTGCCGGCGCGGACGGCCGCCCAGCCCGGAAGTTCCTCGCCGCTGCGAAGCCTGGTCGGTCTGCTGCGGCCGTGGCGGGTGCGCGTCTCGGTCATCGCCGTGTCGGTGCTCGCCGCGGCTGCCTTCGAGCTGGTGCCGCCCCTCGTCATCCGCACGATCGTCGATGCCCATCTGATGCTCGGCCGGCCGGACGGATTGCTGCCCCTTGCCCTCCTCTACCTGGGCGCCACCGCCGCGGTACAGGTGATGACCTTTTCGTACAACTACCTCGCGGCCACGATTGCGCAGGGGATCTTGAGTGCGCTCCGGGTGCGACTGTTCGCGCACCTGCAGCGGCTGCCGACCGCCTACTTCGATCGAGTCCCCATCGGCGACACCATCAGCCGGTGCACCGCCGACATCGAGACCCTCGACACGGTGTTCTCCTCGAACGTGGCGCTGCTGCTGGCCAACCTCGCGCGGCTCGGGACCATCACGGTGGCGATGCTCGCGCTCAGTCTGCCGCTGAGCCTGGTCGCCGCCCTGATCGTGCCGCCGCTCGTGCTGGTCACGCGGTTCATGCAGGTACGGGTGCGGCAGGCGGAGCGGGAGAACCGCCTGGCCGTGGGAGCGATCAACGCGCGGCTTCAAGAGAACCTACGCGGCGTCGAGGTGGTGCGGGCCTTCGGGCGCGAGCCGGAGTTCGTGGCCGGGTTCCGTCGGATCCTGCGCCGTGGCCTGACCGCCTCGAACCGGTCGTCGTCCTACTCGGCCGTGTACACGCCCATGACCGCCATCCTCTCGGCGCTCGCGGTGGCCGCGCTGTTGTGGGCCGGTGCGCAGAACGCCGGCGCGGCGTTCGGCATTTCCCTGGGTACCCTCACGGCGTTCCTCATCCTCATGCAGCGTTTCTTCCAGCCGATCACCGCGCTCGGAGAGGAGTGGCAGACCGTGCAAGGCGCGATGGCCGGCGCCGAGCGCATCTTCGGCACGCTCGCGCTGCCGCCCGAGGACACGCGGGTGGCGAGATCGGCCGGCGTCGCAGGGATCGAACAGCCGGCGATCTCGCTACGTCACGTGCAGTTCGGCTACACGGAAGGGCAACCCGTGCTGCATCGCGTTTCCCTCGACGTGAGGCGTGGCGAACACCTCGCTCTGGTCGGACGCACCGGGGCCGGCAAGACCAGCGCGCTCCACCTGGTGGCCGGCCTCTATCACCCCTGGAGCGGAAACGTCCTGGTCGCGGGCCGCGATCCGGCGCTGCTCGATGAATCGGAGCGCCGTCGGGTCCTGGGAGTGGTGCCGCAGGTCGTGCAGCTGTTCTCGGGCACGGTCAGGGAGAACCTCACGCTCGGCGATGCGTCCGTGCCGGACGCCGCGGTCTACGAGGCGTGTCGCATCGCCGGCGCCGACGCCTTCATTGGCGCGCTGCCGCAGGGCTATCACACCCTGCTCAGCGGGAGCGGCGGCGGCCGGGGCGCCCACCTTTCGGCGGGACAGCAGCAGTTGCTGGCGCTGGCCCGCGCGCTCGTCCACCAGCCCGCGGCGCTGCTCTTCGACGAGGCCACCGCCGCCATCGACAGCGCCAGCGACGCCGCCTTCAGGGCGGCCCTGCGGGTCTCGGTGCTCCCTCAGGGCTGCGGTGTGCTGACCGTCGCGCATCGGCTCTCGACGGCCCTCGAGACCGACCGGATCATCGTCCTCGACAAGGGCCACATCGTCGAGGAGGGATCGCCCGCGGAGCTTGCCGCCGGAGGTGGACGCTTCGCCGCGCTGTTGGAGCTCGAGGCGGCCGGTTGGGACTGGCGGACCAGTCCCTGATCAGACGGCGAAATTGCGCCGGAACACCCGCCGGATGGGCGACGCCACGGCGGCCGCTGCGATCGAGGTGCATCCGATCGCAGCGGCCGGAAACTTCGGCCTACACCATCTGGACGCCGTGATTCTTCAGCGGGAACGTGCGGATCCGCTTGCCGGTCGCGGCGAAGATCGCGTTGAGGACGGCCGGCGCGGCCACGCAGATCGTCGGCTCACCGACCCCGCCCCAGAACCCGCCGGACGGCATGATGATCGACTCGACCTTCGGCATCTGCGCGATCCGCATCGAGTCGTAGTTGTGGAAGTTCGTCTGTTCGATGCGGCCATCCTTGACCGTGCACTCCTCCATGAACAGCGCGGACAGTCCGTAGACGAACGACCCGGCGACCTGCCGTTCGATCTGCGCCGGGTTGACG
>JBGPXN010000249.1:0-5057 GCA_041492755.1 Methylomirabilia bacterium | reverse complement strand
TCCGCGACCGTAGACCGGCTCCGCCAGGCGACGTAGCCATCCGGCCGCACGAGCACGGCGCCGGTGGCGTCCACGCCATACGCCCTCATCCAGCCATTCTCCGGGTCGGCGACGTCCCCGCCCTTGCCGACGGTGTACGCCTCCAGCGGAACCTTCAGCTCGCCGACGACGCCGTGGGCGGCGTCGCGCCATGCGCCGCCCGCCGGCCCGGCCAGCACCGTGAAGCCGGGACCGAAGAGGTCGAGCGTCGAGATCGGTTGACCGTCGCGTTCGATCCAGACGCGAGGCGCGCGGCCGCCGGGACGCGCGACCGGGACGTAGTCGGTCACGGGATTGGCGACGGGAGGTGGCGAGGTGCCGTCGGGCACGACCGCAGCGGATTCGTAGCTGGCGCCGAACACCATCCCGATCTCGTCCGCATGTTGATCCCGCGGGCCTTGGGATGAATCGACGTCCCGGGATGGCGCTCCACCAGCAGCGACGGCACCCCCAGGCGCGAGAGCATCGCGGACGCGGTCAGCCCGACAGGTCCACCGCCGGCGATGAGGACGGGAATATCGACCGTGGGTGAAGTCGACATGGTTGATGTAGAGTACCCGATCGCGGAGACCGCCGGCCGCGAGGAGCATCGCCGCCGGGTTTCAGCGGCCGCAGATGAGGAGGCGCCCATGGCACGTGCCGGGTATCGCATCTTCGACGCCGACACTCACATCATCGAACCCGTCGAGCCCATCGAGCAGTATCTCTCGGCCGCCGAGCGCGCCCAGCTCGCCGCGCTCGGCCCGCTGGTCCAGCACGCGCCGGGCAAGGGCGGCATGAATCGCTACCGCATCGGTAAGCGCCCCGAGCTCAGCCGCCGGCTGGGCTCCAAGGAGCGCGTCGACAACCAGAGCGCCGTCGCGCGCAAGGTGCGCGACGGCGGCACGCCGTGGGACGTGCGCTGGCAGGGACCGCCATTCCCCAGCGATCGCGTCAGCTTCGATCCGCACGCCCGGGTCAAGGACATGGACATCGAGGGCGTGGACGTCAACATGATCCTGCCCTCGGGCGGGTTGCCGGCGCTGGCCGGCCTCGACGACGTTGGCGTCGAGATGATGATGTACCGCGCGTATCACCGCTTCCTGAACGACTACTGCGCGCCGTATCCGGATCGGCTGACCAGCCTCGTGCTGGTCACCGCCCGCGACGTCGACGGCTCGGTGGCGGAGATCAAGCGCTGCGGCAGGGAACGGTGGCCGGTCGGCATCTTCCCGATCTGCCCGCCCGCGCTGTCGCTCGACGATCCGGACTGGGAGCCCATCTGGGCGGCGGCGCAGGACCAGGACCTGACGCTGATCATCCATTCCTTCACCATGACCATCCCCTACCCGCCCGGCATGTGGGACACCTGGGACAACGTGTTCCTGCAGCGCTCGGCCGGTCACCCGTGGAACGCCCAGCGCAACATGGCGGCGCTGATCGGCGCTGGCGTCCTCGACCGCTACCCGGAGCTGCGGGTCGCGCCGCTCGAGTGCGGACACGGGTGGCTGGCGTCGTGGGCGGCGCGTCTGGACGAGCACGCCGAGATGTGCCAGCACGCGATCGCGCCGCTCAAGCACAAGCCGAGCGAGTACGTGCGCGGGCCGCAGTACTTCCAGAGCATCCAGCTCCACGAGGGCGAGCAGTCGCTGCGCCACGCCATCGAGGCCATCGGCGAAGACACGCTGATGTTCGCGACCGACTATCCGCACTCCGAGAGCTGGTTCCCCAAGTCGGTCGACGGCGTGCTGGCCTGGACGTCACTCACGGACACGCAGCGGCGCAAGCTCTTGTGGGACAACGCGGCGCGCTGCTACCGCCGCTATTCGGGGAGAACGTGATGCCGACGGCGAAGATCGACGGACTGGACGTCAACTACGTCAAGCAGGGCTCGGGGCCCGCGCTGCTGATGCTCGCGCCCGGTGGCTTCGACGCCACCCTGGAGAAATGGAGCACGGCCGGCGTCTGGAAGGGCATGCAGCCGCTCGACACGCTGTCGAGCGACTTCACGCTCGTCGCCTACGATCGGCGTGAGTCGGGGAACTCCGGCGGGCGCGTGGAGCGGCTGAGCTGGGCCGTCTTCGCCGATCAGGCCAAGGCGCTGCTCGATCACCTCGGCATCGACAAGGCCTTCGTCCTGGGCGGCTGCATGGGCTGCTCGGTCGCGACGGCGTTCGCGGCCAAGTACCCGGAGGCCACCCACGCGCTGATCCTGCACTGGCCGGTCGGCGGCTACCGGTGGAAGCTCAACGGCAGCGATCGCTTCGCGCGTCACGCCCGGCTGGCCCGCGAGCAGGGACTGACGGGCGTCGTGAAGCGCGCCCACGACGGCAAGTCGTTCTGGCAGGACCCCGAAGCCGGGCCGTGGGCGTCGTGCATCGTGCGCGATCCCGTGTTCGCCGGCGCCTTTCAAGAGCAAGACCTCGATCGCTACGTCGGCCTCGTCGCCGCGAGCATGCGCGGCCTCTTCGATCGCGACACGCCGCCGGGCGCCGAGCCCGAGGAGCTGATGGCGATGAAGGTGCCCGCGCTGATCCTGCCCGGCGACGACCCCGCGCACGCCACCTCGGGCGCGCACTATCTGCGCGAGCAGCTACCCAAGCCGGAGTTCTGGCCCGTGATGCCGCCGGAGCAGACGCCCGACCGCGTGCGCGACCGGATCATCGAGTTCGGCCGAGCGCATCGATAGACCACGACCCGCGATGCGGGTCGTCGCGTGGAACATCCGGGCCGGCGGCGGTGAACGCGTCGGTGCCATCGCGCGCCAGCTCGTGCGCTGGGCGCCGGACGTCGTCGTGCTCTCCGAGTTTCGCGCGACTCCGCCGAGCCTGGCGCTGGCCGCGGCGCTCGCCGAGCGTGGCCTGAGCCATCAGCTGACCACCGCCGATCCGCGCCAGCACGCGATGAACGCGCTGCTCGTGGCGGCGCGCTGGCCGCTGCGCCGCGTCCGGCTCCGGCCGGCGCCGCTCGAGCCCGGCCGCTGGCTGCTCGCCACGCTGGACGCGCCGCTCCCGCTCACGCTCGGTGCGATGCACGTCCCCAACCGCGTGAGTGGGCGCAAGTACCCATTCCTCGACGCGGTGCTCACGTGCGCGCAGCGCTGGCGCCGCGGACCGGCGCTGCTCATCGGCGACACGAACTCCGGCCGGCGCGGCCTCGACGAGGAAGTGCCGGTGTTCAGCCCGCGAGAGGAAGGCTGGATCGACGGTCTGGCCGGCTGCGGATGGATCGACGCGTTCCGCCACCTGCGCGCCGACGCCCGCGCCTACACGTGGTACTCGCCGAACGGCCGTAACGGTTTTCGGATCGACCAGGCCTTCGTCAACACCGCGCTGCTGGCGCACCTGAAGGATGCCGCCTACCTCTGGGGCGGCGCCACCCGCCGTCGGCGGCGCGACGCGCTCAGCGACCACGCCGCGCTCGTCGTCGACCTCGCCGAGGCCTGACGGCGAGCCTACGCCGGCCGAGACGTATGCGAAGAGAGACGCTTTGACAGATCTCCGGTCGAGAATTACGCTCGGAACGATGACGCAGAGCCGAGCCTCACGAACACTTGTACTCCCTAGAGAATGCGGCGACCCGTCGTGCTGGTCGTCGCCGACAGCGTTCCTGACGGCCTCCTGGCTCGCCTTCAGGTCTTCCTCAACGTCCCCTACGATGGCGCATATCAGCCATTGTTTCTTGCGGCCATCGGATTGCTCACCCGGTGGGGCGGTGCCCCTGCTCGCGCAGCCAATCCTGAAGCGGCGGCACGCGCGCGTCGACCTGCCTCAGGGTGTAGCGGCCGGGCGGCGGGCCGCCGTCGCACTTTTCGCCCCCACCGGCTTCGCGTAGGATACGCGACGCGTGGCGGGTGCGATCCCGTCCGCGCGCCTGGAGGTGCCGGTGGACTTCGCCCTGACCGCCGAAGAGCAGGCTTTCGCCGAAGAGGTCCGCCGCTTCCTCCGCGCCCATCCGTCCGAGCAGTTTCCGCTCGACGGCATGGACGCCGGCTACGGATCCGGCGCGCACTCGCGTGAGTTCATGCAGGCGCTCGCCGCCCAGGGCTGGATCAGCATGTGCTGGCCGCGCGCGTACGGCGGTCAAGAGCGGCCGATGTTCTTCAAGCTCGTGCTCATGGAGGAGCTGGCGCTGGCCGGCGCGCCGTTCGGTCCGCTCGCGGGCTCCTGGCAGACGGCGGATGCGATCATCGACTTCGGCACCGAGCGGCTGCGGCACGAAGTCCTGCCCGAGATCGCCCGGGGCGAGGCCACGTTCTGGCAGGGCTACAGCGAGCCCGACGCCGGCTCGGATCTGCTCTCGCTCAAGACCGAGGCGCGGCGCGACGGCCCTCACTGGGTCATCCGCGGGCACAAGATCTGGTCGAGCCACGCCGGCATCGCGCGCTACGGGCTCGTGTTCACGCGCACGAGCCGTGAGGCCCGCCGCAGCCAGGGCTTCAGCATGTTCGTCGTTCCCAACGGGACGCCCGGCCTGGACATTCGCCCGATCCGGAGCCTGACCGGCGGTGTCTATCACTACGAGGTCTTCCTGGACGACGTGCGGGTGCCGGCCGACATGATGCTCGGACCCGAGGGCCAAGGGTTCATTGCGCTACTGAACGGGCTCGACTCCGACCGGTTCTGGGGACGCTTCTACAAGGCGCCGGCGCTCAAGCGCGTGCTGAACGAGCTCGTCGAGTACGCCAACACCACGCGTGTCGCCGGCCAGCCGCTCGCCCGCGATCGCGTCGTGCGCCGCCGACTCGCCGAGATGGCCGCCGACATCGCGGCTCTGCGTCTGCTCTTCTATCGCGCGGCGTGCCTGCTGCGCGACGGCGCGCCGATCACCTACGAGACGGCGATGGCGAAGGTCTTGGCGGACGAAACGGGCCAGAAGCTCGCCCGCCTGGGAATGGACTTGCTGGGACTGTGGGGACCGGTCCGCGCGGGCTCGCCCGGGGCGAAGGTCGGCGGGCGCATGTTGGACATCTATTTGACCAGCTTCGGTCACACGATCGCCGGCGGGACTTCGGAGGTGCTTCGCACCACCGTGGCCAC
>JBGPXN010000116.1:0-13751 GCA_041492755.1 Methylomirabilia bacterium | reverse complement strand
GGCGCCCTGCGCTCCCTCGACGTAGCGCACCCGCAGGCTGGCATTGGTGGACCAGTTGCCGCGGCCGGTGTCCACGTCAAACGCCGCCACGGCCCCCTGCGCCAGGGCGCCGTTGCGGGTGAGCACTTCGGTCAGCCACTCAGGGGTGACCTGCTCCAGGCGGGTGATTACCGGATCTGGCATAGGCGCCGCAGGCCTCAATCTGCCCAGGGCCACTCAAGCCCGTGCCAATTCCCTTGGCTCGCGGCTGGATAGCCTCCAAATGTGTACCAGATTTTGCCGGTGTGCGGACAGGCCACGTTGGCGGAGACAGTCACCAGCCGGCTGTCGCGCCGTTCGATCTGGTCGTCGGCCAGAATTTGAATCAGATGAGGATAGCCGACATCAAGGCCGAGGAGATGCTTGCAAGGATCCACAGCCGTTCCCAGCCCGTGCGGGATAGCGTTCGGTGCGAACCCGACTGACGCTTGACCACCCAGCCAATCCGCAGCAGGGCCGCCAGTACCCGGCGAGCGCGGGTACTGCGCCACGCGCTCACGCCGCGTTGAAGGAGGTGCTCAGGAGTTCAGGTCCCGCCTCGCCCTGCTCCAGCCGCTCGGCGATGACGCGCAGCGCGAGCGCCTGAACTCGTGAGAGGGCCGCCTCCTGTGTTTCGCCGTACGCGAGAACGCCGGGAAGTTCAACGACCTCGGCGAGCCAGCGGCCGTCGTCCTCGCGTTCGAGCTCGACCTTGAAGGTGATCAAGCGGATGTGCCCTCCGGATGCACGAGTATACGATGCGCGGCCCGGCGCCTCGCCTGACCGAATCTGCCGAACGTTCAGGCTTTTATCCGTCATGCGTCGCCGGCGCATGGTCCTCGACGCGCGGGGCTCGAGGGCGGCGCCGCGCGCAGTCTCGTCGATCACGCCCGTGCATGACGGATAAAACCAGTTGGACTAAACCCCTCTGCGCGTTGGACGGCGTAGGGGGATTCTAGCGCTGGCGGGGGCGTTGAGAAACCGGCACGAATGGTGAGGCGGCTGACGGCGGGGCAGACCGGCCGTGAAGGCCGGACGGCCGGGCGTCGCGGCGGTGAGGGCCAGGGCGGGGCGACGAGAGCTCACGAGGTGTCCCAGGGCGACGGGTTGGGGAGGAGACGCTCGACGCGCCGGAGCGAGCCCTGGTGGCAGACGGGGCAGGTGGACCAGCTCGCTCACCCGCAGGCCGGCGGCGTAGGTGGTGGCGAGCAGGAGGCGGTCGCGGACGCGCGGGCAGGCGTGGAGCAGGCGCCAGACCTCCAGCGGTTTAGTTCAACTACTATTCGACTGCAAGGTCGTCATCTGCTCCTACTGTAGATGCCGGCATACAACAGTGGATGCCAGCATCTTTACTCGGATGCCGCCGGGGCATCTACATGGAGATTTTCTTTGCGTGACCCCGAGCATCCACTGTTGGATGCCGGTTCGTTGACGATGCGGCTCTTCAGGCCGAGCGCGACCACGCGATCGAAGGGCGACTGCCAGACCCTTCGCTCTGGATTCCAGCTCCACCTGCCTGCTTCACCTGGCCGCGGACTGCCATGTCGCAAAGGCGACGCGTAACCCGACGATCTGGTCGGGGGCAAAGCGCGATCTTGGCGGTTCCCAGTCACGCTCGGCGACGAGGAGCTCGACGGTTTTGAAGCGCTTCTTGCGCTGCGCATCGTAGCGATAGCGCACGCAGATGAGACGCTCACCGTACCGTGCGAGAAGCTGCTTCGTCCCCTTCTGGCCAGGCTTGAGGTGCACCCGGACCCGCGCGGTGGAGGGCGCGGGCGAGCGCCGGGTTGACGTGGCACGAGCGGAGCGCCCGGCGGACGAGAGCGGAAGCTTCCCGTGAAAGGTGGTCATGCGGCGGCTCGCCTCTGTCGGCCGAGAGCGTAGATGACGAGCCTGGATCACACAAGCTGCCGATTCCGATACGTTGGATAGGACGCCGAACTATGATTCCGCACGGCGACACCCGGATGCGCCGGGTTTGATGACGGAACGTCGCGACCCGACCTGTTGGTCTATCTCCACCTGCGCATGACCCGGCCGGGACACTACGTCCTCGCCGCGACGCGCCCCGCGACCGCGCGCACCTTGCGCGGCGCCGCCAGCCAGATGGCGACCGCGGAGAGCACGCAGCCGGCGATGGCGATCCAGAACGCGAGCGTGTAGCTGCCGGTGACGTCGTGCACCATGCCCGTGGCCCAGGGCCCGGCGGCACCGCCGGCGATCGACGCCAACATCAACGTCCCGAAGATCGTGCCGTAGTGCCGGCCCTGGAAGATCTCGGCCGGGATGGCGCCGATCACGGACGTCAGGCCGTAGCCGAGCAGGCCTTGCGAGATGACCATGAAGTAGAGGAGCGCCGGCGTCGGCCCATGCTCGAGGGCGAGGAGCGCGAGGTAGCAGAGCGCGAAGCCGAGATTGCCGACCGTCCACACCCATTCGCGCCCGATGCGGTCCGAGATGTGGCCGAGCGCGATCTGGCCCGGAATGCCGGCCAGGCTCACGAACCCGAGCGCCCAGGCCGCGTACGTCGGGCTGAAGCCGATCTCCACCAGGTAGCGCGTCTGGTGAACTTGCACCGCGTACCAGGCAAACAGGGCCCAGAAGAATCCCACCACCAGCCACCAGAAGCGCGCCGTACGCATCGCGCGGGCCAGCGTCCAGTCGACGGCGGCCCAGACCGCGTCCACGACGTTGTCGACCTTGTGGCCGCCGCCGACGACGCGCGCGGCGCGGTCACCATCGGGCTCGAGGCCGAGATCCTCCGGCCGGCGCGTCAGCAGCAGATTGAGCGGCGCCAGCACGACGAGGAGCAGGATGCCGAGGGCCCAGCAGGCGGACCGCCAGCCCACGCCGCCGATCAACGTCTGCACCCACGGGAGCAGGATGATCGATCCGACGCCGACCCCCGAGTACGCGACGCTGATCGCCAGCCCCCGCCGGCGCACGAACCAGTTGGGAAGGAACAACGCTTGCCCGGTGTAGCCGAGGCACACGCTGCCGCCGCCGACGAGCACGCCAAGGGTCGCGTACAGGTGCCAGGGTTGGCGCACGAGCGGGGCGAGCAGCAAGCCGATCGTCATGAGGCCGATGCCGAGCTCCATCACGACGCGGGGCCCGCGGCGATCCATCAGCCGGCCCAGCGAGGGGCTGAGGGCGGCGGAGACGAGGAAGCCGAAGGAGAAGGCGCCGGCGGTCACCCCGCGCTCCCAGCCGAACTCGTCGAGGATCGGCGGGAAGAGCAGCGAGAAGGCGGTGCGCGCGTTGACGCCGATGCCCATCGAGACGAAGGCGACGGCGACGATGACCCAGCCATAGAAGAACGGCAGGCGACGCACGCGGGACCCGAGGCTCGGCACGGTCGCCATAGGATGCACGGCCTGTTCGGATCAGGGAACCAGATTCATCGGCGGCTCACCGCGGGCCGTGCGCTCGATGTTCTCGGCGATGAGCCTGGCCCGCGCCTGCAGCATGCCTTCCGTCCAGCCCGACACGTGCGGCGTCATGAGCACGTTCGGCAGCTCGTGGAACGGTTCGTGCGCCGGCGGTGTCGGGCCGGAATCCAGTGGATACCGGTACCAGACGTCGAGCGCGGCGGCGGCGATCGTCCCGTCGGCGAGCGCGCGATAGAGCGCCTGCTCGTCGACGATCTCCCCGCGTGAGACGTTGATCAGCATGGCCGTGCGCTTCATCGTGCCGAGCTGCTTTTCGCCGAGCAGCCCGCGCGTGGCCGGCGTGGCCGGGATGGTGACAACCACGTAGTCGGAACGGCGGAGGACCTCGTCGAGGACGTCGAGGCCACCCAGGAGCGCGAGCCCGTCGCCGGCCGAGCGCGTGACGTCGCGACGGATGGCGCAGACCTCCATGTCGAACACGCGGGCGCGCCGGGCCACGCCTTGCCCGATCCGTCCGTAACCGAGAATTCCGACCGTCTTGCCCGCCAGCTCCGGCCACGGCGCCGGCGGGGGCGGACCCACCGCCCACTGGCTCTCCCACCGCCCCGCGCGCAGCGCGCCGTCGAGCCTGGAGAAGTCCCGCGTGAGCGCGAGCATCGCGCCCATGACGTACTCGGCGATGCCGGTCTCGTGGCCGTAAGCGTTCGCCAGCGCCGTCCCCGGTGGCAACGCCGAGCGATCGATGCGGTCCAGGCCGGCGCCCGGGACCTGGACCAGCTTCAGCCGGCGCGCCGCGGCCGCCATCTCACGCGTGAACGCGAGGGTGACCAGCACGTCGACGTCCGAGAGCTGCGAGACGATTCCAACCTCGTCGGCCACGACGACCCGACATGGCGCCCCGAGGTGAGCCCGGACCGGCTTTTCGAGGCTGGCGGCGAAGGTTCCGGCGAAGGCAACGGTGAGCATGGGCGGCCTCCTGCGCGCATCCTGGGCGTCACGCCGGGCCGACGCAATTACCTGCAATGTAATTGGCTCGCCGGACGGCGCCCGCGTATATTGGCCGCCGTGAAAACCGAGGGCGGGACGGCGCGACCGCAGCGCGGAGCCAGCGGGTTCGGCCGACTGCTCAAGCAGTGGCGCGAGCGGCGCCGGATGAGTCAGCTCGGTCTGGCCGTCGAGGCCGAAGTGTCGACGCGCCACCTGAGCTTCCTCGAAACCGGTCGCACCCAGCCCAGCCGCGAGATGGTGCTGCTGCTTTCGCGCGCGCTCGACGTTCCCCTCCGGGCCCGCAACGAGCTCTTGACGGCCGCGGGGTACGCTGCGGTCTATCGCGAGACGGCGCTGGACTCCCCGGAGATGGCGCAGGTGCACCGCGCGCTCGAGTTCCTGCTCCGCCAGCAGGAGCCCTACCCCGCGATGGTCCTCGATCGTCACTGGAACATCCTGCTGACGAACGAGGCCATGGGCCGCGTCATGGGACTCTTCCTGGATCCCGCCACCACCGCGGCGCTGGGACCACCGAACGCCATGCGGCTGAGCTACCATCCGCAGGCCCTGCGGCCGTTCATCGCCAACTGGGAAACCACCGCGGCGGCGTTCATCCAGTGGCTGCATCGCGATCTGATCCGCACCGGCGATGCCGAGACGCGTCGCCTTCTGGACGAGCTGCTGTCCTATCCCGACGTCCCGCGCCACTGGCAGACCCTCGACGTGGACGCGTCGATGGTGCCGTTCCTCGCCATCGAGCTTCGCCGCGACGACACGCGCTTCAGCTTCTTCACGATCCTCGCCAGCTTCGGCACGCCCTACGACATCACCCTGCACGAGCTGCGCGCCGAGTGCTTCTTCCCGGCCGACGAGGCAACCGACGCCGCGCTTCGCCGGCTCGCCGCCAGAACGCCGTCGTAACCGCGACGACGGCGTCATCCGGCGACGGGCCCGCTCAGTCGTGCATCACGTCCTGATCTGACTCAGGCGGCCGCCTCCTTCGGCAGCTCGCCGAAGAAGCCGGTGATGCGCCGCAGCCGCCCGTCGGGCGCGAGAGCGCCGACGTCGATCCCGGCGACGACGATGGCGCCGTCCGGCGCGGCGAGCTCCAGCCAAACCGGACCTCGGCGTGGTGCGTGTCGACCGCGCTCGTCAGCGGCGTGGAGCGCGGCCACATCTACTTCGCCTACCGTCCGAACGCCGAGGCGGACTACATGAAGGCGTGAAAATCCATCACCGGGCTCCCGGCGTTCCGGCGGCCAGCCCTTGCTGGTCCAGGAAGCGGCGGAGCTCGGCGACGAGCGCGCGCGGGTTGTCGCCCTGGACGGTGTGCCCGGCATCCTCGACCCGGACCCACGCGCCACGGGGGAGCGCGGCCGCGAGCTTGGCGGCGTCCTCGTCGTGGAAGACGTCGCTGCGCCCGCCGCGCACGACGAGCGTGGGGCACGTGATGCGCGGGACGTCGTCCCAGAGCGCGTGCCGGCGGCGGGCCCATTCCTCGGCATCGAAGTGGGCGCGGTGACGGCGGTCGTGCTTCCACGTGAGCTTGCCGTTCGGAAGGCGGCGCAGGTTGTGCTGCAGGCTGCGGCGGAGCAGCCGCGCGTCACGCCGCGGATTGAACGCCAGCGCCCGCTCGACCACGTCCTCCACCGAGTCGAACTCGGCCGGGGCGGCGATGAACTCCGCGATCCGCCGCGCCCCCTCCGGCCGCGTCTCGGGGCCGACGTCGACGATGACCAGCGCGGCCAGACGCGCCGCGTGCCGACCTCCGTACGCGAGGGCGGTGAGACCGCCGAGCGACATGCCGACCAGCACGAGCCCATCGAGCACGAGATGGTCGATGAGGGCGGCGACGTCACCGCGATGCGCCTCGATGCCGTAGTCCATCTCCGGGGACCACTCGCTGTCGCCATGGCCACGGAGGTCGGGGGCCAGGCACCGGTAGTCGGCCCGCAGCGCGAGACACACGAGATCCCACGTGTGGGCCGTGAGCCCGCCCCCGTGGAGGAAGAGCACGGGCCGCTTGCCGTTCGCGCCCCAGTCGAGGTAACGCAACCGCATTCGTCCCAGCACGACGTGGTGCTCGGCGGGGACCATGAACTCCGCGATGGCCACGCCGGCCATCGCCGCCGCCTCGCGCAGGTGATCGAGATACTCCGGAGAGGAGAGAAAAGACGTCTTCGACACACTCACCTCACGCGCGGGCTCAGGCCGCCGTCACCCCGCCGTCCACCGGCAGCGCAACTCCGGTGATGAAGGACGCCTCGTCGGACAGGAGGAAGAGCGCGGCATTGGCGATCTCGTCGGGCCGGCCGGTGCGGCCCATCGGCACCGCGCCGTGGGCGCGCTTGCGCACGAGGTCCTCCGCGTCCATCCCGGCCGTGGACTTCTGATCGGGCCGCGCCACGAACACGCGCAGCATCGGCGTATCGATGGGGCCGGGACACACCGCATTCACGCGGATCTGCTCGCGGGCCAGCCGCACGGCCAGGCTCTTGACGAAGCCCACCACGCCGAACTTGCACATCGAGTAGACGGGACTGTACGCGGAGCCCTGGAGCCCGGAGGTGGAGGCGGTGAAGAGCAGGCTGCCACCGCCCCGGGCGCGGATCTCGGGGATGGCCGCCTCGGTCGTGATGAGCACCGTGCGGAGATTCAGATCGAGGGCCAGATCGAAGGCGCTCATGTCGATGCCCTCGACGGCCGCCGGTCCGGGATGCCCGACGTGGTTCCAGACGAAGTCCAGGCCCTTGAAGCGGCTCACCGTGTCCCAAACGATGCGGCGCGAGTCCTCGTCCCTCGTCAGGTCCGCGGTGATTCCGGCCGCGATCCCGCCGGCCGCGGTGATCTCGTCCACCACGCGCTGCACGCCCGCGGCGTCGACGTCCACCACGGCGATCTGCGCGCCCTCGCGGGCGAAGCGCAGGGCTCCGGCACGTCCCATGCCCGAGGCGGCGGCGGTAACGATCCCGATCTTGCCGGCCAGGCGCATCGACGTCCTAGACGACGGCGGCCGCCCCGCCGTCGAAGTTGATGGCGGTGCCGGTGATCCACTTCGCGCGATCGGAGACGAGGAACGCCACCAGGTCGGCGAACTCCTCCGCCTCGCCCAGGCGTCCGAGCGGGACGCCGCGCTGCTTGGTCATGTCGGCGTAGTAGGCCTCGAGGTCGCCGCCCTTGAAGCGCCGCGTCCACTGCGCGCTCTTCACCACGCCGAGACAGATGGTGTTCACGCGGATCTGGTCGGCGGCGTATTCCTTGGAGAGCGACTTCGTGAGGTTGATGCCGGCCGCGCGGGTGAGCGAGGTCGGCAGCGCCTTCGCAAGCGGCGCCTTGCCGCCGATCGTCGTCACGTTGACGATGGCCCCACCGCCGCGCGCCTTCATCGAGGGGACGACGAGCCGGCAGAAGCGGATCGCGCCCATCACCTTCAGGTCGAAGTCGTACTGCCAGCTCTCGTCGGTGACGTCCTGGAAGCTCGCCGCGGACGACGTGCCCGCGTTGTTCACGAGGATGTCGACGCCGCCGAAGCGGCTGGTGACGGCGCCCACGAACCTCTCGACCTCCGCCCTCTTCGTGACGTCGGTCGGGATGGCGAGGATTTCCGCGTCCGTCTCCTCGTGGATGGTCTTGGCCGCGTCCTCCAGCACCTCGGGCCGGCGCGCGCACATCGCGACGCGCGCGCCGCTCCTGGCGAAGCGCTCCGCCGCCGCCCGCCCCAACCCCTCACTGCCGCCCGTGACGATCGCAACCTTGCCCTTGAGGCCCAGCTCCAATATGTCCATGGCGGGGAACGATACCACTCACCGCGGCGGTCCGGGAGACCGTTCTGGCGCCGCCGCCTCTCCGGGCAGGAACTGAGCCCCCGGGGCGCTGGTCTCTCTCCGGGGCCCCGATCAGGCATCGTGGCGAGCCGCGTGACCGACAACGAATATCAGCCGCAGCAGCTCGACGACTTCGCGGCGGCCGGCGTGTCCGCGGCCGAGGAGCTGAAGCGCCAGTTCGTCGACCACTTCTACTTCGGCGCCGAGGCCGACTTCCGCCAGTTCACGTTCGAGAACGCCGCGGGCCTGCACACCGCGCTCAACCCCGACTTCTTCAAGGGCACGGTCGTCGAGGGCGCCGTCGCCACGTTGAAGTAACCGCCGGACACCCACGAACCGGGCGCCGCTGATCCTCTGGCCGCGCCCGATTCGATGGGTGGGGCCGCTGAGCCGCTCTCCAGAAGCTACCGAGTCGTCAGCCTCGACGGCATCGAGCGTCGGTCACTTCCGGCGCCGTGGCAGCCCGTCGCCGCTCGGCCGGCGTAGGGTGTCGGACCCCGGCCGGCGGCGGGCGAGCCTTCGGGTGCGCCGAATCGCGTTCGCGTGCGCTTCGATGTTGGCGAGGAGAATCGGATGGCTCTCCCGCTTCAGCCCCTCCTCGATGAGGGCGCGCAAGATGATCTGGAGGCTCACCGGGAGCTTGAGCTTCACCGTCGCCTTCCCGGCGAGCACTCGAGCCCGGGCCACGAGGTCCTCAGACAGAATGAGGAGCACTCTGGCGCGATTTTCCACTAGGCCACCTCCATCTGTTGCCAACCGCACGGCGCGTTGGGGCCCATTCACTATATTAAGCACCGATAAGCACCCTGAGATTCTACGGCGCTGTCGAGCGAGGGACGCGACCCCCCGGTACACGCCCACGAACGACACGCCCCGGATGGGCGAACTCAGGAGGAGGGGCGTGCCCGATCTCGGCGGTGCGTCCCGATCCGTTCGCCGGGCGGCACCGTCATCGCGGCCATGAGTACACAGCGGCAGCCGGGATGCAGCGGTGGCATGGTATCGCTCCGGGGCCTCACCTCGTGGGCGCTGAAGGATTCGCACACCGGACACCGGTGAGTGTCGTCTTGCCTGACGATTCGTACCAGCCGTCCCTGCCTGGTGTAGTGGCCGAGCTCCGCCGTCCGCCGCATGAGCATGTCGAGCCATTCCAAGAGGAGCTCCAGCTTTCGCTGCCGGTAGGTCGCACGCACGTTGGGCGACGCCTTGGATGTAGGGACCACCTCCAGGCCATCCCACCGACGGGGGAAGAAACCTCGCGCGGTGAAGAAGGCGTGCCAGCGATCGAACTCCGACCACGTGAACGCGCGGTCGATGAGACTGGCCAACGGCGGTGTCCATCCCTCGTAGCCGGGCCCCACCCGCACGCGGCGCATCTTGACGAGCCCGACGATCGCCTCTCGCTCACCGTCCGAGAAGCCGTCAATGCCGGCCAGGGCAAGCGTCGCCGCGTCGAGACCGTGGGTCACCCGTCGAGGCCCTCGGAACCGCCCGAGCGCTTGAGGGCCTTGCGGCGCCTCTTCCGAGCTTCGGCCTGCTTGCGTTTCCGCTTGACGGACGGCTTCTCGTAGTGCGCACGCCGCTTCATCTCCTTGAAAATCCCCGCGGCGAGTAGCTGCTTCTTCAGCGCCTTGAGCGCCGGCTCAATCTGATTGTCGAAGACCTCGATCTTGACGGAGCTGATCCGGGGCCGGCGGCCCGCCGCGATGGTGGGAAGCGGCGCCGCGATGGCGGTCAACCCGCGGTCCCCGTCGCCATCACGGCGAGTTGACTGAGCGCCACGGTGATGATCGGAACAGCCCACGCCCGGCTCATACGATTGTCCCCTGTCGGCTGGATCGACGGTCCTGGTTTGGCGCGCGACGTCCGTCGGGAGCGGCGAGCGTCTGGTCGTCTCTGGACTATATCATTTATGTTTTATATAATATATTGCCACCTTCACTGATCGTCTGATCTGGGTATAGGTTCTCGGGAGCCCTTGCCTCGTCAGGCCCTGACTCCAGCGTCCATCCGCGTTTCGCTGGAGCCCGCATGAGCTCACAGCGTGGAATCCGCTCCAGGAGGAACCTATGGCGCAGAAGCTTTTCATCGGGGGTCTCGCGTTCTCCACGTCGACGGAGCGTCTCCGTGAAGTCTTCGCGGCCGCGGGCCAGGTCGAGTCGGCGGCCGTCGTGACCGATCGCGAAACCGGCCGTTCGCGCGGCTTCGGCTTCGTGGAGATGGCCACGGTGGAGGAGGCCGATCAAGCGATCACGCAGTTCAACGGCAAGAATCTCGATGGCCGCCAACTCCGGGTCGAGAAGGCCTCGGCCTCCGGTGGCGGTGGCGGTGGACGAACCTCGCGCGGATTCGGCGGCGGCGGCGGCGGCGGCTCCTCACACGGAGGTCGCTGGTGAGCCACCCCGCCGCGCCGGCCATCATCCTTGCCGGCGACGCGATTTCGCGAGACGCGAGACCGTGAACGTCGTCGCCGTTTCCACGCCCCTTCACCCCCACTGGCGGTGGCGGATCGTCAACTATTCGGGTGAGACCGTGGAGGAGTCGGAGGCGAGCTTCCCGACCATCAGGAGCGCCGTCGCGGAGGGGGTCAAGTGTCTGGAGCACATGAATGCGACCGACCGTTCGACGCGCCCGGCGCTCTACGGCCGTCCCATGTCGTACCCGCGCACGCGATGACCCCGGAGGGTGGACGGCGCTCGCCGCCGAGCGGCGGGGGTTGAGGGCGACGCCGTCGACCCGCGAAATCGGCCCCACGAGATATCCCTTGTTCGAACATCGAGGAGGCGCCTCATGCAAGTGCAACAACCCGCGTGGCTCAACCCGGGAATCTGGGGTGGGATCGTCGGCGGGGTGGGAACCATGATCGTCGGCTTTTCATGGTTGGGGTGGACCCTCGGCAGCAGTGCCGAGAGAGTCGCGCAGCAACGGACGGACCTCGCCGTGACCTCCGTTCTGACCCCGATCTGCGTCCAGAGCTTCATGAAACAGTCCGACGCGACCAAGAAGCTGACGGGGCTCAAGGAAATCGATTCCTGGAAACAAACGGAGTTCGTCGAAAAGGGCGGCTGGGCCACCATGCCGGGAAGCAGCGCGCCGGCCCAGGGAGTTGCCAGCGCGTGCGCGGAGGCGCTCGTGAAGATCAAGGCCTAAAGTCCGCGCGTGATGGGTCGGATTCAGCATCGCGAACACCTCCGCCGCCCTGTCTCCGCCGCCGAACGTGGTGAACGCCATCGTGCGGCGTCACGCGCGGCTTCGGCGCGGAGACCAAACGAGTACGCCGACATGATGCAGGCGGGGATCCTCGACCCGACCCGGGTTGAGGGCGTTGCCCTGCAGAACGCGGCCTCGATCGCGTCATTGCCACTCACGACCGAAGCGCTCATCACGGACGTCCCAGAGCATCGGAAGCGCCGACCCCGCCTTCATCCCGATCGCATCGACGTGCACCTCGCCCCGCCGGCTGACCAGCCTGACGATATCAGGCACTTCGGGGTACTCGACATAGCCGGCCCTGACGGCGTGCATGCGGCCGAGTCGCGCCTTGGACAATCCTCCGGTGCTCATCCGACAAGAACCGTCTTAGCTCGCCGCCGGGAGTTCTGACGGGGGAGACGACAAGCGATGCGGCGCCCGCCGCCAGCGGCCGTAGGCGACGAACGCCGACAGGAGCCCCACCACCAGCGAGAGCAGGGCCGCCGCGACATCACCGCCCGCCAGCGTGATCACCGTCGCACCGATCATGATGATCACCAGCCCGGCGGCGGCCAGCGGTGTTAGGCCCGGCCGAATGCGCAGGAGCCCGGGGAGGATCAGGCCGATCGCGCCGAGCACCTCGGCCACGCCGATGAACCGCACGAACAGGCCCGGCAGCGGTATCGGCCCCGTCAGTTTCTCGAGCGGCAGGACCAGCTTGATTCCACCGGCCCCCAGAAAGAGGAGCGCGAGCAGCCCCTGAACGATCCACAGTGCATAGGTCATGATCTCCTCCGTGGCTAGTGCTGAGTGAGTGAAAGTCGCCGCGCTATTGCTTGGGCGCTGCTTCCACCATCGATTTCATTCGCGCCAGCCCCTTCTCGAAATCGCCGCCGACCGTTTTGTCCATGCTCATGAACAGGCCGCATGCCTTGCCTGTGAAATTGTTTTTGCCGGCCATGCTCCACGTCACCGCGGTTTGGTGGCCGTCGGGCTTGAAGGTGAACTCCGCGGTGGCGATGGCTGGGAAGGGCTTCAGGAATTCAAGTTGGATCCTGATCCGATCGCTCGGCCGGCTCTCCGTCAGCGTCATGCGTCCTTCGGCCACCTGGTCGTTGCCGGCCCGCGGGTAGCTTGCGCCGGTTCCGGCCGGCGCGCCCTCGTACGTTTGCTTCATCGCAGGATCGCGTTTCGCCCACGGGGACCATGCTTCCCAGCTACTAGCCGCCGGCCATGGCCCCCACGATCAGCAGAGGCTCGGCCCCCGTCGCGATCGCGTCGGGCAGCGGGGCGTCCGGCGGTTCGTGGGACAGATCCTGCGTGCAGGCAAAGAACCTTACGAACGCTCGGCGTTGTTGCGTGACATGGTCGCGAATCGTCCCTCGCAGCATCGGATAGCAGGCCTCGAGCACGTCGAGAACCGCGCGCTGCGTGACCTGACCCCCGACGTCGAGCTTCACCTCGCCGTCGACGTGCGCGAGCGTGCGCAGATGGGCCGGGAGCACGACTCGGATCACGGCAGCGTCTGGACTTCGACGGACACCACCGCCGGAAGATCTCGGACGATGGGAGCCCAGCTGTCCCCGGCGTCGGCCGATGCGTACACCTGCCCGCCGGTGGTACCGAAGTACACGCCGCACGAATCGAGCGCGTCGACGGCCATCGCGTCGCGCAACACGTTGACGTAGCAGTCGCGTTGCGGCAGACCTTTCGTGAGCGCCTCCCACTCGTGTCCACCCGTGCGGCTGCGGTACACGCGCAGCTTTCCCTCGAGCGGATAGTGCTCCGAGTCGCTCTTGATCGGCACGACGTAGATGGTGTCCGGCTCGTGCGCGTGCACGTCGATCGGGAATCCGAAGTCGGTCGGCAAGTTCCCGCTGACCTCGTGCCACGACTCGCCGGCGTCGTCACTGCGCATGACGTCCCCGTGCTTCTGCATGAACAGCACGCCCGGACGCGACCGGTGCATCGCGATGCGGTGAACGCAGTGGCCCACCTCCGCATGCGGGTCGGGGATGCCTTCGGACCGCAGGCCGCGGTTCACCGGCCGCCACGTCTTGCCGGCGTCGTCGCTCCGGAACACGCCCGCCGCCGAGATGGCGATGAAGATGCGCTCGGGATGGCTCGGATCCAGAAGGATGGTGTGCAAGCACATCCCGCCGGCACCCGGTTGCCAGGAGGGCGCCGAGCCGTGGCCGCGCAGTCCGGGGAGCTCCTGCCACGTCTGCCCGCCGTCGGTCGAGCGGAACAGCGCGGCGTCCTCGACACCGGCATAGACCGTGTCCGGATCGGTCAGCGACGGCTCGAGATGCCACACCCGCGCGAACTCCCAGGGATG
>JBGPXN010000294.1:0-3387 GCA_041492755.1 Methylomirabilia bacterium | reverse complement strand
GTCCACGTGCGCGCGGATCTGCCCCTGGTAGTCCGGGCCTCGCGTGAGGCGGCCGCGAAACTTCGGGTCGAGGTAGTCCTCCCAGAGATCCCGAGGCTCGATGACGTGCAGATCGCTGTCCATGATGCGGAACCCTTGCTTGGCCATCGCCGCGCTCCTCGGGCCCGGCCTCAGGCCGCCTGATACCGCGCGTTGTGCAGCACGCGTCCGGGGTGGCTGCCCGTGTGCGTTCCCTTCTCGAGCAGCACCTCGCCGTTCACGACGGTGTAGTGGATGCCCTCGGCCAGCTCGCGCATCCGCCAGCCGTTGGCCGGGAAGTCGTGCACCTTGTCTTCCGCCACCGGCCGCACCGTGTCCGGATCGAACACCACGAGGTCGGCGGCCATGCCGGGCTGGATCAGGCCGCGATCGTAGATACCGAACGCGGTCGCCGAATCGAAAGTGAGCCGCCGCACCGCGAGCTCGAGCGACATGATGCCCTTCTCGCGCACCCAGTAGCCGAGGAGCCGGGTCGGGTTCGAGACGTTGGAGTGGAACTGCACGTGCGCGCCGCCGTCGGACAGGCCGACGACTGCGTACGGGCTGCCCAGGATCTGCGCCACCGCCTCGGTGTCCATGTTGATCTCGCCCAGGCTGAAGACGGTGTCGAGCTGCTCCTCGACGGCGAGGTCGAGGAAGGCGTCGAGCGGGGTCTTGCCCTGCGCCTTCGCGATCTCGGCGATGTGCTGTCCCCGGAGGCCGCGGTTCTTCGGCAGCTTCGTCTCGTCCACGATCATCAGGTCCCAGCGCTTGGAGAACGTCGAATCCGGCCCGAGCGGCGCGTCGACCTCGGCGCGGAGCTTCGCGCGCGTGGCCGGGTCGCGATACGCGCGCAGCTTCTCGTCGTCCCCGGCCTGGAGGATCGGCAGCCACGTCGGCATGCTCCGGAACACCTGGCAGTTCTTCATCGTGAACTTGTTGATGATGCTGCCGGGATTGCAGAGCGGGATGGCGCGGATACCCTGCCGGGCGGTCTCCTCGACGTGGGCCAGATGCGTCTTCCAGCGTCCGGGCTGGCGCGCCTGCTCGAGGAGCGTGTTGTACATGATCGGCCGGCCACAGGCCTGCGCGATCCGGCTCAGCAGGCCGTCCTTCAGCTCCGGGTTCGTGCCACCGCCGCACTGGATCACGCCGGTGCCGGCCTCGCGCAGCACGTCGGCGAGCGCGAACAGCTCGGACTCGGGCGCGCAGGCGGCCGGGATGCGCTTGCCCGCGATGTCGAAGTGATTCATGTTGCGCGTGATCGACAGGCCAAGCGCGCCCGCTTCCAGCGACTCACGCAGCACGCGCCGCATGGTGCCGAGCTCGGCGTCCGTGGCGGCGCGATCCGAGCAGTCCTCGCCCATCGCGTAGAGCCTGATCGCGGAGTGCCCGACCAGCGTGCCGACGTTCACCCCCAGCCGCTGACCGATGGCGCGCATGTATTCGGGGAACGTCTCCCACGTCCACGGCACGCCGGCCTGGAGCACGTCCATCGGGATCGCTTCGACGTAGGACAGCATCCCCGCGAGCTTCTCGCGCTCGTGCGCCTTGACCGGGGCGAGGGCCAGGGAGCAGTTGCCGATGATGACGGTGGTGGCGCCATGGTGGCAGGAGTACGTGCAGAGCGGGTCCCACAGGACCTGGGCATCGTAATGGCAGTGGTTGTCGACGAAGCCCGGCGCCACCACCCTCCCGTCGGCCTCGATCACCCGTCTCGCGGGCCCGTCGAGCCGTCCCGTTTCGACGATCTTCCCGTTGCCGACGGCGACGTCGCCGTGGAACGCGGGCCGACCGGAACCGTCGATGATGCGACCGTTCTTGATCAGGAGGTCATACGCCATGGCGTGGGCTCCTCTGGAGCGATGGCCGGGCACGGGGTCCGGGCTCGTTGTCCGCTGCTGGTAGCAGACTATGCCGCCACGGATCGGGGGTGGTCAAGGGGATGTGAGACGCGGTCGAGGCGGCCGCGCGAGCGCCCTCCAGCTGCATGGCTCGGCCGGACCAGGCGCGGTATCATCAACGTCGATCCTCATTTCATCATCTGCGCACAGGGAGAGATCCGCCATGGCAGACGCCGTCATTGTTTCCACCGCACGCACCGGAATCGGCAAGGCGTATCGCGGCGCCCTCAACAACACGCACGGCGCCACCGTGGCCGGCCACGTGATCCGTCACGCGCTCGAGCGGGCGCGGGTCGAGCCCGGCGAGGTGGAGGACGTCATCCTCGGCTGCGCCATGCCCGAGGGCGCGACGGGGCAGAACATCGCGCGCCAGGCGGCGCTCCGGGCCGGGCTGCCGGTGACGACCGGCGGGGTCACGGTCAACCGCTTCTGCTCCTCCGGCATGCAGGCGATCGCGATGGCGGCGCACCGGGTCATCGTGGACCGCGTGCCGATCATGGTCGCGGGTGGGCTGGAGTCGGTCAGCCTGGTGCAGAACGAGCATTTCAACAACCACCGCATCCACGAGCCCTGGCTGGACGAGCATAAGCCCGGGGTCTACATGCCGATGATCGACACCGCGGAGGTGGTGGCCAAGCGCTACTACATCACGCGGGAGGCGCAGGACGAGTACGCGCTGTCGAGCCAGCAGCGGACGGCGGCGGGCCAGCAGGCCGGCCGCTTCGACGCCGAGATCGTCCCGTTCACCACGCGCAAGGTCGTTCAGGACAAGAACACCGGCGAGGCGCGCGAGGAGGAGGTCACGCTGACGCGGGACGAGGGCAACCGCGCCGATACGACGCTGGAAGGGCTCGCCAAGCTCGCGCCGGTGCGCGGCGAGAAGGGCCACGTCACGGCCGGCAACGCGAGCCAGCTGTCGGACGGCGCGTCGGCCTGCGTGGTGATGGACAGCACGCTCGCGGAGCGGCGCGGCCTCCGGCCGCTCGGGATCTTCCGCGGCTTCAGCGTGGCCGCCTGCGAGCCGGACGAGATGGGCATCGGTCCCGTGTTCGCGGTGCCGCGCTTGCTGGAGCGCTTCGGCCTCCGCATGGACCAGATCGACCTGTGGGAGCTCAACGAAGCGTTCGCGGTCCAGGTCGTCTACTGTCGCGACCGTCTCGGCATTCCCATGGAGCGGCTCAACGTCGACGGCGGGGCCATCTCCATCGGCCATCCCTACGGCATGAGCGGCGCCCGGATGGTCGGCCACGCGCTGATCGAGGGCAAGCGCCGCGGGGCGCGCTATGTCGTGTGCACGATGTGCATCGGCGGGGGCATGGGCGCGGCCGGGCTGTTCGAAGTCGCATAGCGGAGGGCTGAAAACGGCGCATCTGCTTCGTTGGCGCCGCCGCGCCACCCGGCGGCGGACACGGAGTACGCCGCCGGCGTCGCCGCGGCCCCCCCACCCCACAGCGCCGGTTTGTGC
>JBGPXN010000156.1:0-10922 GCA_041492755.1 Methylomirabilia bacterium | reverse complement strand
TCGATCGATCGGGTCGTCCGGATTTCGACCTTGACCAGCGTCGCGTTCGCGCGTAGGTAGCGTCGTAGTCGATAGAGTGGGGAGCGCGGGCGGGAGACTGACGCGATGAATTTCGGGATCTTCGTCGAGGAAATGCGGCGCGGGGTGGACCAGACCGCCGCCTTCCGGGAAACGTTCGAGCTGGTGGACCGGGCCGAGGCCTGGGGCATCGACTGCATCTGGCTCGGCGAGATCCACTTCAATCCGGATCGCTCGGTGATCTCCGCCTCGCTGCAGGTCGCCAGCTCGATTGCCACCCGGACCCGACGCCTCCGGGTGGGCACGGCCGTGCAAGTTCTGCCCCTGAATCATCCGCTGCGCATCGCGGAGGAAGTGGCGACGGTCGATCACATCAGCGAGGGCCGCTTCGAGTTCGGAATTGGTCGCAGCGGCGTCGTCCGCTCGTACGACATCTACGGGATTCCGTACGGCGAGAGCCAGGCGCGCTTTCGCGAAGCCCTCGAGATCATCAGGCAGGCGTGGAAGGGTGTGCCGTTCAGCTACGAGGGAGAGTTCTATCGGTTCCAGGACGCGACGGTTTCGCCCCGCCCGTACCAGGTTCCGCATCCGCCCATCCGGATGGCGGCCAACACCGCGGAGACGTTTCCCGCCGTCGGCGCGATGGGGTTGCCCATCTTCATCGGCCTGCGCCTGGCCGAGGTCTCGGATCTGCAACCGCAGCTGGCGCGATACCGGCAGGCCTGGCGCGAGGCGGGCCATCCGGGCGAGCCCAGCGTGTACCTCCGCATTCCCGTCTACGCCTCGACGACCGAGAAGGGCGCCGCGGAGGAACCGCGCGAGAGCCTCACGCACTTCTTCGCGCGTCAGAGCGCGCTTTCCCGATCGGCGGTGGGCCGCGCCGGCACCGGGCCCGCCGATCGACGGAGCGCGCAGGCCGAGCGTATGGCCAACCTCTCGTACGAGGACATCCTCGCCCGGAAGGTCGCGTTCGGCACCGCGGCCGGCCTGATCGATCGGCTGACCCAGCTCCGGGACGAGCTGGGCCTCGACGGGATCGTGGCCGAGCTGAATCCCGGCGGGCGCATTCCAAAGGAGCTGGAGACCCGGAGCCTGCAGATCATTACTCACGAGGTGATGCCGGCGTTCAAGTGAGTCGCGGAGACGTCGAAGCCGGCCGAATTGTCCAGGCCACTGAAAGGAGGTCTCGTGCCCGTTCCTGAATACGATCTCGAAGGCAAGATCGCGTTCGTCACCGGCGCCGGCCGCGGCATCGGCAAGGGTATCGCGCAGGTCCTGGCCGAGGGGGGCGCCGACGTCGTCATCAACGGCCTCACCGACAAGTACGTCGTCGGGCTCGCGGCCGACGTCGCGAAGGCCACGGGCCGCCGGGTGGCGCCGCTCGTCGCCGACGTCACCAAATCGGCGGAGGTCGAGCGCGCGGTCGGGCGCATCCTCGCCGACTTCGGCGCGCTCGACATCCTGGTCAACAATCTCGGCGACTCGATCCGGACCCCGTTCGTCCCCGCGCCCGGCGCGTCGACGGTGGCGCTGACCGACGAGAGCTTGAAGCTCGTCATGGACGTGAACTTCACCGCGACCGTGCTGTGCACGCGCGCGGTGGCGCCGCACATGCTCGCGCGCCGCTCGGGCAAGGTGATCAACGTCGGCTCGTTCGCGTCGTCGCGTGGCGGAATCTCGCTGGCGATCTATGCGGCCGCCAAGACGGCCCTGGTCGGATTCACCCGCGCGCTCGCGCTCGAGTGGGCGCCGTACGGCGTGCAGGTGAATACGATCGCGCCAGGCCGCTTTCCGGATGCGGTCACCTCGGGCGAAGCCGGGTTCGCCCAGCGGCAGGAGGAGGCGCGAAAGGCTGTCCCCCTCCAGCGCGTGGGCAACCTCCGCGAGGTCGGTCTGCTCGCCCTGTATCTTGCGTCGTCGGCGTCCGACTACATGACCGGCCAGACTCTCTATCTCGACGGCGGTCTGACCCTGTGAGGCGGACCCCGACCCCGCCCGGTCCGGAGGCGAGCGCCCGGACCTCTGCGCGAACCGTGGCGTTCACGCTCGTCGCGCTGCTTCTCTCGGCGCTGGGGGGCCCGGCGGCCGCCAACGAGGTCCGGATCGGCGACCTCGGCATCGTCGCCGATGCGCCGTTCTACATCGCAATCGAGAAGGGCTTCTTCAAGGAGCGCGGGATCGAGGTGAAGCTCGAGAAGTTCACGTCGGCCGCGCAGGCCATGGCGCCGCTCGCGACGGGGGAGCTGCACGTGGTGGGCGGCGGGGTTGGCGCCGGGCTCTTCAACGCCTTCGCGCGCAACTGGCCGGTGCGGATCGTGGCCGCGCGCTCGCGCGACGTGCCGGGGTTTTCCAGCGACACGCTCGTGCTGCGCAGCGATCTCAAGGGGCACGTGCGGTCGCTCGCCGACCTCAAGGGGAGGAAGATCGCCGTGAACGCCCCCGCCGCCGCCCTCGCCTACATGCTGGGCAAGATGCTGGAGACCGAGGGGCTCACGATCAAGGACGTGGAGGTCGTCTACATGCCGTGGGCCAACATGGGCCCGGCCTTCGCCCAGAAGGTCATCGACGCCGGCACCATGGTGGAGCCGTTCGTCACGCAGCACGCGGATCGCGGGCACTCCATTCCGTTCCGGCGGGCGTCCGAGGTGTTGAAGAGCCCGCCGTTCGAGGTCTCGGTGGTCCTCTTCAACAAGGACTGGGCCGAGAAACAACCGAAAGTGGCCAACGACTTCGCGGTGGCCTATCTCAAGGCCGTGCGCGTGTTCCACGAGGCCATGCACGGGGGCGCGGCGCGCCCCGAGGTGCTCGACGTGCTGATCCGCCACACGGCCGTGAAGGACAAGGCGCTCTACGATCGGATGCAGTGGGGCTACGTCGATCCCAACGGCACGCTGGCCCGGGAAAGCCTGAAAGACCAGCAGGAGTGGCACGCGCGGCAGGGGACCGTGGTCAAGAAGGTGGACGTGGACGAGATCGTCGACGAGCGCTACATCAAGTACGCGCAGGACCAGCTCGGCACCGTGCCCGCCCGGCGGCCATGACTGACGCGCGGGTGGGCGTGGAGGTCAGCGCACACGATTTCGTGCGGACTGGGCCGGGGACGCTGGCTGGCCGGTACCTGCGCTCGTTCTGGCAGCCGATCTATCACGCTCCGGATCTGCCCGCGGGGCAGGCGCGACCGGTGCGCGTGCTGGGCGAGAGCTTCACGCTTTACCGGGGCGAGGGCGGCGCGCCGTACCTGGTCGACTTCCGCTGCGCGCATCGCGGCACGCAGCTCTCGGTGGGATGGGTGGAAGGCGAGTGCATCCGCTGCTTCTATCACGGGTGGACGTACGACGGCTGCGGGCAGTGCGTGGAGCAGCCGGCCGAGCAGCCCGACTTCGCCGCCAAGGTGCGGATTCGCAGTCATCCCGCGCGCGAGTACCTGGGACTCGTCTTCGCCTATCTCGGCGAAGGGGACCCGCCGGAGTTCCCGCGCTATCCCGAGTTCGAGCGCTTCGAGGGACTGCTCGAGCTGGATTCCTACCGTCGCCGCTGCAACTACTTCCAGAATCTCGAGAACTCCCTCGACATGAGCCACGTCGGCTTCGTGCACCGCGACAACGAGGCGTCGTTCGCCGGTATCGGCCACGGGCAGAGCCTCACCGCCGAGGACAGCGCCTGGGGCATCACCTACACCTCGATGCGCGCCGAAGGGCAGGTGCGGGTGCAGCAGTTCGGGATGCCGAACATCTTCCACATGACGGCCCTGCCCACCGACCCCGAGATCGGCTGGCAGGAGTCGCTCTTTTGGTGGGTGCCCGTCGACGACGAGCAGCACGTGCAGTTCAGTCTCCACCGCGTCCCCGTGAAGGGCGACGCCGTCGGGCGCGTGCACGAGCGCCGGCTGGCGCGCCGCGCGCGCATCGACGTGGCCCACCAGGCGGCGGCCGAGCGCATCCTCGCCGGCGAGCTGCGTCTGGCCGACGTCGATCGCGTGCACGTCGACCTGGTGCGGTTGCAGGACGACGTCGCGCAGGTCGGCCAGGGTCGGATCGCGGACCGTGAGCGTGAGCGCCTGGGCCGCGCGGATACCGGCGTGATCGCCATTCGCAAGCTCTGGCTGCGCGAGTTGCGGGCACTCGCGGAAGGCCGGCCGCTCGCGCGCTGGACCCGTCCACCGGGGCTCGGCCCCCGCGCCTGGCGTCTGGGCGACCAGCCCATGCCGCTCTCGACGAACGGGCGCGACGGGGCCGACGTCGGTCCGCCGACGCTCGTCGACGTGCGCCCGCGCATGGAGATCGAGCAGCAGCGCGACCCGTGACGGCGTGAGCGCCCGCGCCACGCCACCCGTCAGCGACGGGCCGGATGAGCCCGGCCCGACGCTCTCGCTCCTGGAGCGCGACCGCCGCTGGCAGGCGATGCGGGCCCTCATGCGACGGCAAGGGCTGGACGCCGTCATCGTCGGGAGCTTCCAGGGCCGCGAGCGCCTGGAGAGCTATCTCATCGACGATTTCCTGGATTCGGTTGTCGTCTTTCCGCTCGACGGCGAGCCCACGGTCCTCGCGTTCTCGACCTCGCGCATCTCCCGCGCCGACGAGAGCGCCGCGCGCGGACTTGAGCCCTGGGTGACGGACTATCGCGTGGCGTTCGGCGGCGCCGCCGCCGCCCAGGTTCTCGTCGAAATGAAGCTCGACCGGGGACGGATCGGCCTCGTCGGCTTCGGGCCGACGGCGCCGGGGGAGACGGAGGGGTTGCTGCCGCTCGGCTTCTGGAAGAATCTCACCGCGGCGTTGCCCCACGCCGTCTTCGACGATTTCACGCGCGCCTTCACCGATCTCATCCTCGTGAAGAGCGACGAGGAGCTGGCGCTGCTGCGGTATGCCGCGCGCGTGAGCGAGAAGGTCTGCGGAGTGATGCTGGAGGTCACGCGCCCGGGAACGAGCGAGGCGGCGATCTACGCCGAGCTGATGCGCGAGATCTACCGCCACGGCTGCGACGCGCGCTACCCGGCGATGAGCCTGCACTCGGGTCCCGCCAATATCGGCTGGGGGCCGCCGCGCTGGATCGTGCGGGCGGAGCCGCCCCGGCGCGTCCGCGTCGGCGACCTGGTGCAGGCCGAGATCCACACCTGCTACGGCGGGCAGGAAGCGCAGGTCCAGATGTCGGTGGCGCTCGACCCGGTGGACGACACGAACCGCGTGTGCGAGGACGCCGCGCGCCGGGCCTACGAGGCGGGCCTGGCCGCCGTCCGGCCGGGCGTGACGTTCGCCGACATCGTGCGCGCCATGGAAGCCCCGATCCGCGCCGCCGGCTGCTGGGCCAAGACCCCGCTCGCGCACACGCTGACCTTCGGCGCGACCGGCTTCACGGGCGTCAACCGCGCACAACTCGCCGGCACGCGCGAAGGGCACATCGAGAGCCAGATCACGCCGGGCATCCGTCGCGGCGATCTCGTCCTCGGTCCGGGCATGGCGCTGGAACTCGAGCCGAACGCGTGTCTCGGCAGTCACCGCGTCAACATCGGCGCCGGCGTCCTCGTCACCGCCACCGGCGCCGAGGAGCTGAACGCCCTACCGACTCGCGTCCGTCACCTGGCGTAGTCTCGCGACGTGTCGGTCCCTACGCGCGCAGCGCTCCGTCGAGGGCTATGGTGAGCCGGGCGATTCGGAGACCGCCCGGCGGACGACCTCGCGCACCTGGTCGAGCGTGAAGGGTTTGTTGACCCGTCGAGCTTCCACCGCGTCGAGAAATTCGCTCGTCTTCGGGTTCAACGTGTCGCCGGAGAGGAAGATGAATCGGCCGAGCAAGCGCGGCTGGAGGCGCTCGACCGCGCGATAGAGCCCGAGGCCGTCCAGGCCCGGCATCCCACTGTCGCTGAGAATGACGTCGTAGACCTGCCCGCGGAGCCTTTCGAGAGCGGTGATCCCGTTGTCGGCGGTCTCCACCTGATGGCCGTCTCGGGTCAGCATCTCCGCGAGCAGGTCGGCCACCGCGGGCTCGTCGTCAACGACCAGAACTCTTTGGCTCCGAACGGCCGGGGCGGTGTCTGGCGAGCTCGACTCCGGCTCGACGCCGTCGGGCGTGCCGAGCGCCAGGGCGACCGTGAACGTCGTGCCGGTGCCGGGCCGACTGTCCAGCCGGATCGTTCCTCCGTGCCCCTCCACGATGCCCTGGCAGAGCGAGAGTCCGAGCCCCGTGCCCGAGCCGAGAGGCTTGGTCGTGAAGAACGGCTCGAAGATCCGCGCCTGGATTTCCGGTGGCACGCCGGGTCCGTTGTCACCGACGGCCAGCTCGACGTGCTCCCGGGCCGCGTCCAGGCGGGTCGTGATCGTCAACGAGCGTGGCGGCGGAATGTTGCGCATCGCCTGGTCGGCGTTGACGATGAGGTTCACCAACACCTGCTGGATCTGGTGCGGGTCGGCCCACAGCCGGGGCAGGTTTTCGGCCAGGTTCATCTGCACCTGAACGTCGGCCGTGCGCAGCTCGTAGCCGAGGAACTCCAGGGTCTCCCGGATCATCGTGTTGAGGGCCACGGGACCGCGCTCGGGCGGCCAGCGACGCGCCAGGGCCAGGAAGTTCTTGATGATTCGCACGCACCGGCTCGCCGCCGTCCCGATGCGATCGAGCTGGCCGGTCGCCGCTCCCGGCGGCAACGAGTCCTGGAGCAGGGCCGTCCAGCCCGTGATGATCGTCAGCGGATTGTTCAGCTCGTGAGCGACACCGGCCAGGAGCGAGCCGAGCGTGGCCACCTTCTCCGTCTGCAGCAGCCGCTCCGTGCGCTCGCGCACCTGCTCTTCGAGGCGCTCGTTCTGGTTCTGGAGCTCGCGGGTCAGGCGCCGCGTCTCGAGCAGGTTCCCGATACGCAACAGGACTTCGGTGATGTCGAAGGGTTTCGTGAGGAAGTCTTTGGCACCGGCGGCGAGGGCGCGCTTCTTCGTGTCCGGCGTGGCGTCAGCGGTGAGCACCAGGATCGGCAGGTAGGCCCCCTCAGGCACGAGATGCACGAGCTGCTTCATGACCACGAAGCCGTCGAGATGGGGCATGAGGAGGTCGAGCAGGACGATGTCGGGATCGAAGCTCTCGAAGAGCCCGAGGGCCTCCCTCGCATCGGTGGTACTTCGGAGCCTCGTGTAGCCGGAGCTTCCGAGGAGACGTTCGAGGAGCCGGACATTCACTGGCTCGTCGTCGACGATCATGATTCGCGCGTCGAAGCGGCCGGCCTCAGGCATGACCGACGTCATCGTCACTGCACCCACCGTACTATATCGGCCTCGCCCTCCGATCACGATGTCATTCAGCCGGCGGCGTCGGGAAAACCCCGACGTGATACGTCCGAAATCCGCGGCGGCGCGCCAGGGCAATGCGTTTCGCGGGCGACCGGATGACGTCTCTTGCGGAGCCGCGCCGAGGCTCGCCTGGCGTGACGCTACGCGGGCGCGATCTCCTCCCGACGAGTGTCCTGGACCATGCGGCGGCCTGAGCCTCGTCGCAACGGGGCGCCACGCCGGTAAGCCCTTGGATTTAGGGGCGTTCTACCCGCCCGCCTACCGTAATGCGCACAGCCCCGTCGAAGTATGAAGCCGCCTACCCACCGTGAAGTGAGCGTGCACAGGACTGCGGACAACCACGCGAGTTGAGCCGCATCGGAAGATCGCGGTAACTGGCTGCCACGAAAGGCGGAAAAGAGCCCCCAAGACTCCTGGCTCCGGCTGGGAAGAATTGTTCACCCTGCGGCACACCGTTTGTAGACGTTACTCCCCGAATTTTCGGAGCAGGAATCGGCGTTGCGCCCGGGCGACAACTGCTGACGAGCGATGCCGGATTTTTGGTCCTCCTGTGATGCATGGCGCGCCCGCGGCGGTACGGCTTTGACGGACGGTGCTGCCGAGAGCGCATCAAGGGTGTGCCTGCCATCCGCTTCGGAGCGCGCTGAGGCGCCTCCGTCCAGTCCCGAGAGGGAAGTCTGTAACCGAGAGGTGTCTGGATTGATCGGCGCGCGAAGGCCGTGACGAACGCCTACGGGGCGGCTGTTGCGGCGATTGTTTCTCACGTACGGCCACGGGCGTTTTTCGCTGCGCTCGTGGTCGCGGCGCTATGGCTCTGCCCAACTGCTCACGCCCAGGACGACGCGAATGACCTGACGCTGTCCGCGGTGCCCTCGGGACCCGGAGCCCTGACCCTCACCCTCGACGCCCCCCAGCGCACGCTCAAGACGCTCCAGCTCTTCATCGACGGCGCCCTCGTCGCCCACTGCGTCACGGCCCCCTGCGCGGTGACCTGGGACACGACATCGGCCGCGAACGGTCCCCACGAAGTATGGGGCACCGGTGCCGATGAGAGCGCGTCCTGGACGTCCCGCCCGATCAGCGTGGAGGTGGACAACACCCTGGAGGTTCAGGTGCCCGCGGCGGCCACGGGCATCGTGACCATCGTGGCTGATGCCAGGTCGTTTCACGGCTGGGCCGCGACCCTGCAGGTGCTCGTGGACGGCGTGGTCGTCGGCAGCTGCCCATCGGCGCCGTGCGCGCTGCCGTGGGACACCGCTGCGGTCGCGAACGGTCCCCACACCGTGTGGGCAGTTGCCAGCACCGGGCAGTCGTCGATCACGTCCGACGCGATCGCGGTGCAGGTGGCGAACCAGGCCACGCTGAACGTGTTTCTGAGCGCGCCGTCGCCCGCTTCGGGCGCGGTCGTGATCACCGCGGAACCGTCCCAGCCGCTCGAGCTCGGGCAGTGGCTCGGCATCCTCATCGACGGCGTGGTGGTCGCGAGTTGCGACCCGATCAATGGCCCGTGTCGATACACCTGGGATACCGCGAGCGTGGCGAACGGCAGTCACAGGATCTGGGCCGAGGCGAGGAGGTCCGGCCCCATCGGCGTCGACTCGGTGTCTGACGTCGTGAGCGTTGACGTCGAGAACGCGCCGCCGACACAGTTGTCAGCGGCGCCGCCGCCGTCTTTGTCGGTGCCCCCCTCCCCACCGCCGTCGCCACTCTCTCCGTCCCTGCTGTGGTCGCCCTTGTCGTCGTCGTCCCCGCCGCCGTCGCCGCCGCCGCCGCCCTTGGCGGTAACACCGCCGGCCTCCGTTCCGTCCTCGCCGCCGCCTCCGGCGGCATCGTCGTTTTCTATGCCCGCTTCGCAGCCACTCCGCTACGTGCTCAACGTCAACGCCGTGGGTGCGGGCGCCACCGCGGGAAGCGGTACGTACGGGGCAGGCACCGCCGTGCAGGTTTCCGCGATTGCCTCGGGCACCTCCGTGTTCGGCGGCTGGAGCGGCGCGGGGTGTCCATCGGGGACGGTGACCCCCGCCGCCGTGGTCATGGACGGCGACAAGGTCTGCACGGCGACGTTCATTGCCCGCACCAACGCGGCGGGAATGATGACGCCCGGGCTCTGCGACCCGGCGGTGGATCAGCACGGATGCCAGGAGATCAGGCAGTACGTGCTGACGATCACGATGGCGGGAACGGGGTCGGGGACGGCCATGGGCTCCGGTACGTACGCGGCCGGCACCGCGGTCCAGATGTTCGCCGATCCGGCGACCCATTCGACGTTCAGCGCCTGGGGCGGCTCGGGCTGTCCCACCAGCGCCGCGGCGTCGGCCACGCTGGTGTTGGACGGTGACAAGACCTGCACCGCAACGTTCGCCCTGAATCAGTACACGTTGACGACCGGTGCCTCCGGACCGGGCGCGGGCACGACGACGGGGGGCGGCACGTATCGGGCCGGGACCTCCGTGCAGATCACGGCCGCCGCCGCCAGCAACTCGACATTCACGGGCTGGAGCGGGTCCGGCTGTCCGGTCGGCTCGGCGACCGCGGCCACTGTCGTGATGGAGGGCGATCGGACCTGCACGGCGACGTTCGCGCTCAAGCAGTACGCGTTGACCATCATGACGGCCGGGACGGGGACCGGCGTGACCGCAGGGGGCAGCATGTACGCCGCCGGCACCCCGGTGCAAATCTCCGCGACCCCGGCGAGCAACTCGACGTTCAGCGGCTGGGTCGGGACGGGCTGTCCCGCCGGTACGACGACGCCGGTCACGATCGTGATAGATGGCGACACGACGTGCACGGCGACGTTCACGCTGAATCAGTACGTGCTCAGCATCAACACCGCGGGCCCGGGGTCGGGCACGGTGACGGGTGCCGGCACGTATGCCGCCGGCACCGCGGCGCAGATCGCGGCAACCCCGGCCGGCAACTCGACCTTCGCGGGCTGGAGCGGCACCGGCTGCCCGACGGGGACGGTGACACCGACCACGGTGGCGATGGACGGCGACCGCACGTGCACCGCCACGTTCGCGCTGAAGCAGCACACGCTGACCATCACCAGCGCGGGGGCGGGGTCCGGCACGACGACCGGGGCCGGCACGTACGCGGTCGGCACGTCGGTGCAGGTGTCGGCGACCGCGACCGGCGGCTCCGTGTTCACCGGATGGACCGGAGACGCGAGCTGCCCGGCCGGCACGACCAGTCCGGCCCCGGTGGTGATGGACGGCGACCGGACGTGCACCGCGACCTTTGCGCTGCAGTACGTGCTCACGATTAACACGGCTGGCTCCGGATCGGGCACGACGACGGGATCGGGGACGTACCTCGCCGGCGCCTCTGCTCAGATCTCAGCGAACCCCGCCACCGATTCGAATTTCACCGGCTGGAGCGGGCCGGCCTGCCCGACGGGCACGACGAGTCCGGCGCCGGTGGTGGTCGACGGTCCGAAGACCTGCACGGCGACGTTCATGCTCAAGCAGTACGCGCTGACGATCGCCGTGGCGGGGACAGGCTCGGGCACGACGGCGGGCGCGGGCACGTATGCGGCCGGCACGCCGGCACAAATTTCCGCGACGCCCGCGAGCACGTCGAACTTCACCGGCTGGAGCGGGACGGGCTGCCCGACGGGCACGACGAGCCCGGCGACGG
>JBGPXN010000254.1:0-4936 GCA_041492755.1 Methylomirabilia bacterium | reverse complement strand
TCGGCAACTGGTCGGCGGAGAGCTGCCCGGCCACGTGGGCCGGAATGTGGTAGCCGGCGAGCGGCACCAGCGTCGTCCCCCCGGCGTCGATCTCCCACACGCCGCCCATGTCGGCACCCAGCGCCTGGACCATCGCGCGGATGGTGCGACGGGCGATCTCCGGCAGATCGAGCACCGCGCCCGCCGTCTGCGCGACGCTGAGCAGAATTTGCGTCTCCCGCAAGCGCGCGCCGAGCTCCTCCGTGAGGCGGGCGCTCCGGACGACTGCCGCCGCGCACGTCGCCAGGGCCTCGGCGATCGCGACCTCGTCGCGGGAGAAGTCCCGCGCCACCTGACTTCCCGCCGACAACACGCCGACGACGTCGTCCTGGACGAGCAGCGGAGCCACGATCCCCGACACGAGACCTTCCTGCACCAGCCGACCCAGATACTTCAACCGCGGATCGCCTTGAAGATCGCGCACGGCCAGGGGCCGCCGCTGCTCGAGCACGCGACCCACGAGGCCCTCACCCGGGCGCACCGTCATCTTCGGCGGCGGTAGCGCGGTGGTCCCGACCTGGACCCGCACGGCGAGGGCGCCGTCGGCTTCCCGGAGCCAGATGCGAACCAGATCCAGGCCGAGGGTGGTGCGCAGAAGCTCGGCGAGGCGGGACAGGACGTCGTCCGGCTCCAGGCCACTGGCGAGGAGCCGGGCCGCCTCGATCAGGACGTGGTCTTCGGACGCGCCGTGCCCCATTCAGCGGAGGGTACTACGGAATTGCGCGAAAACCGCCCATTATGCCTCCTTGCGCGACCAAGCGCCTCGGTGTCAGTAGCTCTTCGGCAAGCCCAGCACGTGCTCGCTGATGTAGTTCAGGACCATCTCCTGGGAGACGGGCGCGATCTTGTAGAGGCGGACCTCGCGCCAGAGGCGCTCGACGTGGAACTCCTTGGCGTAGCCGTAGCCGCCGTGGGTCTGCACCGCGACGTCGCAGGCTTCGAAGCCGGCCTCGGCGGCCATGAGCTTGGCGGTGTTCGACTCGGCGCCGCAGGGTCGGCCGTGATCGAAGAGCCAGGCCGCCTTCAGGCACATCAATTCGGCGGTCTCGAGCTTGGCCCACGCCTGCGCGAGCGGGTGCGCGATCGCCTGGTTCTGCCCGATGGGCCGGTCGAACACGACGCGCTCCTTGGCGTACTGCACCGCCCGCTCGAGCGCCGCCCGCCCGATGCCGACGGCCTCGATCGCCGTCATGACCCGCTCCGGGTTCAGCGAGTCGAGCAGGTGATAGAAGCCGCGGCCCACCTCGCCCACGACGTCCTGGGCGGGCACGTCGAGGCCGTCGATGAAGATCTCGTTGGAGTCGACGGCGGCCCGGCCGAGCTTCTCGATCTCGCGGACGGTGATGCGCGCGCGGTCGAACGGCGTGAAGAACAGGGTCAGCCCCGCGTACGGCTTGGCGTCGTCGCGCGGCGACGTCCGCGCCAACAACAAGATGTGCGTGGCCTGGCGTGCGTTGGTGTTCCAGACCTTGCGGCCGTGGACGAGGAAGCGGTCACCGTGGCGCTCGGCCCGCGTCTCGATGCGCGAGGTGTCGGTCCCCGCGTTGGGCTCGGTCACGCCGAACGACATCACGGTCTCGCCGCGGGCGATCGGCGGCAGCACGCGCGCCTTGAGCTCGGCGGAGCCGTGCTTGATCACCGGCATCGGCGGAAACATGTAGAAGTGCACGGGCGAGCAGCCGGTGGTGCCGCCGCCGGCGACGGCGATCTCGTGCAGGATGAGCGCGGCCTCCATGACCCCCAGCCCGGAGCCGCCGTATTCTTCGGGGATGATCGCGCCCAGCCAGCCGCCGGCGGCGAATGCGCGCACGAACTCCCACGGGTACTCGGCCTTCCTGTCCTTGTCCAGCCAGTAGTCGGCGGGGAACGAGCGGGCGAGCGTGGCGACTTCCTTGCGGATCAGCTCCTGTTGCTCGGTCAACGCGAAATCCATGGTCTCCTCGTCGGGGTCGGGATCTGCCGGGATTCTAGCGCAGTGGGGCGGGGCGCGCGCATTGGCAGGGTAGGGCGCGCCCTCCGCGGCGTACCCGCACGCGCGGACGACCGGCGCGGTCCTGCTATGATGACGCGCCATGGCGGTCCAGGGCCTCTACGCGCTGCAGAACGGCTTCATCGGTTTCGAACGCTCGGGATTGTTCTACGGCGACTTTTCCGCCGAGAAGGTGCAGATCCCGATCGCCTGCTGGCTGGTGCGGACCTCCGACGGCGTCATTCTCTTCGATACCGGGCTCTCGCCGCGGGCGGTGCCCGGCCTGTTGCGCAACGATCCGCTCGCCCGCTTCACGCCCGAGGACCTGCTCGTGCATCGGCTCGACACGCTCGGGCTGGAACCGGGCAGCGTCGACATGGTCGTCCTCTCGCACCTGCACTACGACCACGCCGGCGGCGCCGATCTGTTCGCGCAGTCCGAGCTCATCGTCCAGAAGGACGAATACGCGGCGGCCCACTATCCGGCGCCGTTCTTCGCGTCGTTCTACTACCGCAAGAACTTCGACCTGCCGGGTTACCGCTGGCGGCTGCTCGACGGCGATACCGAGCTGGCGCCCGGAGTGACCGTGCTCCGCTCCGACGGCCACACCCCCGGCCACCAGTCGCTGCTGGTCGAGCTCCCGCAGAGTGGTCCGGTGATCCTCGCCGGCGACGCGTGTTACTGGCAGGAGCACGTGGATGCCGAACGCGTGCCCGGCGTGGTGTGGAACCCGACGCGGGCCCTGCACTCCATCCAACGGCTCAAGACGCTGGCGCGGCTCACCGGCGGCCGCATCTTCCCGGGCCACGACCCGGAGTTCTGGCGGCAGGTGAAGCAGGCCCCCGACGCCTATCGCTGAGCGACCTCGCGCCCCGGGAGTAGGATGTCCAATGGCATGGACATCGCGGATCGCTTGCGCGCGCTCGACTGGACGGCGATGGAGCGCTCGCTCTGGGATCTCGGCTATGCGCGCACGCCGCCCGTGCTCACCGCCGGCGAGTGCGCCGCGCTGATCGCGCTCTACCCGGACGACGCGCGCTTCCGCAGCCGCGTCGACATGGCGCGCTATCGCTTCGGACTCGGCGAGTACAAATACTTCGCCGATCCCCTGCCCCCACTCGTCGAAGCGCTGCGCGAGCACGCCTATCCACCGCTGGCCGCGATCGCCAACCAGTGGGAGACCGCGCTCGAAACGGCCACCGTGTATCCATCGGATCTGGCCGGGTTGCGCGCGCGGTGCCGCAAGCACGGCCAGACGAAGCCGACGCCGCTGCTGCTCCACTACGAAGCCGGCGGCTACAACTGCCTGCACCAGGACCTCTACGGCGAGATCGCGTTTCCGCTCCAGCTCACGTGCTTCCTGAGCCGCCGGGGCGTGGACTACGACGGCGGGGAGTTCCTGCTCGTGGAGCAGCGGCCGCGCGCGCAGTCCCGCGGCGAGGCGATCGCCACCGAGCAGGGCGAGATCGTGATCTTCACCACGCGCTACCGGCCGGTCATGGGCACCCGCGGCCACTACCGCGCCGCCATGCGCCACGGCGTGAGCCGCCTGACGCGCGGCGAGCGCTACACCCTCGGCGTCATCTTCCACGACGCGAAGTGACCCACCGGGCCCGGCGGCCGCGAGAATCCGGTCCATGAACTCCGCGGCGCCTCGAGCGAACCGTCCGCGTAAGATGACCGTGTGATCTCGAGTCCCGAACGCTGGTTGCCCACGACGGCGGACGAGATCCGCGCGCGCGGCTGGGACGCGCCCGACGTCGTCTTCGTGACGGGCGACGCCTACGTGGACCACCCGTCCTTCGCGATGGCCGTGCTCTCGCGCGGGCTCGAGTCGCACGGGTTCCGCGTCGCGATCCTGCCGCAGCCCGACTGGAAGAGTCCGGCGGCGTGGCGCGCGCTCGGGCGGCCCCGGCTCTTCTACGCCGTCTCGGCCGGGAACATGGACTCGATGATCAACCACTACACGGCGAACAAGAAGCGCCGCAACGACGACGCGTACTCGCCCGGCGGGAAGATCGGGCTGCGCCCGGATCGGCCCACGCCCGTGTACGCGCAGCGCTGCCGCGAAGCGTTCCCCGGCGTGCCGGTCGTGATCGGCGGCATCGAGGCGTCGCTACGCCGCATCGCGCACTTCGACTACTGGTCGGAGCAGGTGCGGCCGTCGATGCTCGCGGCGAGCAAGGCCGACCTGCTCGGGTTCGGCAAGGGCGAGGCGACGATCGTCACCATCGCGCGACGCCTCGCGTCGGGACAGCCCGTGGCGGCGGCGCGCGACCTGCGCGGCGTGGCCTACCTGCTCGGCGCGAAGGAGGAGCTGCCGTCCTGGCCCGGTGAGACGCTCGCGCTGCCGTCCTACGAGGAGGTCGCCCGCGACACGCTCGCCTTCGCGCGGATGACGCGCGCCTTCCACCACGAGACCAACGCGTTCAACGCGAAGCGGCTGACCCAGGCCCACGGCGACCGCGTGCTCGTGCTCAACCCACCGTGCTTTCCGCTCGCCGAGGCGGAGATGGACGCGATCTACGATCTGCCGTACACGCGGCGGCCCCACCCGCGCTACGCCGAGCCGATCCCCGCGCACACGATGATCAAGGACTCGGTGCAGATCATGCGCGGCTGCTTCGGCGGCTGCACCTTCTGCTCCATCACGATGCACGAGGGCCGCGTCATCCAGAGCCGGAGTCCGCGCTCGATCCTCGCCGAGGTGAAGACAATCGCCGCCGACCCCGGGTTCAAGGGCACCATCAGCGACCTCGGCGGCCCCACCGCGAACATGTACCAGATGCGCTGCACGCGGCCCGACGTGGAAGCCGTGTGCAAGCGCCTGTCCTGCATCCACCCGACGATCTGCAAGCTGCTCGGCACGAGCCATGGCCCGACGATCGAGCTGATGCGCGAGGCCCGCGCGGTCCCCGGCGTGAAGCG
>JBGPXN010000095.1:0-16387 GCA_041492755.1 Methylomirabilia bacterium | reverse complement strand
GTCGCGTGCGAAATCCAGGTTCGCCGCGGGGTCGATACCAGCCTCGCGAGCCGCCTGGACAGCCTCGTCGTGAGCCGCTAGCAGCGGACCGCGCGGCGCGAGCACCAGCCCGCCGAAGGCGTAGGCTTGCCACTCCAGCCACGCATAATCACGCTCCGGAAGCTCGCGCACGAACTGCTTCCAGTCGGGGATCGACTTCGGCGCGACCTCCTTGAGCCTGTCGCCGTGGATCACCAGATAAGCGATCTCATGCGCGAGCGTGAAGCGGTAGCGGGCAGGGCGGTTCTCGAAGACTACTGATCGACGGATATGGCTCCCATGTCGGCCGAGAGAAATCCATCGATGTCATGCACCGCCTGGAGGCCGGGGATCGGGATGATATTGATCCGCAGTCCGAAGTCGATAATCTCTTCGATCGGAACTGGAGCCGCGAGGGAGGGGTGATGCTCGCCAAGGAAGCGATCCGCGTATCCTCGGACATCCTCGTAGGACAGCCGGGGCACGCGGATCGCCAAAGGCTAGGCCTTCCGCACCCTGTCCACAAGCGCGTCCAGCTCCTTCTCATCGACTTTCTGGCCACGCAACGTCCGGAACACCAGTGGGAGCCACTTCACGAGCTCCTCATCGGCCATGATGTCCTGTGGTATCTCTCGCCGCGCGACTGCTGCCAAGTCGAAGAACGTGATCCACTCATCCGACCCCTTCTTGATCTTCAGTGCTCGCGCGTAATCACGAAGTTTCTCGTCCGCTGTCGGGGGCGCCAAGAGTCCCCGCTCCAGCCTGCTGATGTTTCCCGGATCGTAGCCATTGGCGATGCAGAACTGCCTCAACGGCATGTTTAGTCCCGCTCTCAGCCCCCGGAAATACTCCCCGAACGCCGTGGCCATCGTCGCCTTCCCTCCCTCTTGTGTTGTGTAGTCCTCCTTGTACGGCACCGGCCCTTAGGGGTGCCGACTCCTCCCTCGCCGCTGTTGTAGTGAGTATACAACGCGTTGGTGGACTTCTACAACAACATGCTGCGTGTTCTTGCTGATGTCACGCTGACGCTTTTCGAGGGATAAGCCGGGCAGACTCGGGATGTATCGGGACGTAGCCTGTATAGGCCAGCGACCGTGGAGATCACCAGCCTCGGCGTGCGTCGACTCGCGCTGGTCGGCTCGGTCGTGCGGAACGAAGCTCGACCCGACAGCGACGTCGATGTCCTGGTGGAGTTCGATCCCGCCCGCAAGACCTTCGACAACTTTCTCGCACTGTCCGAGTTGCTCGAGCGCCTGCTGGACCATCCAGTCGAACTGGTCACGACCGAGGCGCTGAGCCCGTACATCGGACCGCACATCCTCTCCGAGGCGGAGGATGTCGTTCGAACCGCGTGAGTATCTCCGGCATATCCTGGCTGAGGCAAACTATCTGCTCGAGCACAGCCGGGACGTCTCGAAGACCGAGTTCCTGCGGAGCGAGACACTCCGCCGAGCGTTCGTGAAGAGCCTGGAGATCCTCGGCGAGGCGTCCACCAGGCCCTCGCCGATGCCGGCAGGCGCCCCGACCAGATCGACGAGACCTTCCTCGTCGGGGGCGCGACGCGAACGCCGCTGGTGACCGGCTCGATAGGGCGGGCGCTTGACCGGGTGGTGGCCTCCCCCGCATAGTCCCCCGCAGGATCCCATGATCGAGGCGAGTGACGCGCGGGCGGCCAACGCATACTGGGGACGCGACGGGCTCGAGCGCGCGATCCTCGACGCCCTCGTGGCCGCGGGCAAGGACGTCCACGCGCTGACCGTCGACGACCTGGTGCCCGCCGACCAGTTTCACGGGGGCGGCAAGAAGGCGACGGACCGGCTGGCGCGCCTGGCTGGCCTGCGGCCCGGGCTGCGTGTCCTCGACGTCGGTGGCGGCCTCGGAGGCCCGGCGCGCACGCTGGCCACCGAGTTTGGCTGTCACGTCACGGTCGTGGATCTCACGGAGTCGTACGTGCGCGCGGGCCAGGCCCTTACCGCTCGAATCGGACTGGCCGCGCGGGTCACGCATCGCATCGGCGACGCGATGGCGCTGGACGTCGACGCCGGTGCATTCGACGTCGTGTGGACGCAGAACAGCGGCATGAACATCGCCGACAAGGAGCGGTTGTACGCCGGCTTCGTCCGCGTGCTGCGTCCCGGCGGTCTGCTGGTCCTCCAGGAGCCGATGGCCGGTTCCGTGCAGCCCGTCGTCTTCCCCGTGATGTGGGCGCGTGACGCCTCGGCCAGCTTCCTGCGCCCGCCGGCCGAGATGCGCGGGTTGATCGAAGCCGTGGGCTTCCGCCCGCGTGCCTGGGAGGACGTGACGCTGGAGCTGGCGGGGGCGAGTAGCGGCGCCGCCGTGCCGGCGCACAGTATCCAGCGGCTGGTCATGGGGGACGGGCTCGACGAGATCACGCGGGCCGGCCAGCGCAATCGTGACGAGCGACGCATCGTGATGATCCAGGCGGTCTTCGAGCGCGGCGCCACGGCGCGCTCATCCGCGGAGGGGGCCTGAGATGCGCTTCGGCGTCTGCGTGATGGCCAACGTCGACGAGATCGGCTTCTTCAATCACGTCGAGATGCTCGGGTACGACTCCGTGTGGGTCACGGACAGCCAGATGCTCTTCTCCGACTGTTACGCCGTGCTCGCGCTGGCGGCCCGGCAGACCACGCGGCTCCGCCTCGGGCCCGGCACGGCGATTTCCGGAACACGGATCCCTCCCGTGCACGTGGCGGCGATGGCGACGCTCAACCGGCTGGCCCCGGGACGCGTGCACCTGGGCATCGGCACCGGCAACACGGCCATGCGCACGATGGGGCAGCGGCCGATGCGGGTCGCCGAGTACGCCGAATACCTCCGCGTGCTCAGCACGCTGCTGCGCGGCGACGTCGTGGACTACACCTTCGACGGAGTCACCCGCCCTATCCGCATCCTCATGCACGAAGCGAAGTACATGAGCCTGGAGCCGAAGATCCCGCTCTATGTCTCCGGCTTCGGACCGCGGGCCATGGAGCTGGCGGGCCGGTACGGCGACGGCCTTGTGTTCGCGATCCCGCCCCGTGGCGTGCCCGTCGCCGAGGCACTGCGGCATGCGGAGAAGGGCGCGGCCAGTGCCGGCCGCGCGCTCGACGGCTTCCGGAATTGCGCGCTGACCAACATCGCGTTGCTGGAGCCGGGCGAGCCGGCCGATTCCGAGCGCGTGATCCGCGCGGTCGGACCGAACGTGATGGCGAGCGTCTACTACTTCTACGACGAGGTCCACGAGCGGGGCGTCGAGCCTCCGGAGTTCCTCCGGCCGATCTGGAAGCGATACTGCGCATTGGTCGAGGAGATTCCGCCGGAGCACCGACACTTCCGGACGCACGAGCTCCACTACACCGCGCTGCACCCCGGCGAGGCCGAGCTGATCGACGCCAACCTGGTCCGGGCCACCTGTCTGGTCGGGACGGCGGACGAGCTCATCGAGCACGTCCGCGAGCTGGAGCGCCAGGGGCTTCAGGAGCTGATGTTCGCCACCGGCGTCGACGATAAGTGGCGGTTCGCCGAGGAGTTCGCGCGGCGCGTGGTCGCGCGCATGTAGCGCTCGTGGTGGGGCAGCCGAAGGTCGGGAGTGGGCCATCGGCCCACGGCCGGTGGCCGCTCCGCTTGCAATGGCGGGCGCCTCGCGCGCAGAATAACGCACCGTCTCGGAAGGAGCGTACGACCATGCGATACGACACGATTTCCGCGGATTGCCACCTCGACCTCTGCTGGCTGCCGCCCGACCTCTTCACCGGGAACGCGTCAGCCGCCATGAAGGACCGCATGCCGTACGTGACCGACAGTTCCGCCGGTCCGCGGTGGACCACGAAGAAGGGCGCCGCCCTCGGCCGGCCCTGCGGCATGGGCTCGGCCGGACGCGAGTACGTCCCGGGCCGGATCCACCGCTCGGATCGGATGGCGGAGACGGGCCTTTACGACGACGGCAAGCGCGGGATCCGGCGGATCACCGATCCCGAGCTGCGGCTGAAGGACCAGGACCGCGACGGCGTGCAGGGCGAGGTGCTCTACGGCGTGCTCGGGACGACGGGGCGCATGAACGATCCGGAGGCGGCCGTCGAGGTCCTGCGCGTCTACAACGACTGGCTCGCGGACTTCTGCGCGACCCATCCCGAGCGCTTCGCGGGCCTGGCTTCGATCCCGAACGGTCCACTGGAAGCCGCGATCGCCGAGGTCAAGCGCGTGGCCAAGCGCGGCGTGGTGCGCGGGGTCGACATCGCGAACTCGGCGGAGCTGACGCCGCTGTGGGATCCGTACTGGAATCCGCTCTGGGAAGCCATCAACGAGACGGGGCTGCCGCTGCACTTCCACACCGTCGGCGGTTACATGCCGGACCACCTGCGGAAGATCGTCCTCGTGGGATCCGATCCCACCCGCGCCAACGCGCCCGACGCGCCCAAAGTGGCGCTGCCGGTGGCCCGCGCGGCGTTCGCGTCGAACATCACCCAGTTCCAGATCAACATGACGAACATCCTCACGTCGATGATCTTCGGCGGCGTGCTCGAGAAGTATCCGCGCATCCGCCTCGTGCTCGGCGAGAGCGGGATCGGCTGGATTCCCTACATCCTGCAGCGCATGGACGCCGAGTGGGAGGACCAGTTCAAGGACCTCTCGCTCACGATGCCCCCCAGCGCCTACTGGCGGCGGCAGTGCAGGGCGACGTTCCAGACCGATCCGATCGGCATCAAGCTCCTCGACGACCTCGGCGCCGAGAACGTGATGTGGGGTTCGGACTTCCCGCATCCCGACGGGGTGTGGCCGGATTCGCAGGAGTACATCCAGAAAGAGCTCGGGCACCTGCCCGCCGACCTCCGTCGCAAGGTCGTCTGCGAGAACGCCGGTCGGTTCTACGGATTCGCCGTGTAGCATCTGACGTCTTCGCGGCCCGGGGCGGTGATGCCGTGAATCGTTCACCGAGATCGGAGTGAGCTGATGGACAGGGCAGGCGGCCTCTACGCGAAGCTCGAAGAGCGCGTTCTCGCGCGCGACCAGCTCGGCGCCACCGCGGTCTTCTACGATCTCGTGCGCGCCGGCCGTCCGCGCGCGGAGATCCTGCACGAGACCGTGCGCATCCACGCGCCGTACACGCACGTGCCGTATCACCAGCGCATCGACAACGGCTTCGTGCGCTTCGTCAACAACGACCACTGCCTGCTGAGCGCGCGCACGAGCGTGCACCTGCCCGGCTACCTGCCCCCGGCGCTCGCGTACTTGCCGCTCGCGCAGACGATCTGGTACGTGCCGACCGGCCTCGACCCCTGGAACCAGCTCCTCGGCAAGGCGCCCGGCCACTACGGCGGCCGCGGCCAGAAGCGTGACCCGAACAAGCCGGTCGCGCCGCCGGAGCGGCACTGGCCGGATCAGGAGCCGGCGAGGCTCGAGGGACCGTTCGACGAGCGTCTCGACCACTGGCTGACGCTCGTGCAGCGCGGTGAGGTGCTGGAAGCCTATCGCGTCTTCCTCGGCCTCTTCGAAGAACGGGAGCACCGCCGGGAGCTGCTCGCGCATCTGGCGTTCGCCGGGCTCATCGACGTGCAGGATCGGATGCTCTACAACCGCTCGTACACCACCGGGCACAAGGGGTATCGCGCGCGGGCGACGATCGAGGTTGGCCACGCCATCGGCTGGGACGACGCCCACGACGTGCTCTACGCGGGCGCGCTCGACATGGCGGTCGGCCCGCGCTGGCACGCCACGTACGAGATGGCCTGCCAGGTGACCTGGCTCCACCTCGCGGAGGACGATGCCAAGCCCAAGTCCTCGATGGAGCCGTCACCACGGCGCCTGGTGGAGGAGCGGCTCCTGCGCAACACCGCGCCGCTGACCCCGGCGGAAGCGCAGCGGTTGATCGACGCGATCATTGCCGAGCCCGAGCCCGCGTTCATCCACGAGATCACCGCGCTGCTGCTCGCGGGCAAGGATCCGCGCCAGATCGTCGACACGATCCAGATCGCCGCCGCGCGCGTGATCCTGACCGCGGGCAACCCCGCGAACTTCTCGATGCCGCACCACGGCTACGAGTACACGAACACGCTGCGGTGGTTCTACGACACCTTCGAGCATCCTCACCGGCTCAAGCTCCTCTACGTCGCCGGCTCGTTCATTCACCAGGCCGCGCATTGGGTGCAGAACACGCCAGGCAACGGCGAAGGCGAGACGCGCGCGCCGCAGGGCGCCCGCTCGCTCTCCCCGGCCGACGTGCTCCGGCGACTAGACGACGCCCAGAAAGCGCTGAAGACCGACGAGAGCCGCGCCTGGGTGCGCGCGTATCTCGACGCCGGTTACGATCGCGCGCCGCTCGTGCAGACGCTGGCGCTGGCCGCGGCGCGGGAAGGCAACGATCCGCACAACCAGGAGATTGGCCTCTGCCTGCTCGAGGACTACGGCCACAGCACCGCGCCCGACCGCGACACCCTGCTGATCGCGTGCGCGCATCACACGGCGGGCCACCAGAAGTTCGGTGACCCGCTGGAAGCCTACAACCGGTTCCGGGAAGCGCTCGGCGGCTAGTTTTTCGGCTGGCGGAGCGGCTAGGCTACAGTAGGCGGAGGCTAGGCGCGTCTCGAAGTAAACGGAGATCGAGGAGCGCCCCGGGTGCCCCGGGGCGCTTCCGAGCGCTCGGGGGGGTATGGGGGGCCATTTCGTGGCCCCCCATGTCACTACTGCAGGATGTCCAGCAGCTCGATCTCGAAGACCAGCGTGGCCCCCGGCTTGATCCGGGGCGGCGCACCACGGTCACCGTAGGCCAGGTCGGCCGGGCACACGAGCCGGCTCTTGCCCCCGACCTTCATCAGCGGCACCCCTTCCGTCCAGCAGCGAATGACACCATTGAGCGGAAACGCCACCGGCTCACCCCGCTGGACCGAGCTGTCGAAGACCGAGCCGTCCACCAGCGTGCCGTGGTAGTGCACCTTCACCTTGTCGGTCGCCTTGGGCGAGGCTCCGGTGCCGGGCGTGAGCGTCGTGATCACCAGACCCGACGGCGTCTTCGTCGCGCCTTTTTCGGTCGCGGCCTTGTCGAGGTACGCTTGTCCGACCTTCTTCTCGTTGGCGGCGGCGGCGGCCAGCCGGGTGCGCTGCAGCTCCTCGAGCTTCGGCCTGGACGTCTGCAGGTCGGCCTTCAGCTCCTTGTGCAGGACGCCGTCGGTGAGTCCCGTCTTGACCATCTCGAGCTCGACCTCGCTGAGATTGAACAAGGACAGGCTCTGACTTATGGCGACACCGAGCGCGTAGAGCGCCTTCTGCTCGTCGGTCTTCGGCTCCTGCGCGGCGCCAGCGACGGCGAGGATGGCCACCAGCACCGCCACGAACGAGAAGATCAATCCTTTGCGCATCGAACCCCTCTCAGTCCGGTCGTTTCGGCTAGCATACCGCGGCCCACGAATCCGCCAACACGTTGGGTGGTCACGGATACCCTGCGGGGTAATCGGGTGGCGAGGTGTTGCAACGCGGACGCCTCGGCTGCGGAAACCCGCGTGACGGCGTCCACGACGCCGGCCAGACGCGAACGCATCATGCTGGCTCTGGTTTGCTGCGCCAACGAGGTCGAAGCGGGCTCGTGGATGCTGGAGGGGGGCGCGAGCCCCCCTCCGAAACCCGGCGCTGCGATCTACCGGTGGCTGCGCGCGATGCCGATGGTGGGGTCGGGGACGCGCTTGACGACGTTGCCGTTGAAGACGGCGCCCTTGGCGATGACCAGGGAGTCGCTCTCGATGTCACCGTTGACCCGGCCGGTGGGCAGAATCTCGACCGTGCCGCTCGCCACCATCGTGCCCTCGTAGCAGCCCTCGATGACGGCGTCCACGGTGTGCGTGGTGGCGTTGACGACGCCGTGCCTGCCGATCACCAGCTGTCCACCCACGATCAGCTCTCCACTCAGCTCGCACTCGATGGCGATCGACTCGGCCACTTCGAAGCGGCCGTCCAGCTTGGCCTCACCGCCGAACACCTTGAACAGTGGCGGTGGTCCCTGCCGCACGGGCGTCGTGTGCGCGACCGCCTCGGGTTCGAGGAACTGCGGCGCCTCCGGCTCTTCGATCGGCGGCTCGATCGTCACCGTCGGGATCGACGGCTCACGATACGCGAGCTGCGGCTCCCGGTATGCCGGTTGCGGTTCCCGGTACGCCGGTTGCGGCTCCCGGTACACCGTCTGGGTCTTCGTCCGTCCAAGCATCGCTCGCTCCTTTGCGCGCAGGGCGCTCGTTCAGTCGTGACGACGCCGGCTCACACCAGCGCCGTGCTACGCGGAGTTTCCAGTACGAGGTTCGGCCGCCGATCCTCGGCGCGGTAGGGCGGCAGCTTCCACTCTTGCGGGGTGTTCTTCTTGGTGACGTTGCCGTTGAAGAAGCCGCCCTTGGCGATCACCAGCGAGTCGGTCTCGATGTTGCCGGTCACGTGTCCGGTCGGGGCGATCTCCACGGTGCCGCTGGCCACCATGTTCCCCTCGTACGTGCCCTGCACGATGGCATCGACCGTCTGCACGTTCGCCTTCACGGTGCCGCGCTCGCCGATCAACAGTTCGCCGCCCACGCTGAGCTCGCCACCCACTTCGCACTCGATGTGCAGCGACTGGGCGATCTCGAACTTCCCTTCCAGCTTGGCGCTGGGGCCGTGGATGGTGAGCAGCGTGAAGTTCGCGTCGGTGTTCGTCGAACCCTTGAGCATGTGCGCCTCCATTCCGTCGTCGATTTGTGCGGGCCCCCGCCCGCGTCGGCTCCACTAGGGGCAAAAGGAGTGCCATGCTCGCCTGGGCTAGAAATGCCTTTGAGAACGGCAAGATCTGCCGGTGTGCCCTTGCCGGCCGGCCAGGATGTGGCCAGACCGGCCGGCTCGCCCGTGACCGGTCGGCAAGAAATTGACCGCCAGCCCACCTCAAGCGCCCGGATGAACGGGCCGATCGTGACCTCGAAAGCGAGGCGCACCGTGCGGAAACATGGGCTCGCGAGCGTGATCCTGAGCGCTGCGGTCGTGATGGCGCCGGCCGGACATGCATTCGCCCAGGGCGGCGTCGTGCGCGTTCCTCGCGCTCCCGGCCAGGTCTACGTGCCCCTGGACGCGTCTGGCCGGCCGGTCGTTCCCCAGACGTCGCCGGGCGAGCCCGGGGTTCCCGCCGGAGCCGTTGCGCCGGGAGTCCCCGCCGTGCCCACCGCGCCTTCGCCTCCGTCCGCGCCCACGTCATCGATCCTGCCGCTGCCCCCGGGCTGGGCGTTGCTGACCCTCGAAGTCGAGCCCGTGAACGCCAACGTGTTGCTCGATGGCGAGTCGCTGGGACCGATCACCGCGGGCACCGGCGGGGGCCGCACCATCGCGATCGCGCCGGGCTTCCATCGCATCGAGATGGTGGCCGCCGGCTTTCGTCCGGCCAGTACGACGATCGCGTTCGTGTCCGGTCAGAACATCGCCGTGCGGCTTTCGCTCCAGGCCGAGGGGCCGAGCGCTCAACTCGAGACCGGGTACTACGTCTTGCCGCGCGCGCTGCCCGCGCCGGTGCCGTCACGCTCGGGCGGTGGCTACTTCATTGTCCCGGCTCCCTGAGCGGTTGCGTTCGAGCGGCGGCCGGGCCGCCGCATCCGTGACTGTAGTTCGGCGTCTCACCGGCCGATGAAGTAGGTAGGCGGCCCCGCACCTCTGCAGCGACCGCGTGGGGGGCGTCGGGGGGAGCGCGGTTTGCTCCCCCCGACATTGACGAATCCCGGCAAGACTTGCCGGGGTTGCCGGGCCCGCACCGCGGTGTGCCGGCGCAACTGTGTGAATCGCCACGAATCACGCGCGACCGCTGGCTTGGCCCCTCGCTTGCGATTCCACGGATGCCGTGATCGCGGGTGTCGATACGCTTCTCTCGGGAATGCAGGCGCTCTGGCAGCGCCACGAAGTGCTCGCGAACAACCTCGCGAACACCTCCACGACCGCCTTCAAGCGCGACGACGTCATCGCCCTTCCCGATAGCGCCACCGCCCAGACCGTCGCCTCCGGACTCAACCTGGCGCTCGTGGGCACGCAGCCCGCGATCCAGTACACGGACTACACCCAGGGTCCGATTCAGCACACGGGACGCAATCTCGACGTGGCGCTCGATGGCTCCGGCTTCTTCGTCGTCGAAACGCCGGCGGGCACGCGCTACACGCGATCCGGCGCCTTCACGCTCGGCGGCGACGGCGCGCTCACGACCGGCGACGGCTATCCGGTGCAAGGCGTGTCCGGGCCGATCGTACTGCGCTCGCCGAACTTCACGATCACCGGGCAGGGCGAGATCCGCGACGGTGAGCAGGTGATCGGCGCCCTGAAGATCGTGGACTTCCCCAAGCCGTACCAGCTCCTCAAGGAAGGCTCGAATCTCTACGTCCCCGCCGAGGGCATCGCGCCCGAAGCCACCACGGCGCAAGTCGTGAGCGGCGCGGTGGAAGGCTCGAACGTCAACTCGGTCGAAGCGATGGTGAGCATGATCGGAGTCTTGCGATCGTACGAGGCCGCCCAGAAGGCGTTGCAGGCGCTCGAAGAAGCCAACCAGACGGCCGCAAATCAAATCGGGACGGTGGTCTAATGATACGAGCTCTCTATTCCTCGTCCTCGGGCATGCAGGCCCAGCAGCTCAACCTGGACACCATCGCCAACAACCTGGCGAACGTGAACACCACGGGTTTCAAGCGCACCCGCGTGGACTTCGCGGACCTGCTCTACCAGACCTTCAAGGCGCCGGGCACGTTGGCAGCGTCGGGGTCGCAGGTGCCGACCGGGATCCAGGTCGGTCACGGCTCGCGGGCGGTCGCCACCCAGCGGATCTTCAGCCAGGGTGACTTCCAGCAGACGGAAAACCCGCTCGACATGGTCATCGAGGGCGACGGGTTTTTCCAGGTCACGCGTCCGGACGGCACGACGGCTTACACGCGCTCGGGCGCGTTCAAGAAGGACGGCTCGGGGCGCGTGGTCAACTCCGACGGGTTCGTGCTCTCACCGAACATCGTGCTCCCGACCGATGCCAAGTCCGTCACCGTCGGCAGCGATGGGACGGTGTCGGTGATTCTCGCCGGCCAGACGGCGGCGTCGACGGTGGGCACGATCCAGCTCGCGCAGTTCGTGAACCCGGCCGGCCTGTTGGCCATCGGCCGCAATCTCTACACGCCGAGCGCCGCGTCCGGGAACGCCGTGGTCGGCAGCGCCGGCACGGCGGGGCTCGGCACGCTCAGCGCCGGCTTCCTCGAGCTCGCCAACGTCAAGGTGGTCGAGGAAATGGTGAACATGATCACCAGCCAGCGCGCGTACGAGGCCAACTCGAAGGCGATCCAGACCGCCGACGACATGCTCAGCATCTCGAACAACCTGATGAGGCGCTAGTGATCATGCGCGGGACGCTCCTCCTTGGCGCCGCCATCGCGGCCTTCGTGCATGCCTGCGGGGCCGCGCACGCCGGTGTCACCGTCCGGGTGGCGCCCGAGAGCGTCGTGCACAAGGACGAGATCGTCATCGCCGACGTCGCCGCCGTCGAGGGCGACGAGCCGCTCGCCTCGCGGGTGCGCGCACTGCGTCTGGGCCCATCCCCGGTTCCCGGTGGCCAGCATCGGCTCGACGCCGATTCGCTGCGCTTGCGCCTGCGCCAGCCGCAGATCGACCTCACCAAGGTGCAGCTGGTGGTGCCGGAGCGCGTGGTGGTGACCCGCGCGTATCAGGTCCTGCCGAGCGCCGCGCTCGTGGAGGCGGTCAGCCGGCAAGCGATGGTGCGGCTGCAAGAGATCGAGCCGCCGGGCTCGCTTTCCGGCCCCTATGCGCTCACGCCGGTGACGCGGCCGTCCGACGTGCGCCTGCCCACGGGCGACGTCGAGCTGACCGCACGCATCCAGGACGTGACGCCGCCGGTGACGTTCGTCGCGGGGACGGTCGCCGTCCGGGTGAACGGGCGGGAGTACCAGTCCATACCCGTCAACTTCCGCGTGGGACGGATGCAGACCGTCGTCATCGCGACGCGCACGCTCGATCCGCGCACGGTCCTGGCCGCCACCGATTTCCGCGTGGAGTCCCGGCCGTCGACCGAGGTGCCGTTCGACGCCCTGGCCGAGCTGACCGGTCCCGCCGACGTGGAGCCCATGGGCATCATCCGCGCCGGCGAAGTCGTGACGCAGCGCCAGCTCCGTCCGAAGCTCGCCGTCCGCCGTGGCGAAACCGTGACGTTGCTGCTGGAGAGCGCCCAGTTCCGCATCACCACCCAGGGCCTCGCGCGCGACGACGCGCGGCGGGGCGATCCGGTGCGCGTCGTGAATCCCACCTCCCAGCGCGACGTGCTGGGCCTGGTGGAGGGCCCCGGGGTCGTGCGCGTGATCCACGGGAGCCAACGATGAGATCGATCGTCCTGGCCACACTGCTGGTCACCGCCATGCCCGCCTTCGGCCAGTCGCTCTACCGCGAAGGGGCTCCGGGCGCCTCCCTCTTCGTCGATCTCAAGGCGCGCGCGGTCAACGACATCGTCACCGTGCTCATCGTGGAGCAGTCGAGCACGTCGCGCACGGCCAACACGACCACGTCGACGGACACGAGCCGGACCGCCGGCATCAACGAGTTCCCCGGCTTCGGCCGCCAGTCCGCGACCTCGGCGCTCCGCGAGAACAGCAAGTTCGACATCGCGGGCAAGTCCGCGCACCAGGGCAAGGGCTCGATCGATCGCACCGACAAGGTGAGCGGCCAGATCGCCGCCCGCGTGGTCAAGGTGCTGGACAACGGCAACCTGGTCATCGAGGGCCGGCGCGCGGTGCTCGTGAACCAGGAGACGCAGATCATCACGATCAGCGGCGTCGTCCGGCCCCAGGACATCTCCGGCGCCAACACGATCCTCTCCAGCCAGGTCGCGGATGCCGAGGTGCAGCTCGTCGGCAAGGGTGTGCTCGATGAAGCGCAGAACCCGGGCATCCTCTTCCGAATCCTCGACTGGATCAAGATCTTCTAGCCCGGCGATGAAAACGACCCATCTGCTTCGTTGGCTCCTTGCTCCTCCCTGCGGCGTACTCGGAGTACGCCTCGGTCGTCGCGGCGTCGCCGCCTCGCATCTGGGTCGTTTTGATCGCCGTGCGGCTTGGCGGTTGTTCGGGTGGTTCGATCATGACGCGCGCCTCGCTGCGCTCGTCGCGCTGCTAGTCACGCTTGCGATCGCGGTGCTCATCGCCGCGGTGCCGGCGTTCGGGCAGGTGCGGGTGAAGGACGTCGCGCGCGTGCAGGGGGTGCGGGAGAACAGCCTGTACGGCTACGGCCTCGTCGTCGGCCTGCAGGGCACGGGCGACAAGTCGACCAACAGCCCGTTCACGCCGCAGGCCATCGTGAGCATGCTCCAGCGGCTCGGCGTCACCGTGCCGGTCGAGCGGATCGACATCAAGAACACGGCGGCGGTGATCGTCACCGCCAAGCTGCCGCCGTTCATCCGCTCGGGCGCGACGCTGGACGCGACCGTGTCCTCGCTGGGGGACGCCAGCACGCTGCAGGGCGGGACGCTGCTGCTCACGCCACTGCTCGGTCCCGACGGCCGCGTGTACGCGCTCGCGCAGGGTCCGGTGTCCGTGGGGGGCATCGTGGCGTCGGGCCAGGGCGGTGACACCGTTCAGAAGAACCACCCCACCGTCGGCCGCATCCCGAACGGCGCCATCGTCGAGCGTGAGGTGCCGATGGCGCTCGATCCCAACGCGGTCACGCTGAACCTCCGCGCGCCGGACTTCACCACGGCCGTGCGCCTGGCCCAGGCCGTCAACGGCGTGGCTGGCGAGGTGGCGCGCGCGGTGGATCCCTCGACGGTCATCGTCAGGGTGCCCGTGGCCGAGCAGCCGCGGCTCATGGAGTTCATCGCCCGCATCGAAACGGCGACGCTGCAGATCGACGCGCCGGCCCGCGTGGTCATCAACGAGCGCACCGGCACCATCATCATGGGCAGCCAGCTCCGCATCGCGACCGTCGCCATCGCCCACGGCAATCTGACCATCCAGATCCGCGAGCAGAAGGAAGTCTCCCAGCCGCAGCCGTTCGCGCCGCGAGGCGCGGCGACGGTCGTGGTGCCGAGGAGCGAGGTGACGATCAAGGAGGAAAAGAGCCGGCTCGCCATCGTGCCGGAAGGGGTCAGCATCGGCGACGTCGTCCAGGCGCTCAACGCCCTGGGCGTGACGCCGCGCGATCTCATTTCGATCCTGCAGGCGATCCGCCAGTCCGGGGCCCTGGCCGCCGAGCTGGAGATCATGTAATGGCCTCCGCCTCGCCGATCGTCCCCAAGCCCGTCCTGGCCATCCCCCGGGCCGTCAAGAACGAGGCCCCCCCGAGCCCGGCCGAGCTGGCCAAGCTCCGAAAGGCGGCCCAGGACTTCGAGTCGGTGTTCCTGAACCACATGCTCAAGACCATGCGCCAGTCCGCCTCGTCCGGGCCCGGCCCGGGCGGCGGGTCCGGCGAGCGTATGTATCGAGATTTGCTGGACGATGAGCTGGCCAAGTCCATCTCCCGGGGCGGGGGCCTCGGGTTGGCTGACGTGCTTGTGCGCGACCTGGTCCGTAGCCTCCCCAAGGAAGAAAAAAAGGCCTCAAGTCCCCCGACGAGTGGGCCGATTTCTGAGAACGAGAGGCCAGGACCGTTGGAGACAGAGCTCCGATGAACATCGACCCGAAGGGGTTGCCCACGAAGGCGGGGCATCTGACCCCCGTTCAGCCGTCTCCCCGCGGACGGCTTGTCGGGACAGGCGGGCGTGCGCCGGCCGGTGCGCCCGTCTCCTCCGACGGTCTGACCCTCTCGCCACGAGCCGAGGAGTTCCGGAGGCTTCGTCCCCGGGTGGAAGACGTCAACGACCCGGGGCGCAGCGCGCGCGTGGACCGTCTGGCGAAGCTTGTCGCCGGCGGCGCCTACGACGCCAGCGGCGAGGACATTGCCGCCGCCATGCTGCGCGACGCCACCGTCGCCTCTCTGCTCGGGGCTGACACGCCTGAATGACCGGCGCCGTCGACGACCTGCTCGACCTGCTCAGTGAAGAGGCGCAGGAGCTCGGGCGCCTGCTGCCCGTTCTCGAGGATCAGCAGCGCGCGTTGCTCGACGCCGACGCGACCCGCGTCGCCGAACTGGCCCGTCGCCAGGAAGCGGTGGCCGAGCGTCTCGGCGGCCTCGAACACGGCCGCCGGCGATTGGTCGCGCGCGTGGCCGGCGATCTCGGCCTGGCCCCGAGCGCGGTGACGCTGTCCACGCTCGCCGCGCGGCTGCCCGATCCTCCCCCACGCCTTGGCGCGATTCGCAACGACCTTCGCGCCGTGCTGACCCGGCTGAGCGTCGTCAATCAGGGGAACGCGTTCCTCGTCGCCCGCTCGGGCGAGTATCTCGAATCGTTGCTCGCGCACATCGTGAGCGTGCTGAGCCCGTCGCCCACGTACGGGCGGCAGGGTCGACACGGCGAAGCCCCCCCGGCCGTCGCCCTCGTGGATCGGCGGGCCTGATGTCAGCCATCTATCCCGTGAACATTTTCGGGACACTCAACGTCGCGCGGCGCGCCCTGCAAGCTCAGCAGTCCGCCCTGCAGACCGTCGGTCACAATCTCGCCAACGTCGCCACGCCGGGCTACACCCGGCAGCGAGCCGAGCTGGTGAGCGTGGGCACCCAGAACGGTGTCGACGTCGCCGCGATCCAGCGCCTGCGCGATCGGTTCGCCGATGCCGCGGTGCAGAGAGAGCAGCAGGCGCTCGGCAAGAGCCAGGCCCAGGCCGATCTGCTCCAGCGCCTCGAGGGTATCGTCACCGAGACGTCGGGGGCGGGGATCGGGACCGTGCTCGATCAGTTCTTCCAGGGCCTCGAGGACGTCGCCACCAGCCCGACCGATCAGGCGGTGCGGGCCACGGTGGTCGACGCCGGCGCGCGCGTGGCCTCGACCTTCACCGCGGTGCGCTCGCGGGTGTCCCAGCTCAAGACCGACCTCACGACCGAGATCCAGAGTCAGGTGACCGAGGCCAACAGCCTCCTGACCCAGATCGCGGATTTGCACCGGCAGATCGCGATTGCCCAGACCGGAGCCAGCCCCAACGACCTGCTCGACCGGCGCGACCAGCTGGTGAGCCGGCTGAACGAGATCGTCGGCGTGAGCACGAGTGACCGGCCGGACGGAACGGTCCAGGTCGCGCTCGCCGGCTCGGGCATCCTCCTCGTGGACGGGACCACCACCGCGCAGCTCACCGCAACCCTGAACTCGGTCACCGACACGGTCGATCTCACGGCGGGTGTGGCCGCCACCGCGGTGACACCGCTGAGTGGCGCCCTCGCGGGCACCGCGGACGCGCGCAATCTCTCCACGGGAATCGTCAAGCAGACGCTGACCGACCTCGACTCGCTGGCGCGCACCGTGATCACCCGGGTCAACCGG
>JBGPXN010000319.1:0-2277 GCA_041492755.1 Methylomirabilia bacterium | reverse complement strand
GCGACGACGATGCCGCCAGTGAGCATCGCCATGAAGGTGCGCCGCTCCATCACTGGGTCCTCGCGCAAGTGTTCTGCGACTTAGGGGTGAGTGATCGGATACGGGCTTGGAGCAGACGGGTCGGGTCCATACAGGAGCCCTCCTTACAGGCTGGGCGGGAGTCTAGCAGAGTCAGTGCCTCCCCTTCAGCGCGGGGTCCGCGCCGCCGCGCGAAGCCGCGCCGTGTCCTCCGGCACGATCGTCCACGTGCGCTCGTCGAGCGCCACGCCGTACTCCCGTCGCGCGTACGCGACGCTGATCTTCTCCTCCATCACGTCCCGCAGCACATGCTCGGGATCGCGCTCGAACGGATCGCCCCAGCCGCCGGCGCCCGCCAGCTCGTGGCGGTAGACATCGCCATGCCGCACCGTCAGCGTGCACTTGGCCGGCAGCTCGCGGCTGTCCGGCCCTGGGTTCAGGACGTTGCGCGATGGAGTCCCCGGGCGCCCGCCCGCGAGGCCGTACGGCAGGTGATGGCGCCGGTCGGTGCGGAGCTGGAGCGTGCCTTCCACTTCCAGGAAGCGATACTGGCGCTCCAGGGCAAGGCCGCCGCGGAACTTGCCGGGGCCGCCCGTGTCGGGCAGGTACCCGTAACGCTCGATCATGAGGGGGTACTCGGATTCGATGATCTCGACGGGATTATTGGAGAAGTTCACGACGGAGCTGCTGCATGCGTCGACGCCGTCCTTGGTCGGGCGGCCCCCCCAGGAGCCAAAAAGGAACTCGAGGAAGACGAAGGGCCGGCGTTCGGCGTCGTAGCCGCCGAAGCTCACGCCCGTGTCGCCGCCCACTTCGCACGCGAAGACCCGATCGGGCGCGATCTGAGCGAGAGCTCCGAACACCGCGTTGGCCATGCGGAAGCCCGTGAGGCCGCGGGCGGCGACGGCGGCGGGCATGACGGGGTTGACGACGGTGCCCGGCGGCGCGATCACCTCGATGGGGCGGAAGTAGCCCTCGTTGTTCGGCGGCGTACCGCCGACCAGGTGGCGCACGCACGCATAGACGGCGGACTTGGTGAACGGCAGCGGCGAGTTGATGGCGCCCTTCACCTGGGGCGCCGAGCCCGTGAAGTCGGCGACGAGGCGGTCGCCGGCGACGGTGATGGCCACGGTGATCGGAATCGGGTCGGGATCGATGCCGTCGTCGTCCATCCAGTCGGTGAACGTGTAGCGGCCGTCGGGCATGGCGGTGATGGCATTGCGCGCCAGCCGCTCGGCCTGCTCGAGCAGCGCCGTTGTACACGCCCGGAAGCGTTCGGCGCCATACTGCTCGGCCAGCTTCAGGTAGCCGCGCTCACCCGTGAGACAGGCGGCCACCTGTGAGCGCACGTCGCCGAGCACCTGGCGTGGCACGCGCACGTTGCGGTCGATCAGCTCGAACACCGCGTCCACGGGCTTGCCCGCCGCGTAGAGTCGGAGCGGCGGGATACGCAGGCCCTCCTGGAAGATCTCCGTGGCGTCGCAGCCGTTGCCCCCGGGCGTCTTGCCGCCCACGTCGAGCTGATGCCCGATGCTCGTGGACCAGCCGACGAGGCGCGCATCCACGAAGATGGGCTTGAAGATATAGAAGTCGGGGAGGTGAGTCCCGCCCTCGTACGGATCGTTCAGGAGAAACACGTCGCCGGGTTCGAGGCTCCCGCCGAACTTACGGCGCACGTGGGCCATCGCGTCGGGGATGGAGCCGAGATGCAGCGGCAACGTGAGACCCTGGGCGATCAGACGGCCGTCGGCGTCGCAAAGGGCGCACGACATGTCCATCGCGTTCTTGAGATTGTTCGAATACGCGGTGCGCACGAGCGCGATGGCCATCTCGTCCACGATCGCGTCGAGGCTGTTCTTCACCAGCTCGAGGAGAATCGGATCGCTGAGATCACGTGCGCTCATCGCGTGCCTCCGGTGGTGATCACGATGTTGCCGTGCGCGTCCGTACGGGCGGCGCAGCCCGGCGGGACCAGCGTCGTGGCGTCGTACTCATCGACGAGCAGCGGCCCAGGTCGGGGCGTCACGTCGAGCGCAGCCCGCGTGATGACTGGCGTCGCGATCTCGCCATGGGCGGGTCCGAAGTAGGCGCGGCGGTCGCCGCCGCGAACCGTGCGATCCGCTTCGAGCCGGATCGCGGCGCGGTCGGCCGGGCGCAGCACGCGCGCTGTGAGTCTCAGGTTCACCATCTGGATGGGATCGCCTTCCGCCTTGTGGCCATAGGTCCGCTCGTGCTCGAGCCCGAAGCTGGCGGCCAGCT
>JBGPXN010000124.1:0-13204 GCA_041492755.1 Methylomirabilia bacterium | reverse complement strand
TGCTCGAGGCGAACCAGACGTCCGTCGGAAAGCTCGATCACCAGACCCGTCGCGGTGGTTTGCACCACCGTCCCGTCGATGCGCTCGCCCGTGGTGAGCTCCACGACGTCGGCGGCGGCCCCGATCGGCGTGAACGCGGCGAGCAGCGCGACGGAACCCGCGAGCGCGTACGCGGTCGTGGTCCTCATGGCCGGTCCAGCATACCCGCCGGCACGCTGCTGAACCAGCGGCCTGGTGGCCCGCACGACGAGGCTCGCCTCGGCGCCCCCGGCGCGCCGCGTGACGCCGGTGTGGCCGGAATGGCCGGTGACGTGATCCTCGAAACCCGCGATCTCACGAAGGAATTTCGTGGGTTCGGCGCCCTCGAGGACGTCAACCTCCGCGGGCGCCGGCCACCATCCACGCCCTCATCGGCCCCAACCGCACCGGCAAGACGACCTGCTTCAACCTGCTCACGCACTTCCTGGCCCCGACGCGGGGACGCATCAGCTTCAAGGGCCGGGACATCACGGGGCATCATCTTCGTGATCTGCGTGCTAACCTTTCGCCGCGGGATCGTAGGGGAGCTGGGCCACCTGCTCCGGAAGCCGCTATGAGGAGGCGCATATGTGGTTCCTGAGATCGAGCAAGTTCCGTCTGCCGTCCGAGGAGGAAGTCCTCCCGGGGCGGTCCGAGGCGATGGCCGTCCCCGCGCGCCACGCGGTGAACCGCACGTCGCTGGCGCCGCCGTTCCCGGACGGCATGGAGATGGCCGTCTTCGGGATGGGCTGCTTCTGGGGCGCCGAGAGGAAGTACTGGGAGCTCCCCGGCGTGCACTCCACGGCGGTCGGCTACGCGGGCGGGGGCACTCCGAACCCGACGTACGAGGAAGTGTGCACGGGCCGCACCGGTCACGCCGAAGTCGTGCTCGTCGTCTTCGACCCCGGGAAGATGACGTACGAGGACTTGCTCCGCGTGTTCTGGGAGAACCACGATCCCACCCAGGGTATGCGCCAGGGCAACGACGTCGGCACGCAATACCGCTCGACCATTTACTGGTACGGCGACGCGCAGCGACGCGCCGCCGAGGCCTCGGAGAAGAGCTACCAGGCCGCGTTGACCAACGCCGACTACGGCCAGATCACCACGGAGATCCGCGAGGCGCCGGAGTTCTTCTACGCCGAGCGCGAGCACCAGCAGTACCTGGCCAAGAACCCGTGGGGGTACTGCGGCATCGGGGGCACGGGCGTGACCTGCCCGGCCGGGGTGTTCTCGGAGGGGGGCTGACGCCCCCCTTCCGACGCTGCGCGGGCCTTCGGCCCGCTTCGCTGCCTCCCCCCGAAAACAGGATTGCGCCGGCATAGCCGGCGCTCGAACGCGACTGTTCCCGCCGTCGCGTAGGTGTTGCCGCCGCGTGGGTTGACAGGCCGGCTCCCTGGGCGCCATTCTCCTGGAGCCCCAAATCCACATCACGGACAGCAAGGAGCCCCAGGATGGCCGACTTCAAGATCTGGATGAACGGCAAGCTGCTCCCCCAGGAGCAGGCGGTGCTGCCGGTGAACAGCGCCGCGGTCTTCTACGCCACCAACGTCTTCGAAGGGCTCCGCGCCTACTGGAACGAGCGGGACGGCGAGCTCTACGCCTTCCGGCTTGCCGACCACTTCGCGCGCATCCGCGAGTCGATGAAGATGATGCGCTTCACCGTGCCCTACAGCGACGACGACCTCTTCGAGGCCGTGCGGACGGTGCTGAAGGGCAACGAGACGCGCGAAGACGTCCACATGCACATGGTCGCCTACGTGCTGGCGCCGGGGCTGGAAGCGACGTCGCCGACCGGACTCTACATCAATCCGCGCCGCCGGCCGCGCACGCCCGAGGGCAAGGGCGTGTCCGCGTGCGTGTCGAACTGGGTCCGGACGAACGACAACGCGATTCCGATCCGGCTCAAGTCCGGCTCCAACTACCAGAACGGCCGGCTCGCCCGCCTGCAGGCCAAGGCCGATGGCTACGAGGAGCCGATCTTCCTCAACCAGCGCGGGAAAGTCGCCGAGGGCAGCGGCGCGACGTTCTTCATGGTCCGCAAGGGCCGGCTGGTGACGCCCGGGACGAGCAACGACATCCTGGAATCGATCACGCGCAGCACGATCATGGAAGACCTGTGCCCGTCCGTGCTCGGGTTCCCGGTCGTCGAGCGTGACGTCGACCGCACCGAGCTCTACACCGCGGAAGAAGCGTTCCTCTGCGGCAGCGGCTACGAGATCACGCCCGTGACGTCGATCGACCGCTTCAAGCTCGGCACCGGCGACGTCGGCCCGATCACGCGCGGCATCTCCACCGCCTACATGAACCTCGTCCACGGCGCCGACACGCGCCACCCGGAGTGGCGGACGCCGACCTACAAAGCCGTCACGGTGTGACCGCGGGGCATCGGACGGGGCAAACGCCCCGTCCGATGCCCTCCACATACGGCGCGGCGGACCTCCGACCGCGACCTCTGCGACGAGCGCCACCATGCAGCGCCTTTCGCGTCACTCGGCGGTACATCTGCAACGGAGACAGCCGGGCCAGAAACGCCACCAGACCGAACACGACGACGAGGGCGTTGGGTACGAGGTCGAGCGCGTCCGCCGTCGTCAGGACGCGGAGCGCATCGACTCTCGGATACAGCCGCGCCATCAGCGCGAAGGCGTACGCGGGGGGGCAAGCGGATCTGCAGCCCGCGGGGGGTGTAGATCGCCATGGTCCGAGTGCCGTCCTATCGGGCGGGCACGACGATGCTCAGCTCGTCACCGCGCGACCCGGCGTACCGGCCGTCCTCGAGTCGCGGGTGGGATTTCAGAGGCTGTGAGGGAATTCGAGGAGCGCCCCAGCTTGGCCGAGGTGCGCCGAGCGAGGGGGGGAAGGGGGGCCATTTCGGGGCCCGGAACGTTGAGGGGGGATCGAGGGGCGGCCCGGCTTGGCCGGGGTGCCCCGAGCGGGGGGGTATGGGGGGCCATATCGGGGCCCCCCATGTACTCAGTCCTGGCCCCGCGGCTTCACCCAGGTCTCCGACCACGCCAGGCACGCGCTCGACGAGTCGCGGTCGCCGCGCTTCTCCGCCCACGGCAGGCCGGTGGCGATGCGGCCGTTCATCTCTACCTGCGCCGAGCGCGCGGGGAAGAAGGTGCTGAAGACGCCGATGGGGCGATTGCCGGCGCCCGGCGCCATGGTTAAAACGAACGGCGCCATGCAGTCGTACCAGGTGAGGCGGATGCGGTCGGTCGCGGCGATGACGTCCTCGAACGCGGTGGAGCGCGGGTCGCCGCCGCGGGCGAACTCGGCGCTCGTCACCGGCAGCGCGGTGTCGGCGAACGCCGGGTAGAGGTACGTCTCGATCGTGCGCTGCATCCAGCGCGCGACGGCAAGGTTGTCGCTGAAGATCCGCACCTTGCCGTCGAGCAGCGTGCTCTGCGCGTACAGCACGTGGCCGGACCCGGCCGGGCACCAGAGCACGCGCCAGTGGCTGAAGCGGTCGGTCATGGTCTTGCCGCCATCCGGACTCAGCCGGATGAACGAGTTCTCGCCGGTCATCAAGACGTCGTTGGGGTCCACGGGCGAAGTCATCGGCTCTCCTCGTCGATGGTCGATATGTCGTCCACGGTCAGGTCGCTCGTCGAGCCGCGCGCCGGCTACCGGTCAGGCCGACGCGACCTCGACGCGCGCGTCGTTGTAGCACGCGCCACCGGCGATGTCAGCATGGTCCGCCGGGCAGAGCGCCGACACGGTCTGGCCGTTGTCACTGGTCCGGAACCAGGCGCCCTTGAGACTGCTCACCACGCCCGAAACCACCGCCGGCGTGATCTTGAGCGGCAGATGGACCTCGCCGAAGTCGTTCCAGACGCGAACGCGGGCGCCGTCGGCGAGACCGCGGGCGCGCGCGTCGTCGGGGTGCATGTCGAGCGTCGGCGTCGCGTCGTTGGCGGGCAGACCTCCGAACGTGGACGTCACGCGCTGATCGGACGCGGGCGAGATCAGGATCAGCGGATACGAGGACTCGATCGGCCGGTACCCCGGCAACCGCGCGCCGTAGCGTGAGGCCAGGTAGCTCGACGCCAGCTCCACTTTCCCGGACGCCGTCTTCGGGAAAACGTTCGTGAACAGCACGGCGTCGGCGCCGTTCACCTGCATCGGCAGCGGCGCGTCGGTGGGCAGCCGGCTCGGCGCGAGGCGGCGCAGCCGCGGATCGGCTGGATCGAGGGCGTCGTCCATCAGCTCGGTGTCGCTGGCGGTGAACGCCGCATCGGTGAAGCCGAAGCGCGCGGCCAGGCGGCGGAAGATTTCGGTGTTGGGCAGCGCCTGACCCTGGGGCCGGATGACCGGCTCCGCCCGCTGCAGCCAGTGCTGGCCGTAGGCGGGGAAGAGATCGTCGTGCTCGAAGTGGCTGCACGCCGGCAGCACGATGTCGGCGTAGGCGAGGCTGTCGGTCATCACCACGTCGGAGCCGACCACGAAGAGGTCCTCGCGCGCGAGACCGCGCCGCATCCGATTCTGCTCAGGATGCACGATGACGGGATTGTGGTTGTAGATGAAGACGGCCTTGATCGGCGGGGACAGGTGTGGATCGAGCAGGTGCGCGCCGACGTCGACGATGTTGAGGGTCCGGGTGCCGGCGGGGACGAGATCGGGCCGCTGCAGGCGCGCCGGTGTCTTGGGAAACGCGAACCCCGCGCCGTTGACCAGTCCGCCGCCCACGACCCCGAACTTGCCGGCGAGCGCGGGCAGCGCGAACACCGCACGGATGTTGGCGCCACCGTTCCGGTTGCGCTCGAGCCCGTTGCCGACGGCGATGGCGGCGGGGGTCGACGTGCGGTACCACTCGGCGAGCTGAACGATCGCCGGTTCCGGGACACCGCACACGCGGGCGGCCTCCGCGGGGGGATATCGCCGCGCGAGCGCCATGAACTCCTCGAAGCCCTCCACGTGCTGCTCGATGAACGCGCGATCCAGTCCGCCCTGCCGCTCGAGCTCGACGGCGATGGCCCACGCCAGCACCACGTCGGTCCCGGGGCGCACGGTCAGGTGCAGATCCGCCTGTTCGGCGATCTTCGTGCGGCGCGGATCGACCACGACGAGCCGCGCCCCGGCCTTGCGGGCGCGGTTGATGAGCGGCACGAGGTGCAGGTTCGACCACGTGAGGTTGTTGCCCCAGGCGACGATGAGCTTCGCGTGCTGGACTTGCTCGGGCCGCATCCCGGGCACGGGTCCGAACGTCCCCACCCAGGCCTCGGTGCGGACGCCCCCGCAGAGCGGCTTGCGATCGAGCAGGCTCGCGCCGAGCCGATGGAAGAACCGAAGATCCATGGACCCGCCGGCCAGAAACCCGTGCGGGCCGGCGTAGTTCAGCGGCAGGATCGCCTGCGGTCCGTGGGCCGCGATCACGTTGGTGACGTGCTCGTGGACGACGTCGAGCGCGGCGTCCCACGAGATCGGCTCGAAGAGCCCTTCGCCCTTCGCCCCGGTCCGCCGCAGCGGCGTCCGCAGCCGCCCCGGACCGTGGACGAAGCCCGGATACGACTCCGGGACCTTCGCGCACAGCACGCCGGCGGTGTACGGGTTGGCGCGCGAGCCGCGGATGGAGACGATGCGGTCGTCCTCCACGGTCACGGTCAGGCTGCACGTGTCGGGGCAATCGAGGGGACAGACGCTCGCGCGTTCGGCTCTCATCTCGCTCTCCCGGCCCGATGCTACCATTCCGTCCGTGACTCCGGTGACCCGGGTGATCTCGCCCCCTCCCGGCCGCCCGTGAAGTTCGACGTCGGTATCCTCACCGCTTCGTCGATCTCATGGCCCTCGCCGGCACCCCCGACGAAGTCGTCGAGCCGGTCCGCCGCGTCCGTCAGGTCCCGGGCGTCAATCGCATCATCATCCTGCCCCAGGTCCCCGGCCGAGACTTCGACGCGCTCGAAGACATGTTCCGTCTCTTCGCCGAAGAAGTGACGGCCTGCGTGTCGTCCCGTGCCGGTATGCGCGCCGCACCGCCGGGGGGGCTGGCCCTCGGTCGAGAAAAGTCTTTCCCTGTCCGTGTACCCCCCTTGCCCATCGGTCCCGACGAATGGGCCGCAGTGAGTGCGTGGCGGCCGCCTTCCGGCTGCACGACGGGCGATTCGGCGAGCATCGCGCCGTCGAGCGCCGACAGCCATTGGCATGACCAGGCCCCGCAGTGACGAGCGCCACCCCCGGCGTGTCGGTGAGGCGACCCCAGGCGTCGGCCATGTGCCCGGCGGCGGCCTCGTGACGCGTGTGGATCAGCTCGATGCCGCGCCCCACCGTTGCGTCGAAGATGCCGAGGATCCGGTTGCCCGACACCGTGAAGAGATGGCGGACGCCGGCGTTGACGAGCGCGTCGACGATGAGACGCGCGCCGGTGAGCTTGCTCATGACGGCCTCCGTTAAACCTGACAGCGGCGGCGTGGTCGAGTGTCGATCACTGTCACCCACACGGAAACGAGGGTGACAGCGTGACGCCCTGGTGACAGCCCGGCGCCCTCGACGAATGGCAATCACCCGGTTCTCCGTACTCTCCGCTTGGCACCGCGTTTGTTTGCTGTAATGCTGTCCGCTCTTCATCCTTCCCACGCGGGGCGCACATGGAAGAGACGTTGCGAGCGAAGATCAGGGAACGATTGACGGCGGGCATGCTTCCGCGTAAACCTCCGCAAAAGGTCTGGGGCGGGCGCGGCACCCGTCGGCAATGTGCGGCCTGCGACGCGATCATCTCGGACGCCGAGATCGAGATCGAGGTGGAAGTGGAGATCGATACCGCGCCCGGTCACCTGTTCTTCCATCCCCGCTGCCGGGTGCTCTGGGAAGAGGAGCGCCAGGCCGGCTGAGCGCGCGAACCGCGGGTTGGCGCCGCGCGCCGGAGGTCAGGGGCTGCCGGCGCCGTGCCTGCGCGCGAACTCCTCGAGTGGACCAGTGACGCGCAGGACTTCGTTCACGGGCCAGGCGCCGCGCGAGATGGCGACGATGAACAGATCCCCCGCGATGCCGGCGCGCTTGGTCTCCGCGGTCACCGGCGCGAAGCAGATGCCGCGCGGCGCGTCGCCGTCGGTGAAGCTGATGAACTCCACCTTCTTGCCGTCGGCGCCGATCAGATAGATCTTCGCGGCGGCCCGGTCGGCGACTACGAGCTCGCCGCGAGGCCCGAACGCCATCGCCGCCGGCATGATGCCGCGCACGATCAACGCCGGCGTGCCGTCCGGCGCGACCCTCCAGATCTCGCCCGGGCCCCGCTGCCATGGGGCATCGGCCGTGCCGTCGCCGCCGACCCAGAGGTGGCCGCCTTCATCCATCTGGAGCACCCGCGGACGCGAGAGCGTGACCCAGCGGGGATCGATGACGCGACCGCTGGGATCGAGCCGGACGATCACGCCGTGGCCGCGATCGGCCACGTAGACATTGCCGGCCGCATCGACGGCGGCGCCTTCGGGCTGCTTGAGCAGCGGCGCTTCACCGCGGGGGGGCGTGCCGCCGGCGAACATCTCGGCGCGTCCGCCGAGCATCTGGTACAGCACTCCGACCTGTCGGTCCCGATCGAACGTGCTCACGAGGAGGTCGCGGCCGGCGCGCATCGTCGAGATCTGAGGGTTGCGGAGCGGAGGGCCGTAGTGGTACCGCGACTCGGTGTCTGGTGTGAGGCGAGCGCCGCCGAGGGGAATCCGGTACACGGCGGACAGGTCGTCGACTTCGCCGCCGACGTAGCGGCGGCCGGTGCGGGCGAGATAGAGGATGCCCTGATGGTCGAAGGCCAGCGTGGACACCGAGGGGATTCCGCGCGCGGTGCGCCCCTCGGCCACCTCGAACCCGGCGCCGCCGACGTAGAGCTCGGTGTTGAAGCCGGCCGGCAGCACCACCTCGGCCGCCGCCGGGGCACCGCCGGCCAGAACGGCCAGCAGCGGCAAGGCAAGAAGACCGACGGGCGCGCAGCGCATGGACCCGATTCTACATCCGGTCCCGCCGCGCCGGCGTCACGCCCGAAGTGGCGGTTAAGGGGTGGGGCGCCCGCGAACGGCGCGGTACCGGCCGTCCGGAATGCGCTCGACTTTTCCAGCCTGCTCCAGCTCCTGGAGCAGCTCACCCACACGCTTCGTCACCGGCAGCTCCGTCCCGATGGCCAGACCGGAGCGAAGCATCTCGCCCGCCAGGCCCGCCGCCGTGGCGCCCGCGTGATAACCGCTGAGGACGTAGACCAGTTTCATCTCCGGCGACACCGCCTCGCCACGACGCAGCGGGGCGAACATGCGACGGTCGTTGGTTACCGTCATCGATTGCGCAGGTGCGAGGTCGTGCGGCGAAACGGGTTGGATCGGATGGGCAGCGGCTCGTCGCCCAACTCGCGCAACCGGCGCCCGCCCTCCGCGCACGCGGTCGCGATGGAAGGAAACACCCGGGCGGATTCTTCGACCATCTCGCCGGCATAGTTGACGATGCGCCAGCGCCAATCGGGCAACGACGGGGTCGAGAATGCGATCACGTTCATGTCGGGCCTCCTTGTCCTCCCCTTGACCCAGGAGGCCCACTCGCCGGGCGAGCGAGATGCTCAGTTTAGCACGATCCCGCCGGCGAGACGGGGTGGAGATGGTATCAATGAAGCCCGATCGCGACATCGTGAAGATGAAACTCACGACGCTCAATCAACGCGACGAACCCGTCCTCACCATGATCGGCAACCAGCTCCACGCAGATGACCCTTTTTCAGCGGCCGGGGCGGCCGGCGAGGAGGTCGCGCATGTCGCGCAGGATTCTCGTCTCCCAGTTCTGCCCACTCAGCTGCGTCGCGAACTTTTTTCGGCTCACGACCTCGACGCGATAGCTCCCCGCTCCCGGGGTGAAGGGCGTGATGAAGATGCCGACGTACTCACCCAACGAGGTCAGCTGGACCTCACGTTCGGCGTGGATCATGCCGCGCGTCTTGTCGCTGTCCGTGATCTTGAAGTGCTCGCTCGCCACGCGGATGGCGGCGGCCCAGACGTCGTCGTAACCGCGGCCGCTGAACGTCTCGCTCGCGCCCGGGCCGGGCTGCACGTCTTTCACGCTCGCGCACCCGGCCAGCACGACGAGGGCCAGGATGGTCCGGAGCGCCACGGCCCGGCGCATCGGCGCTACAGCTCGATCGGCACGGACTCCACGACCTCGAGACCGAACGCCTGCAGGTTGTGGAGCCGCTTCGGGTTGTTGGTGAGCACGCGCAGGCGCGTGAGACCGAGATCGCGGAGGATCTGCCCACCGATACCGAAGTCGCGCTGGTCCATCGGCATCGCCCGCGCGCCGGTCCCCGCGGCGCTGGTCAGATCGGCCTCGCCACCGGCCGCGGCCCACGCCGGATAGATCCAGGTCCGGAGCGCCGGCGGCACGCCGTCGTCGAACCCTTCGGATCTCAGGTACACCAGGACGCCGTGGCCTTCCGTCTGAATACGCCGGAGCGACGCGGCCAGGACCTGGTTGGACGGATGCGATTTGTCGCCGAATACGTCGCCGAGCAGGTCGCGCCGGTGCATCCGAATCAGCGTCGCCTCGTGGGTGGTGATCGGGTGGCCGGACGGGTCGAGCCGTCCCACCTCGCCCACGCAGAACGCCAGCTGCGGCAGGCGATCGACCACGCTGCGGTACGCGATCACGTTGAACCGGCCGTGATCGGTATCGACCACGATGCCCTCCTGCGGCAACAGACGCTGGACGAGCCGTTCGCGACCGAGGCGGTAGTGGATGATCTGCTCGACCGAGCAGATGCGAAAGCCGTGCTCCTGCACGAACGTCTCGAGCTCCGGCATGCGGGCCATCTCGCCGTCCTCGCGGCACACCTCGCTGATGACCGCGGCCGGGTGCAGCCCGGCCAGCCGCATGAGGTCGACCGATCCTTCCGTTTGCCCCGTCCGCACGAGCACGCCGCCATCACGCGCGCGCAACGGCACCATGTGCCCGGGCCGCACGAGATCGTCGGGACGGCTGGCGGGATCGCCGAGCAGCCGCGCCGTGCGGGCGCGATCGGACGCCGAGATGCCGGTGCCGACGCCATGCCGCGGATGCCCGTCGACGGACACCGCCATCGCGGTGCCCCGCAGCGCGGTGTTCGTCGTCGTCTGCGGATGCAGCTCCAGTCGATCGCAGTCGACCGCGGTGAGGGCCACACAGAGATAGCCGGGCGTGTGCCGGGTCATGAAGTTGATGATCTCGGGGGTGATCCGTTCGGCCGCGCACACGAGGTCGCCCTCGTTTTCGCGGTCCTCGTCGTCGATGAGCACGATCGGCCGCCCCGCGCGGAGGTCGTCGAGGATCTCGGGAATGGTGGAGAGCATGGCCTACTGCGCGTTACTGAGTCTGGGCCTGGCGCGCCAGCAGATCGAACGAATCGACCGCGATCTTGTACGTCTGGCCGGACTCTGGAAGCGGCAGCACGAAGTGACCGCGGCCCCGTGCGTCGATGGCGCCGTAGACCCACCCGGACTTCTCGGTGAGCGGCTTGCCCGCGTCGTCGAGAACCGTGACGCGCAGGCGGACGTTGCCGATGCGATAGTCCGACTCGTTGTAGACGTACCCCTCGACCGCGGGTCGCCAGAACCCCGTCCGGCGCTCCCATTCCACTCGGAAGGATGACGGCGCCGGCCCGAGACCCTGCGCGCGGGCGAGCTCCGTGCCCAGGAGGGTCAGCAATCCCAGGAGAAGTGCTCTCGTCTTCACCGTTCGCCCCCGCCCGCGACGCTGTCGGCCACGCGGCATTATGCCGCGTCCCGGGCGGGGCCACCGAGGATTTGCGCCGCATCGCTGCATCCGACCCTGGACTATTCGTGAACGCGCACACCGCGATCGACCGGGGGCACGGGCGGAGATGGGGGGACGGGGTCCTCTGACCACAGCCGACGGCGTACCGATCACCGGCGAGCCGTTCCCATTCCATACGGCGATGTCGTCGTCTCGCGTGGCGGGAAATGGGTCACCCGGACCCCATCCCCCCATCTCCGCCCGTGCCCCCCGGTCGGCGAACGCGTCGCGCGTTCACGAATAGTGCAGGCTAACGGACGCGGGCGAGCACGGCCACGACGCCGCCGCCGGGCGGGCCCTGGTGCTCGGCGCCGGCCGAGACGTAGCACATGGTGTCCCCGGTGACCGAGGCGATCACCGCGTTCACCACCCCGCGGATGTGGCGCGTGTAGTTGATGTCGCCGTCCTCGAACATCACGTGGCGCCGGCCCCGGGTGGCGCCGGAGCCATCGGGCTCACACTTGGCGAAGACGTTCACCAGGCGGCCACGGTCCGTCTCGCGCAGCTCGCAGTCCACCGACAGCCCCGCCTGCCGGAGCGCGTCGCGGACGGCGACGGCGTCGATGGCGTCGCGCATGACCGCGTGCGCGATCACCAGATCGCTCGTCGCGCGGCGGGAGTTGCCGAGCACGATGATCTCGCAGTTCATCAGCTCCACCCCCGACGAGGTCGAGGCGACGTTGGAGAACACGGAGAAGTCGTGGTCGATGATCTCGTCGGTCAGCTGGTCAGCCGGGATCTCACCGGTGGCGGCCCCGACCCCGAGCGCGGCCACCGCGCGCGCATAGGCCATCGACTTGTAGGTATCGGTCGTGACCACCGCGCGGCCCCGCTGGCGCGCCGCCTTGATCCGCTCGGTCGTGAGCACGCCCGTCTTGACCTGGACGAAGTGGATGTCGCCGGGGTCCGCAATGTCGGCGTCGGCAATCGCCGCCCGGACGCCCTCGGCGGCCACCTGGGCGTGGACCTTGGTTCCGAACTCCTCGGGCAGGAGGTCCCGCGTGTACGCCGTGCCCAGCGTGAACCGCTTCTCACCGCCCGGCGTGCCGCGGTCGGGCTCACGCGTGAAGATGGTGGCGTGCGGGCTCATGAGCCCCTCGGTGCCGCCCGACCAGATGATCGGCACGCGCCGGGCGATCTCCTCGAGCGGCCTCCCCGCGCGGCTCGCCAGCAGCATCTGGAACGACAAGGTGGCGAGGGCGCGGGTGTAGTCGTTGACCGCGCCGTTGCCCTCGGTCTTGCCGAGAATGGCCACCACGTGCTCGGCCCGGAACGCGCCGCCGTCCAGGAGCTTGGCGGCCGCGCTCACGTCGTCCGGCGCGCCCATCGGAACCTTGAAAGCCTGGCAGTGCATGACGATCTCCTCTCGAAAGTCCACGGCCCGCGGCCGGTGCGTTCGCCTTCTCAGCGCCCCGCCATCAATCGAGTCATGCCGACCGTGCCGCGGCAATCAGCGCGCGCACGCGGGCGGGATCGAGCGGCATCTCGCGCACGCGCACCCCGAACGGCGCGAGCGCGTCGTCGACCGCCTCGGCGATGAGCGCCGGCCCCGGAATGGCCCCGGCCTCGCCGACGCCCTTGACGCCCAGCGCGTTGAGCGGCGACGGCGTTTCCGTGTGCACGATCTCGATCGCCGGGACCTCCATGGCGCTGGGCACGAGGAAGTCCATGAACGTCGTGCTCAACGGCTGGCCGTCCGCATCGTACGCGATGCGCTCGTAGAACGCGCCGCCGATTCCCTGGGCCACCCCGCCGCGGATCTGCCCCTCGACGATGCTCGGGTTGATCATCCGGCCGCAGTCGTGGTGCACCACGTACTGGAGGATGGTGACGTTGCCGGTGGCCACATCCACCTCGACGATCGCGGCGTGACAGCCGCTGGCGAACGTGGCCTGCGGGGGCGCGTAGTAGCCGCGCGCCTCCAGCCCGGGCTCCTCGTCGGGCGCGAGGACGGCCCCCGGCCGCGGCTTGACGAGCCGGAGCGCGGCGTCGGTGGCGTCCTTGCCGTAGGCGTAGCGGATCGGATTGGCCACGGTGGCGAGCGCGCCCAGCGTCAGCGCGGCCGTCGGCGCGCCACGCACCCGGACGGCGCCGTCCGAGACTTCCAGATCGCCCGTCGCAACCTCGAGCAACTCCGCCGCGATCCTCAGCATCTTCTGGCGCACCTTGTCCGCGGCGATGGCGATGGCGTTGCCGCTGGTGACCAGGGCCCGACTGGCGAACGTGCCCGCGCCCCAGTTGAACCGGCTGGTATCGCCGGTGATCACGGTCACGTCGCCCGGGTCGCAGCCCAGCGCGTCGGCGGCGATCTGCGCGAACGTCGTCGCGTGCCCCTGGCCCTGCGTCGTGAGACCGGTCGCCACCAGCACGCGGCCGCTCGGCTCCACGCGCACGTGGGCGCCCTCGTAGGGGCCGATGCCGGTGCCTT
>JBGPXN010000224.1:0-6295 GCA_041492755.1 Methylomirabilia bacterium | reverse complement strand
CGCTCGGAGCGCCCCGGCGTAGCCGGGGCACTCCTCGATGTCCGATTGCCGCGCGGCGCGCGCGTACGGCGGTGCGGGACTGACTTGACTAATCAGTTCAGTCGCTTCGGCGGATGATGGCGCGGCCGAGCGAGCGCAGGTCGGCTTCGATGTCGTGATGCCGGCGGTCGCCCCGGCGGCGATCGGGCGTGAAGCCGTAGGAGCGACGGCGCCGGTCGCCGAAGCGGCGGTCGAGCACGACCTCCACCCGATCGCGCGTGTCGGCGAACTCCTTGCGCATGGCCTCGTAGACCTCCGGCCGTTCACGCGCGACGACGAGCAGGACATCCACATGACCCATGCCGGCGGCTCCCTGCCCGGCCGGGAAGACCCCCGGCGCTGCTAATCCCTTAATCCACGCCCCGGGCGAAGTCAAACGATGCGTCGAACGCCGCGACGCGTCAACTTCGCGCGGGCGGGTCGGGGCGGCGGGCGAGCACGAAGAAGATCGAGCCGAGCGCGGCAAGCCCGGCGAGGACACGGAAGCCGACCTCGTAGCTCCCCGTCTGATCGGCGAGGATGCCGGCGATCAGCGGACCGCCCATCATCCCGAACATGACGATCATGGAGGAGAAGCCGGTGATGGTGCCAAACGCGGCGGCGCCGAAGTAGTCGGCGCGGATCGCCGACATGAGCGGGCCGCGCACGCCCCACGCGGTGCCGTGGAGCACCGCGAACATGGCCACCATCCAGAACGTCGTCGCGAAGGTGAGCAGCAGGAGTCCCGCGGCGTGGGCCACCATGCAGCAAACAACGATCGCGCGCTTGCTGACCCGGTCACCCGCGAAGCCGCCGGCGACCTGGGCCGCCACCTGCACCACGGTCATGAGCGCGACGACGAGCGCGGCCTGGCGCAGCGAGTAGCCGAGGCTCTCGGTGACGTAGGCGACGAGGTGGACCGTCACCGCCGAGACGACCAGCAACGCCGAGCCGTGGCCGAGCGCGATGTACCAGAACGCGGGCGCGCGCACGGCTTCGCGCGGCGTGAAATCCACGGCGACCGCGAGCGCCGCCGCGCCCTGGATCGGGCGCATCCGCTCGCCGCCGGTGGGCTCCGGCCGCTCGCCGTCGGGATGCTCGCCGTAGAGCTCCGGACGATGCCGCACGACCTGCGCGGCGGGCAATCCGATGAGGAGCACGAGCACGCCCGAGAGGAAGGCGGCCCACCGCCAGCCGACATGCGTCATGGCCACGACCACGAGCGGCGTGAGCAAGCCCCCCACCGGCATCCCGGTGGCGCTCAGGCTCAGGGCCAGCGAGCGACGGCGGCGGAACCACGACACGATCGCGACGCCGATGGGCAGGAATCCGCCGAGGCTCGAGCCGAGCGCGATCATGAAGAACGCGAGGAAAAACGTCGGCGGCGAGCCGATCTGGCTGAAGAGCATGAAGCCGGCGGCGAAGACGATCATGCCGGCGCGGATGAGCGCCTGCGGGCCGAAGCGATCGGTCAGCCAGCCCTGCACGGGGCCCAGGATGCCGCTCTCCGCCCGCGCCATCGAGAAGGCGGCGGAGAGCATCGTCTTGCTCCAGCCGAACTCCTCGCGCAGCAGCACCATGTAGGCACCGTAGGCGTGGAACACGAGCCCGCCGACGAGCGCTTCGATGCTGAAGCCGGCGGCGACGATCCGCCAGCCGTAGAAAATGCGCCCCCTGGCCACCCCGACAGTCTAGTCGGAGGCGCGCGCGATTCGAGCCGACTGCGAAACGGCCGCGGAGGCGCCGGTCGGTCCGATCAGTTCTCCAGCTCGCGGTTGAGGCCGAAGTCGTCGGGGAGCGGCGGACCCCACACGTAGAGGGCGTCCTCGCGCGGGAAGTCGCGCGCCTCCCACGCGCACTGCTCGGGGATGTAGTCCAGGTCGTGGAAGTACTCAGCTCCACACGGCGCGGGCGGTTTCCGCGACGCGCTCGAGCTTGCGACGCTGCTCGTCCTCGGTGAGGCGGTTGCCTTCCATGGTGGAGGCGAAGCCGCATTGCGGGCTGAGGGCCAGGCGCTCGAGCGGGACGACGCGGGCGGCGTCGGCAATGCGCTGGCGCAGGCTCTCCAGGGATTCGAGCGCCGGCTTCTTGCTGGTGACGAGGCCGAGCACCACGATGCGATCCGCGGGGACGTGGGCGAGGGGCGCGAAGGTGCCGGAGCGCTCGTCGTCGTACTCCAGCAGGAAGCGGTGGAACGCCGTCTTGCCGAACACGCGCGCGGCGATCGCGTCGTAGCCGCCGGAGGCGTAGAACATCGACCGGTTGTTGCCGCGGCAGATGTGCAGAGCGAAGGTCACGCCGGGCTGGCCGGCGATGACCGCGTTGTCCATCTCGATGCACGCGTCGATCAGCCGCTCGGGATCGCTGCCGCGCGCCTGGTAGCCCTGGCGGATGTCGGGATCGAGCAGCGCCGCGTACTGGGGCGCGTCGATCTGCACGTACGTGCAGCCGAGCCGCACCAGCTCCGCGATCTCACGCCGCGTGAAATCCACGACGTCGGCGAGGTAGGCATCGCGCGTGGCGTAGGCGGCCTTCGAGCGCTCGGGATCGTAGTAGGCGGCCGCCTGCTGCGCGCTGATGAGCGTGGTCTTCGCCGGGCGCCGCGCGCGGGCGCGCAGATAGCTGAACTCTTCGCTGCACATCGACCGCCGCCAGCGCAGCTTCTCCACCACGACGGGCCGCTTGAAGACGAGCTGCTCGCCCTGCTCGTTGCGGAAGGGAATCGCCCAGCCACCGTAGCGGTCGAAGCCGTCGAGCGCTTCGACCAGGTGACCGAAAAAAGCGTACCGGCGCTGCTCGCCGTCGGTGACGACGTCGAGCCCCGCCGCCTCCTGAACGGCCACGGCCGCGTCCACCGCGCGATCCTCGATGCGCTTGAACTCGGCCGGGCCGAGCCGACCGGCCTCGTGCGCCTCCCGCGCGTCCGCGAGGTAGCGCGGACGGAGCAAGCTGCCGATGCCCTCGGAGCGATACGTGGTCATCGAGGACGGTATCGTACGACGGTCGCCATGCGCCGTCCATCGGGGGCACGCGGGTGTCCTGTACAATCACGCGCAGTCTTCGCGGGGGAGGCGGCGGTGGCGCAGACGATGCGGGCGGCGTTCTACCAGGGTTCGCAGACCTTCGTGACGGGCCAGGCGCCGGTGCCGACCCCCGGGCCGGACGAGGCGTTGCTGCGGGTGCGGCGGGTCGGCATCTGCGGAACCGACCTGCACATCTTCCAGGGTCATCTCGATCATCGCGTCCCCAAGGGGGGCATCATCGGTCACGAGACGCTCGGCGACGTCGTGGTGGCGCCCGCGGGGAGTGGCTTCGAGACCGGCGACCGGGTCGTGGCCGAGCCGCTGCGCGTGTGCGGCACGTGCCGCGCCTGCCGCATGGGCGCCGCCTACCTCTGCTACGACCTCAAGGTGCTGGGCGTCGAGCTGCCGGGCGGGATGGCGGAGTACTGGGCGGTGCCGGTGGCGCGACTGCTCAAGGTCCCCCCCACGCTGCCCGACGACGCCGCCGCCGTGACCGAGCCGCTGGCCGTCGCCGTTCACGACGTGCGTCGGGCCGCGGTGAAGCGCGGCGACAGCGTGCTCGTGTTCGGGGGCGGGCCGATCGGCGCGCTCATCGCGCTGGTGTGCCGCGAACTGGGCGCGCGGGTCGCCGTGGCCGAGATCAATCCGTTCCGCCTCGATCTGCTGGCGGCGCTCGGGATCGAGACGGTCGGGCCCGACCGCGACGTCGTCGCGTGGGCGAACGACTGGACCGGCGGCACCGGCGTGGACGTCGCCTTCGAGGTCACGGGCAACCCGGCGGCCGCCCGCATCGTGGCCGACGTCGTGCGCGTGTGGGGAACGGTGAGCATGGTCGCGATCCACGCCGGGCTCGTTCCGGTGAACCTCTACCAGATGTTCGCGCGCGAGCTCGTCATGCACGGCAGCCGACTCTACACGCGCGACGACTGGGAAGAAGCGCTCCGCCTCGCCGCCACCGGCGCGGTGCCGGTGGCTTCGCTGGTGACCCGGCGGCTGCCGCTGGAGCAGCTTCAACGCGGGATGGAAGATGCCTTGGCCGGTCAGCCGGTGATGAAGGTGCTGATCGACCTCACGGCGTGAGACAGGAGGAGTCATCGATGCGGATTCGCGGATGCCGACGGGCCGGCCTGCTGATGGCTGTCATCACCCTCGTCGCCGTGGCGGGGACGGGGGCCCCGGGGCGGGCGGCGCAGACGCTCAATGCCTACTCGATCTGGCCGGAGAACTGGGCGCGGCCGATGTTCGAGGAGTTCGAGAAAGCGACCGGGATCAAGGTCAACTTCGTCCGGTTCTCCTCGGGCGAGGCGCTCGCCCGCGTCATCGCCGAGAAGAACAACCCGCGCGTCGACGTGCTCTTCGGCGGGCCGGTGGAGACGTTCGCCGCCGGCATCAAGGAAGGGATCTTCCAGCCCTACAAGCCGCCCGCCTTCGACAAGCTGCCCGCCCGGTTCAAGCATGTCGACGGGCAGTGGGTCGCCATCGCCGACGATCCGCTCGTCTTCATGAGCAACAACAAGTTCCTGCAGGAAAACAAGCTGAAGCCACCCGCATCGTGGGAAGACCTGCTGAATCCGGCGTACAAGAACATGCTCCAGATGGCGGACGCCCGCACGTCGGGCACGGCGGTGACGCGGATCTTCTCGATCCTCGAGGTCAACGGCCGCGACGAGCAGAAGGCGTTCGACTATCTCAAGAAGAAGCGGCGCAACGTGCAGCTCTACACCAAGAGCGGGGGCGGCGGCACGCTGCCGGTCGGGCTCGGGCAGGCGGGCGCCGGGATCTTCTTCATCGTCGACGCCCTCGACACCAAGGCCAAGGGCTACGACGTCAGCATCAGCTTCCCGCGCGAGGGCATCGGCACCGCGGCCGAGGCCATCGCGCTCCTCAAGGGGGCGAAGAACGTCGACGCCGCCAGGAAGCTGATCGACTGGGCGGCCTCGCCCGCCATGCAGAGCCTGTTCGCCAAGCACAAGATCAACTTCGTGCCCTCGCATCCCGACGTGCCGGTGGAACCGAGCCTGGCCGAGGTGCTCAAGGGCGCCCGGATCTTCCCCATCGACGCCGAGTTCGCCGGGGCCAACCGCAGGCGCATCGTCGATCGCTGGATCAACGAGGTGCTGAACCTCAAGGAGTGATGAACGCGCGCGTCGAGGGATGAGGGACTGACCACCACCGCTCCAGCCGCGCGCCGACGCGCCCGCGACCCGGCGCTCGCGGTCACCGTCGCGGTCCTGTGGGCGGGGCTCCTGCTCTTCGTCGTCTACCCGCTGCTCGCGCTCGCCGCGCGCATCGTCATGGACGGCGGGCATCTCGCGCCCGGCGCGGCGCTCGCGCTCATCCGCGATCCGAACCAGGTGCGGGCGTTCACCAACAGTATCCTGCTCGGCGCGCTCGTCGGGTTCGCCGGCACCGCGCTCGGCTTCCTCTTCGCCTTCACCGCCACCCGGGCGAATCTGCGGCCCGGCTGGGTCACCGTGCTCGATGCGGTCACGCTGCTGCCGCTGGTCTCGCCGCCGTTCACGACCGCGATCGCCATGATCTTCTCGTTCGGCCCGCGCGGACTGGTGACCTACCAGCTCCTGGGGATCAAGGGCTTCACCGTCTACGGCCTCGGCAGCACGCTCTTTGCCGAGACGATGACGTACTTCGCGCTGGCCTATCTCGCGCTCAAGCCCATGCTGAGCGCCATCGATCCCAACGTGGAGGACATGGCGTTCAGCCTCGGCGCCTCTCGCTGGCGCGTGTTCCGCACGGTGACGCTGCCGCTGACCGTACCCGGTCTGGCCAACGCGTTTCTTCTGCTCTTCGCGGCGTCGCTGGCGGATTTCGCGACCCCGCTTATTCTCGCCGGCAACAGCTTCCCCGTCCTCCCCACCCAGGCCTACCTCCAGGTCACGGGCCTCTTCGACCTGCGCGGTGGCGCGATTCTCTCGTTCGCCCTGCTCGTCCCCGCCTTCGCCGTGTTCCTGCTCCAGCGTTTCTGGGTCGCGCGCGCGTCGTACGTCACCGTCACCGGCATGGTCGGCGCGCGCACGACGGTGAAGAGCGTGGCGCCGTGGACACGGTGGCTGCTGCTGGCCGCCTGCCTGCTGGTCGGCATCGTGATCGCGTACTTCTACGCGCTGCTCGTGTACGCCTCCGCGGTGGTCGCGTTGGGGGCGAACCACGCGTGGACGGTCCAGCACTATCGCGTCGTCTTCACCGAGGGGATGCGCGCCATCCGCGACACGCTCGTCATCGCCGGGCTCGGCATG
>JBGPXN010000295.1:0-3370 GCA_041492755.1 Methylomirabilia bacterium | reverse complement strand
TCGGGATCATCGTGTAGAACGGGAACAGGTAGTGCGCGATGCGCCAGTAGTACGTGTCCGCTTCCGCCGGCCGGTAGGCGCCGTACGACGTGCCGAACTCGGTGTCGACCACCTCGTAGCGTGGCGCGCGGTCGGCGACCATGTAGTAGTCGAACGTGCCGGGCTTCGTCTGCTCGGGCTTGACCGCGCCCAGGTGCAGGAACCCGAGATGGCTGGTGTCGACGTCGCCCTCGAGCGCCTGGAACCAGTTGCACTCGCGCAGGACCTTCTGGACGGTGTATTGACCGTGGGCCAGCATGTTCGGCTCGACGTCCGGCAACGGCGGCGGCGTCGAGCGCGGCCCCATGTACGTCCAGACGACGTCGTTGCGCTCGAGGCACGGGTACGCGATGGCCCGGATCTTCGACTTGAAGGTGCTCTCCTCCGGCTCGTTCGGCATGTCGACGCAGGCGCCTTCGCAATCGTACTTCCAGCCGTGGTAGGCGCAGCGGATCCCCTCCCCCTCGTTGCGCCCGAAGAAGAGCGAGGCACCGCGGTGGGGGCAGTGGTTCTGGATCAATCCCACCCGGCCCGACGTCATCCGGAAGGCGATCAGGTTCTCACCGAGCAACCGGACGCGCACCGGCGGGCCGTCCGGCGCGGGGAGCTCACTCGACGTCAGCGCGGGGATCCAGTATTGCCGGAGCAGCGTCCCCATCGGCGTGCCGCAGCCCACGCGACAGAGCAGCTCGTTGTCTTCGCTGGAAAGCATCGCGCCCTCCGCACGATCGGATCGCCAGGACTATACACCCGCGCCGGAGGTGCAGCGCGTCGGTTGCCGACGCGTCAGCGAAGCCAGCGCGCGTCAGCGAAGCCAGCGCGCGTCAGCGAAGAAAGTCGAGCAGGGACACCTGGAGAATGCGCGAGGCCGAGGCCACCGAAGCCTCGTAGGACGTCTGGATCTGCTGCAGGTCCTGGACGGCGCGGGCGAAGTCGAGATCCTCGACCTTCGAGAGATCGGTGCCGAGGGTCAGGACCTGATCCTGGAGCCGCTCGTCGACCAGATCGAGCCAGGCCGCGCGCGCGCCCACCACGGCCGACGCGAGGTTCGCCCGCTCGGACACCGCGCTCAGCTCGTCCAGCGTGGTCCGCACGTCCTGGGCGGCGCCTTCCCCGGCGATCTGGTTCGCGGGCGTGTTGCTCTCGGTCGTGGTAAACGTCTTCGCGGCCGACACGGTCACGCCGCCGCGGGCGACGACGCTCTCCGCGGCGAGACCGGTCGTGAAGCCGAACAGCTCGGCGTTGGCCGAGCCGGCGCTGGTGGTGTTGTCGGTGCGAATGGAAATGTTGCGGCCGTCGGCGGCGGTCAGGGTGAAGTCGTTGACGCCGACCGCGGAGGCCACGACGCCGCTCACTTGCGCGTTGATGAGCGCAACCAGCGCGTCCCGCCGGGCCGCCGCGGTGCCCCCGGTAACGGCGCCGGTGACGCTGGTACCGTTGACGACCAGCGTCTTGCCGGCGGTGCCGTCGAGGGTGACGTTCGCGCTGAACGCGCCCGCCGTGTACGTGATGCTGGCCGCGGTCGCGGCCGCGCCGACGCCGGTCGTCGCGCTGACTCCGTTGATGGCGGCCGCCACCGCGATCGCGCTCGTCGCCGCGCCCACCGCCGAGAGCGTATCGCTTCCGGCGACGGTCAGCGGCGCGAAGGTGGTGCCCGACGGCCCGGCGATCTGGAAGTCCGTCGCCGTGTCGAAGCCCAGGAACGCGCTCCCGTTGGCGGCACCGGTGGCGGCGACGTCGGCGACGAACGTGAGGTTCTGGACGGCGTTGTTCTGGTCGAGCCGGTCGCGCAGGCGGATCAGCACGTCGAACGCGAACGTCGTGTCCGTCGAACCGCCGAACACGGACGTCCCGCCTACCGACGTGGCCACCGTCAAGCCTTCGCCCACCTCGGCGGGTGTGGAGCCGTCGATCCCGCGCGTATTGGGCGTGACGGCGGTGACGCTCCCGGACGCATTTCGCGTCACCGCATACGCCGCCGTTCGCGTTTCCTGGCCGCCGAACAGGTACTGACCGCGGCTTCCCCGCGAGTTGGCGAGGTTGACGAGCTCCTCCAGCTGCTGGTTGACCTCGTCGGCCAGCGATTGCCGGTCCGTCGCGGCCAGCGTGTCGTTGCTGCCCTGGACCGCGGCTTCCTGCGCTCGCGTGATCGTCTCGAGCACCGCGCGCAGGGCGGAGTCGGCGCCGCCGAGCCCGCTGCGAGCCTCCTGGACATTGCGCCGGAACTGATCCACGGCGGTCTGCCGGGAGCGGATGGTGGCCGCCTGGGCCGCCCCCCCCGGGTCGTCCGAGGGCGTGGTGATGCGCTTGCCGCTCGAGATCATCGCTTGCTGGCGGGCGAGCGCTTCCTGAGCGCGCGCGAGCGCGTTGGCGATCTGTGCGCTGATGACGCCCGGCGTGACGCGCATGAGAGGAGCCGCTACACCATGTTCAGGAGCGCGTCGAGCGCCTCCCGGATCACGGTCACGTACCGCGCCGCGGCCGCGTACGCCATCTGGCTCTGGGTGAGGAAGATCAGCTCCTCGTCGGTGGACACGCCTTCCGCCTGTTGCTGGAGGCCCTGGGTCACCTCCACCAGCGCCTTCTGGCGATCGACCGCCTGCTGGGCGTCGCGCGACGCGGAGCCGACGCGGCCCACCATCCCGCCATAGAAATCGGTGAAGTTCACGGTGCCGCCGCTCATGCTGAGGTCGGTGCGCAGGCGCGCGAGCGCGAGCGCATTGGCGCCGTCGCCGGCGTGCACGAGTCCGGCGGAGTCGGCCTGGGCGGCCGCGACCTTGTTGAGGTCGCCGCTCACGAGCGAGTTGACGGCGATGCTGTTGGCGTCGGAGCCCGTGAAGAACGTGTTGAGCCCCAGCGCCATCAGCGTGTCCGAGCTGTCGCCGCCGAACGCGAACGTCGACCCGGCGGTGGTGCCGATCGTCAGCTTGCCCCCGGAGATGGTGGCGGTGAGGTACGGATCGGCATCGATCGCGGCGCGCACGTCGTCGAGCGTGGTGGCGCCGGCGGTGACGTTGACGGTGACGCTCGAGGCCACCGCCCCCGTCGAGTCGTGGACCAGCACCCGGAACGACCCCGTCACTGGTGTGGTGCTGAGGCCGGCCGCGGTCAAGGCCACCGAGGACGAGCTCACCGCGTTCACGGCGGTCAGGCTGGTGTACCCGGTGAGGCCCGCGCCCCCGCTGTGCAGCCGGTTGACCCGGGTGATCACGGTGCGCGCCAGCGAGTCGAGGTCGGTCAGCGTCTGCTTGACGATTCCCGTGGAGAGATTGCGCGCGTCCGCGGTGCCCGCGAGGGCGCCACTCAGCGGTGTCACCGCGGTGGCGGCCAC
>JBGPXN010000096.1:0-16184 GCA_041492755.1 Methylomirabilia bacterium | reverse complement strand
TGTGCCATGGAGTCGAAATTCCCTGGTGACCCCACGGCGGGCTGGGACCAGGTCACCGACCACTTGGAGATTCACACGATCGCCGGCGATCACATGACGTGCTTGACCGAGCACGTCGAGGATTTGGCGAAGAGTCTGGCCGTCTGTCTCAACCCACACCCATAGAGTGAGCGTGGCCGGGAAATCATCTCACCCGCGCGGGGCCACCGCGCGCAGGGCCCTGAGGTAGGCGTCCCGGTTCGGCTCGTTAAACACCAGCCGGATCTCCTGCACGCCGGCATCGAAGAACCGCTGCATCTGGTCGCGGCACTGGGTCGGCGTCCCGAGGATCGTCATCGCGTCGACCATCTCGTCGGTCACGAGCCGGGCCGCGCCGTCCCGGTCCTTGCTCTGGAACGCCTGGCGAACGCGATCGGCGTCCGCGCCAAACCCGATGCGGTGCATGTACTGGTGGTAGAACACGCCCATGCCCCCGATGTAGAAGGCGATGTGCGGTCGCTCCCGGTCGCGGGCGGCTCCCACGTCGTCGGTGACGTAGATCGACACCTGGGGCGAGATCGCGATGTCGCGCAGCGAACGACCGGCCGCCTTCGCCCCCGCTTCCAGCTCGGCGACGGCCGCGGACATGCGCGAGGGCGCGAGGAAGATCGGCAGCCAGCCGTCAGCCAGCTCGCCGGTGAGGCGGAGGCTGGGCACGCTGAGGGCGGCGACGTAGATCGGCAGGTTGGGCCGGTACGGTGCGATGCGCAGCTGGAAGCGCTTGGTGTGGAAGAACTCGCCGGCGTGATCGAGGCGCTCGCCGCGCGCCGCCTTGCGGATGATGTCGATGTACTCCCGCATGCGCGTGAGCGGCTTGGCGAACGTCTCGCCGTGCAGGTCCTCGATGACGAGACGGCCGCTGGTGCCGAGCCCCAGGAAGAATCGGCCTTCGGTCATGCGGTCCATGTTGAGCGCCGTCATGGCGAGGTTCGCGGGCGAGCGCGCGAAGACCGGCACGATGCTGGTGCCGATCCGCATGCGTGAAGTCACCGCCGCGAGCTGGGCCAGGGACGTGAGCGCGTCCTCGCCCCACGACTCGCCCATCGACACGCAGCTGTATCCCAACTCCTCGGCCAGCACGGCCGCCTCCCGCATCTCACGCCAGGCCATTCCCGGCACGTGCATACCCATGATCCCGACGTCACCCATGCCGTGGCTCCTGATGTTCGTCGCCGGTGCGAATGGAGTTCATGTATTGATCCCGTTCGGGTCAGGCCCGCAGGACGAGCGCGAGCGCGATGGCGCCGGGCAGCGCCTGCACCCACAGGATCTTCCGATTCGCCGTCAAGCCGCCGAAGATCCCCGCCACCGTCACGCAGGCGAGAAAGAAGATCTTCACGGCGGCGCCGGATGGGCCCAGGGCGAGACCCCACACGAGCCCGGCGGCCAGAAAGCCGTTGTAGAGACCCTGGTTGGCGGCCAGCGATCGCGATGCCGTCGCGAGCTCCCGGGTGAGACCGAACGTGCGCCGTCCGAAGGGCGTGTCCCAGAAGAACATCTCGAGGACGAGGAAGTAGACGTGCAGCAGGGCGACGAGTCCGAGGGCGACATTCGCAGCGGTGGTCATCTACGTGGTGGCGGCCAGGGCGCCGCCGTCGACGACGATGTGGGCGCCCGAGATGAACGACGCGTCGTCGGAGGCGAGGAAGAGCGCGCACCGCGCGATGTCCTCGGGCTCGCCCACGCGGCCCAGCGGGATGCCGCGGCCGTCCTTCGCGGCGCGCTCGACGCCCTCGACGATGTCCGCCGTGAGCCGCGTGCGGATCGTGCCCGGGCAGATGGCGTTGACGCGGATCCCGTCGCGGCCGTAGGAGGCCGCCATCGCGCGGGTGAGCGCCAGCACGGCCCCCTTGGATGCGGCGTAGGCGTGACTCGGACGCTCCACCGAGCCGCGAAAGGCGGACACCGAGGCAACGTTCACGATGGCGCCGCCCGCGCCTTTCATGTGCGGCACCGCGGCACGACTGACGAGGTACATCCCACGGACGTTGACGTCCTGGGCCAGGTCCCAGCGCTCGAGATCGATGGTCTCCACGGTGCCGCCGACGACCATCGTGCCGACACCGGCGTTGTTGAGGACCACGTCGAGCCGGCCGAACGCGCGCATGGCGGTGGCAACCACCGCCGCGCAGTCGGCGGGCTGCGCGAGATCGGCCGCGAGCCCCGTGACCTCACCTCCGGCCGCGCGCACCTCGCCGACCGTGCGCGCGAGCTCGGGCTCGCGCACGTCCGCCAGCGCGACGCGGGCGCCGGCGCGCGAGAACAGCAACGCGCTCGCCCGTCCGATCCCCGTCGCCGCGCCCGTGACGATCGCCACTTTGCCCTTCAACGCGCCGCGCTCGGCGAGGCTCATGACGTGTCTCCTCCGCTCAGGTGCCGTCAGGCCGAGCCCGCGGGGCTTTCGGGCGGCACGAAGCCGGTCTCTGCCGCCCACGCCTGGAGCCCGCGACGAAACGCGAGCCCGCCCATCGGCATGACCACGGCCTCGAGCGCTTCGAGGATCTCGCGCGGGGTGGCGCCTTCACGGAGCGCGACCCGGACGTGGGCGCGGATCTGATCGACGTCCGCGCGCAGGGCAGCCTCGACCACGATCTGCAGCAGCTCCTTCGTCTTGCGGTCGAGCAGGCGCGGCCCGGTGTACGTGGCCTCGATGAAGGCGGCGTATTTCTGGGACCACTCCGGCTCGGTGGCGGCCATGATGCGATGCATCTCCAGCTCGTAACCTCGCCGGTTGCGCATCTCGTCGGACGGTGTCGTCGTGGCCGGAGCGGCCGCGGACGCTTCCCGCAATCCCGAGGAGAGGACGGCGACCGCCGAGATCTCGATCAGCGCCCCCTCGCGCAGCAGGCCCGCCACGATCACGCCCGTGGCCGTCGGGTACGGCGGGCGGAAGAACTCGCGGCGCACGTCGGCCGTGCGGCGGTAATTCTCGGTGGTCGTGACGTACTCCGTCGTCTGCACCACGTGCTCGAAGCCGGCGCCGCCGGCGGCCAGCAGCCGCGCCAGCTTCTGATAGATGAAGCGCGTCTGGGCCACGAGGTCGCCCGGGCCCACGAGCTGCCCGGTATCGTCGGCGGCCGTCGTCCCGGAAATGAACAGGGTGTTCCCGGCGCGAAGCGCCGGCGAGAAGGTGTAACGGTCCGGCCACGGGGTGGCGGTGATCATCTCACCGATGGACATACCCTGATCCTCATGGCCGGCGATTATAATCCCCCGGCCTGACGCAGCCGGAAACGCTGGATCTTTCCGGTCTCCGTTTTCGGGAGCTGCGCGACGAACTCGACCTCGCGCGGGTACTGATGGTGCCCCACGCGGCTGCGCACGACCTCCACGATCTCACCGGCAAGGCCGGGGTGGACGCTCCGTCCTGACTTCAGCACCACGAACGCCTTGACGATCTGGCCGCGCAACCCGTCGGGCGTGCCGACCACCGCCGCCTCCGCGACGGCGGGATGATGCAGGATGGCGCTCTCCACCTCGAAGGGCCCGATCCGGTAGCCCGCACTCTTGATCACGTCGTCGGCACGGCCTTCGAACCAGAAGTAGCCGTCGCGATCGCGGCGCGCGAGATCGCCGATCGTCATCCAGCCGCCTCGAAACAGCTCACGCGTGCGCTCCGCGTCGTTCCAGTACCCGAGCGAGTAGTAGCCGACCTCGCTCGGCCACATGCCGACATGCCCCACGACGTCCTCGGCCACCTCGCGCCCGTCGTCGTCGACGACGGCCATGCGACAGCCCGGCAGCGGCAACCCCATCGAGCCGGGCCTGACGTCCATGTGCAGCGCGTTGAAATTGCCGATCGGCAACCCGAACTCGCTCGAGCCATAGTGGTCCATCACGGTGACGCCCCACACCCGCCGGTAGAACTCGACGACCTCGCCGTTGAGCGGCTCGCCACAGCTGCTCGCGCACCGGACGCGCACGGGCACGCGGCGCACCCGGTCTTCACCAAGCGCCATGATGCCGCGGAGCAGCGTCGGCGTGGTGGCAAGGTTCGTCACGCCAAGCGCACCGAGACGCTCGAGCGCGAACTCCGGCGTGGGCGTCGCCTCGTGGCACACGACGGTCGCGCCCATCGCGAGCGCGACCATGTAGCACACGAGGCCGTATCCCCAGCCGGGATCGCCGGTCGGCCAGAAGACGTCGTCTACTCGTAGATCGACGCCATAGTGCATGTATGGATGGACGGCGAGCGGGAAGTTGGTGGCAATCTCCACGCCCTTCGGCGGGCCGGTCGACCCGGAGGTATAGAGGAGCACCGCCGTCTCGTCGCGCCGGCACGGCACGGCGTCGAAGCGCGCGGATTGGCCGGCCATGGCGGTGGCGAAGTCGACGGCGGCGTCCGGGCCGTTTTCGGCGCCCGAGCGGGCTCTGGTGACCGATCCATCGCCGGCGTCCGAACGATCGCCGGCACCCGATGGACCTCCCGGCGCCACCGTCACCACCGCGGCGCCATCCGCCAGCGACGACGGCACGCGCGGCCGATACTCCCGGGTCGTGCACAGCACCTTGGCGCCGCTGTGCTCGACGCGAAAGCCGATCGCGTCCGGGCCAAATCCGGTGAAGATCGGCACGTACACCGCGCCCGCCCTCCACGCGCCGAGCATGACGACGAGCGTCTCGGGCACGCGCGGCATGAACCCGGCGACGCGCTCGCCCCTCCCCACGCCGAGCCCGCGCAGCAGGTTCGCAAAGCGCGCGGCCGCGTGGCCGAGCTCCTCGAACGTGCACTCGCGCGCCGCGCCGTCCTTGCCGAACCAGCGGAGCGCCACGCGGCGCTCTCCGCGGTGGCGGTCCACGATCGTCCGGCAGAGATTGATCTCGGCGTCGCGCGTCCAGCCGAGCGCTTCGAGGCTCGGCTCCCAACGAAAGTCGCGGTACGCGCCGCCGTAACGGGGCTTCACGGGCCGCCATCTTAGCGCGTTCGTCGAGCCAGCACTTCCGGCGCCGACGTCGACTCGACGTCGCAGAGCTCGACAAGGCGCGAGGCGGAGACGGGCGCGTGGGGCCGCGCCGCGAACAGGGCCGCGACGGCCCGCCACCAGCTACGCAGCCGGCCGGACCAGGGCACCCGGGCCTCGGCGGCGGATCGGCGCTCTGACCGCCGTGGAGGATCGCTGGCTCCTCAGGAAGAGGGAGTCGAGATGAACGTCTGGCGCTCGACCTGGGCGCGCATGTCATTCAGGCGCGCGCCGGCGGCCCGACAGCTTCTGATCTTGCGCACCGGCACACCAGGAACTAAGATTCGCCCGCCGTGCCGCCTCTGACGAGATCGCGCAGACCTGCCGTTGCATCGCTACGGTCCACCTTCACGTTCTGCTTCCACGCCCAGAGGCGCCGAGCCCAGGCTCCCCAGAACCCAGCGCACCGGGCGACCCGTGCTGTTGCAGCCGCATCTGCGATCATCTCCTGCACAATCCGCCCTGTATCTTCGGTCTGCGTAGCCAGGCAGGATGCCCCTCACACCCGAGCGCCAAGCCCAAATCACACAAACGTTCCCCCGGCGCGCGACCAACCCGGCGACCGCGATATGTACCCGGTTTGTACCGTCACTCGATGCAGAATGCCGCCTAACCAAGGCATCCGGGCGACGCCCTCCAGCGTTCGCTCCGTTCGCGCTTCCGGTCGCGCCTGATGCCTGGCGTTCGGCAGAGTCCGACGAGCCCACATAGGAGCAACCCGAGCTGGGAGCAACGTGGACATGGAGACGATTGCCAAGACGGTCCAGGTACTAAGCGTTGTCGTTGGGGTAGTGATCAGTGTTCTGAGCTTCAATGCTGCTCGTGGGAAAGAGGTTGAGGCACGCAGGATCGAGGCGAGCAAACCGTTTCTAGAGCTTCGTCAGAAGCTCTACATGGAAGCAGTCAAAGCGGCTGCGGTCTTGGCAAATCGAGACGGGTACTCTGAGCAGGAGATCCACTCAGCGAAAAGGCGTTTCCGCGAGCTGTATGTGGCTGAGTTGAGTATGGTCGAGTCGCCAGAAGTGGAGGCACGGATGGTTGATCTGGCCTCGAAGACTGACCCCACTTTGGTTTCCCTAAACCCAGCACAACAAGCCGCGTACGGTCTCGCTCACGCGCTGCGCGACTCCTTCGCGGCGTCTTGGGGAGTAAATCGAAGGTGATCACGTGTCTTGTCGATGCTCGCCGAACATCCGCGTGCAGCGGCGGTGGGAGCCCTGAGGAGGTGGCTCTGCTACGGAAGGCCGTCAGCGCTTTGACTGCGGGTGTCGGCGGGCGGATCGCCATACACGAGCTTTCGTTCGTTCGCCCAGTAGACGACTGTCAGCTCCACGCCATCTCGGCCGAGAGCGACATCGGCGTAGTCGCCACGATGAGGCCCGGCGAGTTCGATTGGACACTCGCCCCGGAGTCTTGGCTACAGACCGACGAACTACTTGAGCCGTTCGGTCAGGAGCAAGCTGCGTCCGCGTTTCAGGATCTGAATCCGGCCAGCGGTCCGGAGGTCATCTACGCAACGGATCGCGCATGGTGAGCCGCTACCGCCGGCGATCCGGCCAGAACCGCACGCCCGGCCGCGCGTAGCCGCCACCCAGCCCGATCGGCGTCCCGTCCGCCTGCCCGCACGCGGCGCCGGTAAGCAGGCCGTCCGGTTCGAACGCGACGGCGCACATGCCGCCCCGCGCCCCGCCAGATCATCGCGCACCGCCGCCGACACCGCCGGCTCGACCTCCAGCTCCTGCCCTTGAGTCCACACGCGCGGTGCCTCGACCGCCTCCTGCAGCGACATACCGTGGTCGACCACGTTCACCACCGTCTGTAAGACGGAGCCGAAGATGCGCGTGCCGCCCGGGAGTCCGAGCGCCAGCGCCGGCCGGCCGTCGCGCAGCACGATCGTCGGGGCCATCGAGCTCGTCATTCGCTTGCCCGGCGCCACCGACAGCGCGTGACCGGGATGCGGGTCGAAGAGCGCCATCGTGTTGTTGAGGAGCATGCCGGTGCCGGGGGCCATCGCGCGTGAGCCGAACAAGCTGTTGATCGTCTGGGTCGCCGCCACCACGTTGCCGTCGGCGTCGGCCACGGTGAGATGCGTGGTGTGCGGCGAGCCGGCGGCGGCCACGCCGGCGCTATGCGCGCGGGCCTTGCCCATGTCGATCTCGGCGCGCCGGGCCGTCGCGGAGTCCTTGGCGATCAATCGCGCCACCGGCACGTCGACGAACGCGGGGTCGCCGGTGGCGGCGGTGCGGTCGGCGAACGCGATCTTGAGCGTCTCGCGAGCAGGTGGATGCCGTCGACGGTGCCGAAGCCGAGGCGGCCGACGTCGTAGCCCTCCAGGAGATTCAGGATCTGGATCAGGTGGATGCCGCCGCCCGTCGGCGGCGGGCGGCCGGTCACCTCGAAGCCGCGATACGTGCCGCGCACGGGCTGCCGCTCGACGGTGCGATAGCGGACGAGATCGTCGGGCGTGATGAGCCCGCCCGCGCGCTCCATGTGCTCGGCCACGCGCCGCCCGAGCGCGCCGCCGTAGAGCGCCGACGGTCCCTCGGCGGCGATCGTGCGCAGCGTCGCCGCGTAGTCGGATTGCACGAGCAGATCGCCGCGCTTGACCGGCGCGCCGCCGGGCAAGAACACGCGCGCGCTGTCGGCGAATCGGGCAAGGTCGGCGGCCACCTCGTCCACGCACTCGGCCAGGTACGACGTCACCCGGAAGCCGCGCTCGGCGTGACGGATCGCCGGTGCCGTGACCGTCGCGAGGTCGAGCGTGCCGAAGCGCGTGAGCATCTCGCACCAGGCGGCGAGCGTGCCCGGCACGGCTCGACGACGGTCAGCGTGAACAGCGCGGCGACCGCGGCATCCACCGCATTGCCGCCGCCGGCCAGCATCTCGGCGCCGGCGGCGGACGCGAGCGGATGGTTGGTCACGACCATCCCGCGCGCGGCTGGCGCCGGTCGCTTCTCGGTCTGAAACGTCGTTCCAGCCCGGGCGCGCCAATCGTGGGGAGTCATGGCGCTATCGAGCGAGCCAGGAGTTCCAGAAGCACATGCGAGGCTGGGTGCAACGGCTCCACCAACAGAAAACAGCCGAGCGATCGTCCTCCTACGTCAGCGGCGGTTCGTCGGGTGGAAGTCTCAGCTCACCGGGGCGAAGCCGGTAACCCAGGCGAGCACCGCGCCGACGATGTGGTTCATGCGGCCCCACGCCAGCCAGACCAGGCCGCCGCCGACGAGCCAGAGCAGCCCACTGACGCCCATCCCGAACAGCATCCCCAGAGCGGGAGGCCAGTTCTTCCCAGGCCGCGCTGCCCGCCTGACACTCGACTTGCCGATTTCCACATCCACCCGCCCCAGATCCATCGCTCTAAGCATTGCGCCCCTCCAGATCACGTCCCTTGCATCGGATATGCATCGCACGTGCCACGCGGATGGATCAGGGCATCGGTCAAACTTTACGCTATGTTAGCCTCGCTCATGGCGGCGGGTCGCGTCGCACCGTGCAGTTTTTGTCCGGGTGGCGGTGACATATCTTCCGGGAGGCGGGTCAGGTGCTCGACGGCTGTCTTCGGGCCGGTAGGGTATAACGCAGGCGGAGGAGGGCACATGGGGCGGATCGGCGTGGCGTTCAGCGGCGGGTTGCCGCCGGCGGAGATCGTGGAGTGCGTGAAGCTCGCGGAGGCGCTCGGCTACGACTCGGCGTGGGTCGCCGAAGGGCACGGCGGCGACCAGTTCGCGATCCTCGCGGCCTGCGCCGTCGCCACGGGCAAGATCCGCCTCGGCACCAGCATCTCGAGCGTGTTCGTGCGCAGCGCGCCGACGATCGCGATGGCCGCGGCGACCGTCGATCAGCTCTCCAATGGCCGCTTCATCCTCGGGCTCGGGTCGAGTCACCGCGTCCAGGTCGAGCCCGAGCACGGCATCCCGTTCGTGCAGCCGACGCGACGCCTGCGCGAAACCGTCGACATCGTCCGCGCGCTGGTGCGCGACGGCGTGGTGATGCATCAGGGCGACGCGATCAAGGTCGAGCGCTTCGAGCTCTGGTTCTCGCCACTCCGGCCCGAGATTCCGATCTACCTGTCGGCGCTGTTTGAGACGATGCTCGAGATCGCCGGTGAGATCGGCGACGGCGTGCTGCTGACGTGGCCGACGACCGAGGCCGTGGGTCGCGCCGTCGAGCACGTCGCGATCGGAGCGGGAAAGGCGGGGCGCGATCCGGCCACCGTCGAGGTGGCGTCGCTCCTGCCGTGCGCCGTCGCGCCGAGCCGGGAGGAGGCGCTCGAGGGCCTGCGTCCGGCGGTCGGGTTCTACGCAGGATTCTTTCCACGCTACAACCGCCTGCTGGCCGAAGCGGGCTTTGCGGGCGAGGTGAGCGCCATCAAGGAGGCGTTCGACCGGGGCGGGCGCGAAGCCGCCGCGAAGGCCGTGCCCGATACGCTCGTCGATGCCGTGGCGCTCGCCGGCAATCCCCAACAGTGTCGCGACCGCATCGAGGCGTATCGCCGCGCGGGGCTGCGGCTGCCGATCGTGAGCCCGCGCGCCACCGGGCCGAACGCGAAGGCCACCGCGCTCGCGGTGATCCGCGCGTGCGCGCCGTGAAGCCGGGGGCACATCCAGACGATCGACAGAGGAGCACCATGTTCTACATGATCGGCACGTTCAATCTGGCCCTGCCCGGCCGGACACCGGCCGAGGCCGAACGCTATTACCTCGACCATCACGTTCCACTCGCGCAGCAGCTTCCCGGGCTCCGGGCCTACACGATCGGCACGCTCGCCACCACGCCGACGATCCGTGCGGAGCGCCACCGGGGTGCCATCCTCGCCTTCGACAGCGAGGAGGCGTGGCGCGCGGCCTACCGATCGCCGGTGGGCCGAGAGCTTCGCGCCGACGAGGCGCGACTGATCGTGGACCCGAGCGTCGTGCTCATCAGCGGGCAGGAGGTGCTGCTTGATATCGGAGGCCTGCGCTCGGGGCCGTAGACGGGGAACGCCGGGCGGGACCGCCGAGCAGGCCGCGGTGGTAGCGCCGGGGCGTTGGGGTCTCAGGCGCGGTGGTCACCAGGTCGGCTACATCTCCGCGTCCGCCAGACGCTTCACGGGAACGCCCAGGGCCTTGGCCAAGCGAACAAGAATGCTGGACGTCGTCCTGCCTGCCCGTCCAGCCTCCAGCACCACGACATAGCTCACGGCGATATTGGCGCGTTCTGCTAGCTGCGCCTGAGTGAAGTTCTTGGCCTCCCGTAGCTCGCGCACGACTTCGCCCAACGTCTGCGCCATGGCCCATCCTACATTGACGAAGGCGCCTCGTGAGGAATCGAAACAGGCCCCTCGGACAGCGCTGGCGGGAGGCCGGCGTCCGGCCGTCGGTCCCGGGCGTGCGAGCTCGAGGCTTGGAGAGTCGCGAGCGCGTTGCAGACCAACGCCGTTTGCCGCTAGGATGCGGGCGCCGACGCAAGGCGCCGACGGTGCGTTTCCAGCATGGGAAAGATCGAGCCCCGCAACCGGATCCAACGACGGCAACCGCCCGCCGCGGGCGCGAGACTGACCGTCGGGCCCAAGAAGCTGTCGCGTCTCCACCGGCCGGAGGGGATGCCGCTGGAGGCGTGGCAAACGACACTGCGCCGCCAGTTCGGCCGCGAGCAGCGGTTCGTCCTGAAGAACACCGGTGGCCATCCCGTCTTCTCCGAGTTCGAGGTCACCAACCCCCAGAGCCTCAACACCTACCGGGTCGTGATCCGTGGCCGCGAGCCTGGAAACAATTTCTGTTCGTGCCCGGACTTCGCGACGAACACGCTCGGAACATGCAAGCACCTCGAGTTCACGCTGGCACGGCTCGGGCGGACCCGCGCGAACCGCCAGGCGCTCGGCCGAGGCTTCGAGCCGTCCTTCAGCGAGGTCTATCTGCACTACGGGGCCCAGCGTCAGGTGCGATTCCGGCTTCGCGCTGACCCGCCGGTCGAGCTGACCCGTCTGGCCGCCCGCTCCTTCGACGGCGATGGGACGCTGCGCGCGGAGGCGTTCGCGCACTTCGAGACGTTCCTCTCGACGGCGGCGCGCCTCGATCCCGATCTGCGCTGCTACGAGGACGCCCTGGGCTTCGTCGCCCAGGTGCGCGACGCCGAGCGCCGGGAGAAGGCGCTCGCCGAGGCGTTTCCGCGCGGCATCCGGAGCGCTGCCTTCAAGAACCTCCTTCGCATCCCGCTCTACGACTATCAGCGTGAGGCTGCGCTCTTCGCCAGCCGCGCCGGTCGCTGCCTCGTCGGCGACGACATGGGGCTGGGGAAGACGATGGAGGCGATCGCCGCCGTCGAGATCATGGCCCGCCACCTCGGCGTGGAGCGCGTGCTCGTCGTGTGTCCGACCTCCCTCAAGCACCAGTGGGAGCGGGAGATCGCGCGGGCCATCGACCGGCCGGCCCGCGTCATCGGCGGCTTCCGCCGAAGCCGAGAAGAGGGATTCCGGGCGGAGACCTTCTACAAGATCACCAACTACGACACGGTGTACCGGGACCTCGACCTGATCGCGGCCTGGTCGCCGGACCTCGTGATCCTCGACGAGGCGCAGCGCATCAAGAACTGGAACACGCGCACGGCCCGCAGTGTGAAAAAGATCGCCTCACCCTATGCCGTCGTGCTGACCGGCACCCCGCTGGAAAACCGGCTGGAGGAGCTGGTGTCCCTCGTTCAGTTCGTCGACCCGCACCGGATCGGACCCACGTTCCGCTTCCTCCACGATCACCAGATCCTCGACGAGTTCGGCAAGGTCGTGGGCTACCGCAACCTCGACCGCATCGGCCAGACCCTGGCGCCGGTGCTCATCCGCCGGCGCAAGGCGGACGTGCTCCGCCAGCTCCCCGAGCGCCTGGAGAAGCGGTTCTTCGTCCCGATGACGCCCCAGCAGATGGCGCACCATGACGAGAACCGGGAGATCGTGGGCAAGCTCGTGGCGAAGTGGCGTCGATTCCGGTTCCTCGCCGAGGCGGACCAGCGGCGGCTCCTGATCGCCCTCCAGAACATGCGGATGGCCTGCGACAGCACCTACCTGCTCGACCAGCAGACCGACCACGGCGTCAAGGCCGACGAGGTGGCGACGCTGCTGGACGAGATCTTCGAGCGCGCGGACACCAAGGCGGTCATCTTCAGCCAGTGGCGGCGAATGCACGAGGTCCTCGTCCGCCGGCTGGAGGGACGGCCATGGAGCCATGTGCTCTTCCACGGGGGCGTCGAGACCGCCCGGCGCAAGGACCTGATCGACCGGTTCCGCGAAGACCCCGGCTGCCGCGCGTTTCTCTCGACGGACGCCGGGGGCGTCGGCCTCAACCTCCAGCACGCGTCGGTCGTGGTGAACGTCGACCTGCCCTGGAATCCCGCCGTCCTGGAGCAGCGGATCGGCCGTGTTCATCGCCTCGGCCAGACGCGGCCCGTGCAGGTCGTGAGCTTCGTGGCCAAGGGCACGATCGAGGAGGGGATGCTCTCGGTCCTGGGATTCAAGCGCTCGCTCTTCGCCGGCGTTCTCGACGGCGGCGAGCGCGAGGTGTTTCTCGGTGGCAGCCGACTCACGCGCTTCATGGAGAGCGTCGAGAACGTCACGGCCGGCATTCAGGCTCCGATCGTGGAGGAGGCTGCCGAGCCCGTCACGGCCGAGCCACCCGCCACCGAGGACAGCGGCGATGGCGACAGCGACGTGGCGGCGGCTCCCGCCTCGCTCCGCCCCGCGGCCGACCCGCTGGGCAGTCTGCTCCGGACGGGTCTCGATCTACTCACGCAGTTCGCGGCGGCAGCGGGGGCCGGCCAGGCGCCGACCGGCGCGACGCCGGCGCGATTGTTCGAGCGAATCCGTGACGAGGGCTCGGGCCAGAGTTACCTCAAGATCCGGATGCCAGAACCCGAGGTCGTAGACCGTGTCACGCAAGCGTTGCAGACGTTCCTGGAACGCCTCAGGCCCTGAACACCCGCCGGGCCGACATCCCCGGCCTGGAGACCGTCGTCGGGCAGATCCCGGAGCACCGAGGACACCGATACCCGTTCGGCCACCGCGCAGGCGCCCCGACACCGCCCCGGCCCTTCCACCCTCCGTTCGTTGTCGTGCCCTTCCGGTTCGCCACGCTGGCCTGCTATACAGAACCTCGCCTTCGCCCTCCGCGTCGACGATCACGTCTACGTCATGAGCAAGGGCCGCATCGTGCTCGAACGCGCGCCGGATGAACTTCGGCGCGACGAGTAGCCTCGAGACGGGCTGCCTTCGGCGTCACCGCGCTTGTTTGACCTTGGTGACGGCCCGATCCGGGTGCGCGGGATTCGGAACGAGCCGCTGGCGCTGACAGTCGGCGAACAGATCGAGTTTCTCGATCACCGTTTGGCCGATCAGGACCTCATCACCGAGGAACCAGGGCGTCCTCGAGCAACTCGGACAGTGCGAGAACGTTGTCAAAGGTCTTGCGGGCGGGATCGAACTCCACCAGGACGTCAACCGCGGATCTCTCACGTCGCGGCTTGGCTCGCGCAGCACAATTCTCTTGGGACCGCTGCGCCAGCCAAACCCTCGCCGTCTACCGCTCTGTCACCACGTCAAGATAGCGACGCGCCACGACTCAACGAAGATCTCTTGACGATGTCGTCGCGGTTGCCGAAGCGGGCGGCCCGGGTGGTCCATCGGGCCCGATAGCGGCCTCGTGCTGGGGTTTTCCCTGACGCGCGGCCCGAACGCTTGCACCCGAACGCTTGCGGCTTGACAGCGGCGGAATCGTGCCGACATACTTCGCCGCCGTCGACGCGCTCGCCGCTGACTCTTGCGTATCGAAGTGGTGAATGGCGGCTGTCCGGCGACCGCGCCGCAACGGCCATGCTCCTGGGAGGAGGCCCCATTGTCAAATCGATGGCGACTGGCTTCCTTCCTGCCCTTCGAGCCTCGGCTCGCCATTGTCAGTCTTCTTCGTCTGCGATCACAACGTGCCAGACGCGGCATGCCGACCATCGGGAGTCGCGCGCTGTGCTCCTCACTTCTACTGTTGGTCGGCTGCTCCAATGCCGCTACCGAGCGGGCGCTGCCGGGCCCGAGTGCCGTTCCGCCGGCACGAGAGCGCCCTGAGCACCGCGAGCCGCCCAGGGCCGTCGACGGGCCAATCGAGGTTCCCATTGGAAGACTTCCGGATTACGAGGAGCAGAAAAAGAAAGCCAGCGAGCCGAGGGATCCGGCCCGACCGCCGCAAACGAAGTAAGGGCAATTATTGATGACGCGAGTCGGCCTCGGAATTGTCGGCGGGCTGCTCTGGGCTCTCGCCCTGGTTCCTGGGCGGGTGGAAGGTCAATCCGTCGGATTGCCCGGACCGAGCCCAGTCGCCCCCGCCGCCGATCTTCCAGAGACGTGGGCGAGTGTCGCCATCCCGACGGCGCCTCCGGCGCGCGGGTACGCCCAGGACATCGCCCAGGCGAAATTGCAGGCTGCCGCGCTAATTTCGGTGGCCCCCGGCGTCGTCCAAGAGGACGTCGGCGGGCTCACACATTCGGGGCCGGCGGCCCCATCGCTCGTCACGAGTTTCAGCGGCATCAGCTATACCGGGTTCTTCCCACCGGACCCCAACCTCGCCGCCGGTCAGAGCAGCCTCGTACTCGTCACGAACGGGTCGATCACGATCAAGAGCAAGTCCGGTTCCACCGTGGCGTCGGCCTCGCTCTCGAGTTTCTTCTCGGCAATCCTGACGTCCACCGAGAGCCCCTTCGACCCAAAGGTCGTGTACGACACCGGCAGCGGCCGGTTCTTCGTGGCCGCCGTCGCTCGCGTCCGGAATACGAGTTGCACGACGAGCGGTGTGAACCGGTGTATCGCGCACTTCTTCTTGGCCGTTTCCAAGAGTTCAAACCCGACCACGACCGGCTCCTCAAGCTGGTTCTTCTATAGCTTCGATACAATTCTCGACGGATCGACGGCGACGACGAACTGGGCGGACTACACGGGTCTCGGCGTCGACGGAAGCGCCGCCGTGCTGACAGCCAACATGTTCAGCATGAGCACCGACACGTTCCAGTACACGAAGATCCGCATTCTGGACAAGAGTGCCCTGGTCTCCGGCGCTGCGGTGAGCTTCACTGATTTCGTGCGGGTGACCGATCCGACGACCGGGGGGCAAGCCTTCACCCTTCAACCGGCCCTCACATTCGGGAGCCCTGGCACCTTCTTCCTGGCCAGCTCAGCGAACTCGTCCACTTCCTGCGCGATCAACGTCTTCGGGATCTCGAACTCGCTGTCGTCGCCCTCGCTCACGTCGCGCAGCGTCTCGGCCAGCGGGAGCTGTACCGTCCCGCCAGACGCGACTCAGGCCGGCGGGGGTACGCTGCTCGACACCGGCGACAAGCGCCTGATGAACCTCATCTATCGCACCGGCTCTCTGTGGAGCGCCCACGCCATCGCCTCAGGTTCCGTATCGGCCGTGCGGTGGATGCAGATCAATGTGACCGGCTGGCCGAACACGCCGAGTTTCACCCAGAACGCCACGTTCACAGCCAGCGGAGTGCACTACTTCTACCCGACGGTGGCGGTCGACACGTCCGACAACCTCGCCGTGGTAATGGCCCGGTCCAGCGCGACGGAATTTGCCTCGGCGTACTACACGGCCCAGCTGAATACCGACGCGCGGAATACGTTGCAGCCGGCGGCAGTCCTCAAGGCCGGGAGCGCAAACCAGAACTTGATCGACAGCGTCGGGCGGAACCGTTACGGTGACTACCTCGGGGCCGCCGTCGACCCGGCTGACGGGAGCATCTGGATCTTCGGCGAGTACGTCGTCAGCTCGACTGCCTGGGGGACCTGGGTGGGCAATTTCAGCTTGGGCGGAGGTCGCGTTGCCCCGGACGGGTATGACTTCACCGGATCCGGCCGCGGTGATGTTGCGATCCACGACAAGCGGACCGGGGACTGGTACGTGGGCGTCTCCACGGGCAGCGCCTTCCGCGTGGAGCGGTGGGTCGCGAACTTCGGCAACCGGGGCGCCGACGTCGAGGAAGTCCTCGTGGGCGACTTCACCGGCGACGGCAAGGCCGACGTCGCGATCCACGACAAGCGGACCGGGGACTGGTACGTGGGCGTCTCCACCGGCAGCGCCTTCCGCGTGGAGCGGTGGGTCGCGAACTTCGGCAACCGGGGCGCCGACGTCGAGGAAGTCCTCGTGGGCGACTTCACCGGCGACGGCAAGGCCG
>JBGPXN010000234.1:0-5801 GCA_041492755.1 Methylomirabilia bacterium | reverse complement strand
GGTGCTGCTGCCCACCGTGCCCGGCGGCACCGGCTCCTCGACCTCGCCGAACTCCTGCTTCATGAGCGTGTAGATCTCGCGCCCGATCTTGCTGCCGGTGGAGGCGAGCATGCCGAGGAGCACCACGTACTCGGCCTGGTGGTCGCCAATGGTGCGCGCGGGCACCGTCATCGCGCGCATCCCGAGGCGGGCCGCCATCTTCTCCTGCGTGGCGAGGCCGAGATCGCCCAGCGAGGCGAGCGTCCCCGCGCCGCCGCCCAGCATGGCCACGAACACGCGTCCTTCACACCCGTGCAGACGCTCGACGTGGCGGCCGAGCTCGTCGATCCACACCGCCACCTTGAAGCCGAACGTCGCCGGCACCGCGTGCTGGCCGTGCGTGCGGCCCGGGAGCAGCATGCCCTTGGTTCGCTCGGCCAGGTCGGCGAGCGTGGTCAGGATCGTCGCGAGCTGGCGCAGGAAGACGTTGTGGGCGCGGCGCACCTGGAGGAGCTGGCCGGTCTGGGTGACGTTCTGGGTCGTCGCGCCCCAGTGCACGTAGCCACCGGCGTCGCCCTCGCACGCGCGATCCAGCTCCCAGATCAACGGCACCAGCGGATGGCCGGTGCGGGCCAGTCCCGCGCGTACGGCCGCGAGATCGATGAATGAGAGCTGGGCCTTGCGCGTGATCTCGCGGGCGGCGCCGTCCGGGATGACGCCCAGCTCGGCCTGCGCCTGGGCCAGGGCCGCTTCCACGTCGAGCCAGGACTGAAACCGCGCGGCCTCGGTGAACAGCGCCCGCACACCCGGGTCGTCGATCCGGAGAGACGTCGGTTCTTCTTGCATGGGCGTTGTCTCGCACGACGATCGCGGGTTGTCAACGACGCCGCCACGCCCGGCGACCGGCGTATGATCGGCGGCTATGGGAAAGCTGGACGGGAAGGTCGCGCTGATCAGTGGCGGCGCGCGTGGGCAGGGAGCGGCGGAAGCGGAGACCTTCGCCCGGGAAGGTGCCAAGGTCGTCTTCGGCGACATCCGCGACGCCGAGGGCCAGAAGGTCGAGGCCGGCATTCGCGCGGCCGGCGGTGACGCCGCGTACGTGCATCTGGACGTCACCAGCGAGGCGGACTGGCAGAGCGCCGTCCAGACCGCGACCGGACGCTATGGCCGGCTGGACATCCTGATCAACAACGCCGGGATCGTCATCCCGCGCGTGTCGATCGAGGACCGCACGGCCGCCGAGTGGGATCGCGTGATGGCCGTGAACGCCAAGGGCGTGTTCCTGGGCACGAAGTACGCCATTCCGGCCATGCGCCGGGCGGGCGGCGGCTCGATCGTGAACATCTCCTCGGTGGCGGGGATCGGGCAATCACTGCACCAGGAGCCCGCGTATGCCGCGAGCAAGGGCGCCATCCGGATCTTCACCAAGGTGACGGCGAGCCAGCACGCGAAGGACAGGATCCGCTGCAACTCCGTGCACCCGGGCCCGGTCGACACCGACATGATCCACAGCGCCATGCCGGACCCGGATGTGCTAAGGCAACGGCTGCAACGGGTCCCGCTGGGGCGGATGGGAACGGTGGCCGAGATCGTGACCGTCGTGCTCTATCTCGCGTCGGACGACTCGTCGTACATGACGGGGAGCGAGCTCGTCATCGACGGTGGAGCGCTCGCGCAATGACCCCGGAACGCGTGCGACAACACGGGCCGCTGGTCCTCGACCAGCGGGCGCGCGAGCGGTACTTCGAGGACGGCTTCCTCACCGTGTCGGGCTACGTCGGCGCCGTGTGGCTTCATCGATTGCGCGCCGTCGTGGCCGCCAAGGTCGACGAGTCGCGGGCGCTGACCACTTCCGACGACCAGTTCGACCTCGCGCCCGATCACTCCGCCGAGAAGCCGAACATCCGGCGACTGCGGAAGGCGGTGGATCAACATCCCGAGCTATGGGCGTTCGCTCGAGATCCGATCGTCGTCGATCTCGTCGCCGATCTGCTCGGCCCCGACGTGCGTTTTCACAGCTCGAAGCTGAACTTCAAATGGTCCGACGGGGGCGAGCCCGTGCGCTGGCACCAGGACATCCAGGCCTGGCCGCACACCAACTTCGGCGTGCTGACCTTCGGAATCTACCTCGACGACACCGGCCCCGAACAGGGACCGCTCACGGCATTGCCGGGCACGCACCGCGGACCGCTGTTCGAGCAGTTCGACGGCGACGGCCGGTGGACCGGCGCCCTCGCCGACCGCGACGTCAAGAGCCTGCCCACCGACACGGCCACCGATCTGTGCGGACCGGCGGGCACCGTCGTGCTGCTCCATTGCCGCGTGGTGCACGGCTCGGCCGCCAACGACTCGTCGCGGATGCGCCCGCTGCTGCTGAACGTGTACTCGGCGGCCGATGCCCTGCCCATCACTCCGGCGCCGACGCCCACGTCGCGCACAGGTGTGCTGGTGCGGGGAGCGGAGCCCACGCACGTGCACATGGAACCGTACGTGGCCCGGCTCCCGCCGCGCTGGGATCAGGTCGGCTATCGCTCGATCTTCACCGCGCAGACGGCCGCCGCGCGTCCTGCGTGGGGGGACTAGGTCCTCGCGCTGTCCGCTGACCTTTCGGGGTCACGGAGCCGACCCGATGAGGTGGTTCGTGGACAGGGGTCAGACCGAAAGCAGCAGTTCAAACGGGCGGTTTCGCCCCCAGCGGTAGACGCGGAAATCGCCGTCCAGCGTGAGGACGCGTCCGGTCTGGTAGTCCGACGCCATGTCGACGAGGCAGGCGTCGGCGAAGTCCATTGGCGCATCGGCGTACTTGCGCATGAGCTTGAGCACGCCGCTGGCGTTTCCGGTCAGGCGATAGGGGATCTGGAAGAGGCCGCGATCAACGTTTTCCAGAACGGCCGCAGCGCCACCTTTGATCTCTCGCAGGAGATAGCAGCTCTCTGCGATGACCGCCTCGCAGGTTATGAGGGGCGCTTCGAGAGCAGACACGGCGTCGACGCATTCCCGGTGATGTTGCTCCGACCGATCGAGCAGCGCCACGATGCAGCCGGTGTCGAGCAGGACCGGGTTCAGTGGCCGAATCCTTTCAGGTGCGCCTTGTTCGACCCGAGGTCCCGGATGCCGGAGCGAAATCGCCCGAGCCCCACGATCTGACGCGACCGCTTGGGCACGAGCAAGACATTCAGCGCCTTGATGCCCTCGCGGACCACCTGTGAATCACTCCAGCCCAGCCGGCGCTCGAGCTCGCGCAAGAGTCGTTCGGTTTGCACATCGAGGCGGGCATGAATTATTCGCGACATGTGTCTAATTGTATACGACGATGCAATCGTATTACATCTCCCCGGGGTGGCTCACGCCGATCACGTGTCTTCACGACGCCGGCCCTCCGCTCTCACGTTAACCCGCGCATCTCCGCCTCGGCCCGGTACATCACCGTTGCGGTGGTGAGATGCTCGCGGGCCTGCTCGCGCTGGCCCGTTCGACGGTAGAGCGTCCCGAGGCCGAGGTGACAGGCCACTTCCGGAGGCTCGCGATGCATGGCGATGCGGCCCAGCAGCCAGAGCAACCGGGCCTCGAAGCCGCGGCCGCCGCACTGCCGGGCCACGGCGAGAGCGCGCTGGGCCAGGTCATCCGCGGCCCCGAGGTGGCCCGCCAGCAGGTTCGCCTCGACGAGAGCAATCTGGTACATGCCGATATTCCCCCGCCAGAACTGGGGGACCCGAGCCAGGGCCTGGCTCCAGGAGCGGCACAGCCTCGGTGAGGCGGCCGCTTGTCGAACATCACCAAGTGACGCGCGCGCTCGGCGCTCATCGCGCGGATCGGGGAGAGGCAGCCGTCGCGCTCGAACGCGCGGACCTGGGTTTCCGTCAGCACCTTGGGCATGGCGTCACCCCTCTCGCGGCACGAGTCTCCGCTGCCGGCCCGTTGCGGATCAGGCGAGGAGGCGCGGCAGACGCTCGCGCAGGATAGCCTCGGCATCGCGGCTGATCTGCTGCACGATGTCCGCGGCGGGCTGGATACGGTCGATGAGGCCCGCGGTCTGGCCGAGCAGGACCTCACCCCGGTCCGGGTCACCAGCCTGCGCGGCCTGGCGCAGCTGGGCGCTCACCTCCGCGCGCCGCCGGCGCAGCTCGTTGCCCCGTCCCAGCCACTCCTCGATGAATCGGTTGCGCCGCACCCGCACGTAGGCCCCCGGCCAGACCTGACCATGGGCAACGTCCGGGATGTCGGTCACCAGCGTGTCGTGTCCGTCGCTCTCGATGATCGCCTGCTTGAAGCCCTTGGCGATCGGCGCTTCGTCGGAGGCCAGAAAGCGCGTTCCCAGGAGCACGCCATCGGCGCCGAGGGCCAGGGCCGCCGCCAGGCCGCGGCCGTCGGCCACCCCGCCCGCGGCCAGCACGAGAATCGGCGCCACCGCGCTCACCACCATGGGCACCAGCGGCATCGTGCCCATCAGCCCGATGTGGCCGCCGCCCTCGGTACCCTGGGCCACGATCACGTCGACCCCGGCGCGCGCGGCGGCCTTGGCCTCGGCCACCGTCGAGACCATGTGCATCATCACGGCGCCGATCGCGTGGGCCTTGGCGACGTACGGGCCGAGGTCCTGCTCCACCGCGGGCCAGGCGGTGGAGACGACTTTCGGCCGCGCGGCGACCAGCGCGTCGTACTGACCAGGCCGCTCCATGAAGAGAAGCAGATTCAGCCCGAACGGCCGGGTGGTTGCCGCGCGAATGGCCTCGACGTCGCGGGCCAGCTCGTCCGCGCTCTGCCGGGTCGCGCCCAGCACTCCGAAACCGCCTGCCGCGGACACCGCCGCCACGAGCTGCGGCGAGGTGCCGCGTCCCATCCCGCCCAGCACGATCGGATGCTCGATGCCCAGCAGCTCACAGATGCGTGTTCGCAACATGGGTCAGATCACAGGTAGCAGTCGCGCGTGCGCTGGATGTAGATGGTCTTCATGTGACCCAATGTGACACATTGGGTCAACCTCGCGCAACCGGCCGAGGTCGCTCACCGGGTTCAGGTGGGCCGGATAGCCCACCTGCGAGACGTCGATGCGCCGGGTGCGCATGCACTCGGCCATCATGGCGCCGGTGAAGTTCGAGACGCCCACGAAGCGGGCGCGTCCGGAGGTCACGACCTCCTCGAGCGCGCGCATGCTCGCCTCGAACGGTGTGCCGGCATCCGGCCAGTGGACGAGGAGCACGTCCACCCAGTCGGTGCGCAGGCGCTTCAGGCTCGCGTCGATCTCGCGCAGGATGTTGGCGCGGCTCGCATCGCGAAGCGGGGCGATCTGGCCGGGCGGGGGCGCCTTCACCCCGCACTTGGTCACGAGGATGACGTCACGCCGGCGCTGCTCGAGGGCGCGCGCCACGACTTCCTCCGAGTGGCCGGCGCCGTAGGCCGGCGCGGTGTCCACGCAGTTCACGCCCCGGTCGAGCGCGCGGTGGATGGCCTTGACGGCCTCGTCGTCCTCGATCGCTCCGTAGCGATCCCCGGCCATCGGCCAGCAGCCAAAGCCCACCACGGACACCTGCAATCCGGTCCGGCCGAACGGACGATAGCGCATCGTCACCCTCGCGGCGAGATCTCGGCGCCGGTGTTCGGCGCCCGCGCGCAGGATAGCAGGCGGCAGGCAGGGCGGACAGAGCGGCCACTGCGTTCGGAGCGCGCCCTCTCAGGGGTGTGCCGACGTCAGCAGCCGTTCGTGGAGCGCGCTGAGGATCTCGGCGATCCCGGCGTGCGCCCACACGCCGGGGAACGGGGAGTCGAGCAGCGTCGCGATGTCGCGGCCGCCGCGCGCTCTCGATTGCTCCTCCGTCTCGCCC
>JBGPXN010000111.1:0-14042 GCA_041492755.1 Methylomirabilia bacterium | reverse complement strand
GAGGTGCGCGAGTACCTCTCCCTTCATCCTGGTGAGTTGAAGGCCAGTGCCTGAGCTCGCGCAGCGCAACGGTGAGTGGCGACTGGCTAACTTCTGCTTCCAGCCGACCGGCTGCGCCGGCGGCTGAAGCATGCGTTGGGTTGTGGCCAAGCTCGGGCGACTTCATGGCGCCCCAGAGGTCTGATAGGGTGAAACAGTGCCGACGGTGCTGCGGGCCGGTCCGTACCGTTTCCTCTTCTACTCAAGCGACGCGGAGGAGCCGCCGCACGTTCACGTCGAGCGGGATGACAACAGCGCCAAGTTCTGGCTGAGCCCCGTTCGCCTCCAGAGCAGTGGTGGCTTCAAGCCTGTTGAGGTTCGCCGGATTCAACAGTTGGTTGAGCAACACCGAGAAGCGTTGCTGAGGAGCTGGGATGCCTACTTCAACGCGTGACCTTCTGGCCGCCCGCGCGGTGGACGTCAAAGTGACGGACGATGAGCTCACCGTCCAGCTCGAGGATGGCCGAACGTTGGCGGTGCCACTCGTCTGGTATCCGCGCCTTCTCCACGGCAGCAAGCGCGAACGCGCGCGGTGGCGCTTCATCGGACGCGGAGTCGGCATTCATTGGCCCTCGCTTGACGAGGACATCAGCGTTGAGGGCCTCCTGGCCGGACGGCGCTCCGGTGAGAGCCAGGAATCGCTCAAGCGCTGGTTCGAGGGGCGCATGTCAGCCCGGCGGCCCAACAAGCGCATCCAGCCAACGGCGCGCAGGGCGCGCCGCAGCTGATACGCAACGTTCGGCGCAGCTGTGACGGTGCAGTGGCGACAGCGAGTCTAGTCGACGGCAGGCACTACACGACATACGCCGAGGATGTGCGTCACCTGAAGCGCGTCGGAAACCAAGAGGCTGCAGAACGACTACTTTTGCGGTTGGTCGATGCGACCGAGGCAGAAGCGCGGGCCGAACGCTGGGGCGTCGCACCGTGGTACTACGAGCAGTTGGCGATCCTCTACGCGAAAAGGAAGGACGCGGCGGCTGAACTCGCGATACTTGAGCGCTATGAGCGCCAGCCCAAGGCGCCCGGCGTTGGCCCGTCGAAGCTCGCGGAGCGACTGGTACGTGTCAGCGCCAAGGTGGCGCGGGCCCGTCTCGTCTCCGAGTCAGGGTAGATGCGGCGAATGCCCGCGCCGCCAGATGCTCCACGTTTTCGGGCATACCTCGAACGAACCGAGGGTAGGGCCGTTCTCCATATGGCGCGCGAGGACTGGATCGCGGTGCGCGGTCAAAGCACCGAAGCGGCTCTGATCGACATTACTCGCACGCCGCTCGCACGTCTTGCGAGGGACGCCACGCTCCCCGCTTCGAGAGGATCGTCGAGGCCGCGTCGACGGAAGACAACGCGAATCTCCGCGAGTATCTGAAGCGCACCGTGTTCCTTGTCATGCGCGAACCCGACGCGGAGCATCATCAATCCGAGATGCCGGCTGTGGTGCGGGTACTCCTGCAGGAACGGTTAACGTGAATGCCGGCGTGCCGAACTTCGCGTTCGAGCGGACGCGCTTCGCGCGCGGCTCATCGCAACGTTGGACGGTACGAGGGAAAGTGCACGATCCAAGCGGGACGATTTTCAACATCAGGGAGGACTGCCCATGTTTTCGTCCATGGTTCGCCTTGTCTCTGTTGCGTTCGCCTGCGCGCTTGCCACGCCGGCAAGCGCCGAACTGCTCGCCCGCAAGGATCTGTCGCTCGCCACAGCTTTGACCATCGCAACTACCGCCGCCGAGACCTGCAAGGCGCAAGGCCAGCGCGTGTCGGTGACGGTGGTCGGCCGGAACGGTGAAGTGATCGTTCAGCTCCGCGGCGACAATGCCTCGCCGCACACGATGGAGAACAGCTTTCGCAAGGCCTACACCTCGCGCACCTTCCGCATTCCCTCGGGCGAAATGGTCAAGCGGCTGAGGGACAATCCCCAACTCGGCGCGATCCACCTGACCAACGTGATCGCCGCCCAGGGCGCGCTGCCGGTCATGGCCGGAACGGAGGTCATCGGTGCGGCCGGCGTCTCCGGCGCTGTCACCACCCCCGACTCGCCCGGCGGCGTGAAGGACGAAGCCTGCGTCAAGGCCGGCATCGACAAGATCGCCGACCAACTCAAATGAGCACACGGAACTGACGCTGAGATCGGAGGCGAGATGGCACCTCGACCCCACGTTGTCGAGACTCCGCGTGTACCCAGGATCGGCCCCTATTCTCAGGTCATGCGCGTCGGCAGCTTACTCTTCACCGCGGGTCAGCCGGGTATCGATCCGGGCACCGGCGCTGCTGCGGGAGAGACGTTCGAGGCGCAGGCGCGGCAAGCCATCGCGAACCTCCGTGCGGTGCTGGAGGACGCTGGTAGCGGCCTCGAGCGCGTGGTGAAGACGACCTGCTTTGTCGCGGACGCAACCGCTTTCCCGAAGCTGAACGAGCTCTATGCCGAATACTTCCCGTCGGCTCCGCCGGTTCGATCCACGCCCATCGTGGGCCTGCCGCGCGGCCTTCTGTTCTCGATCGAAGCGATTGCCTTGGTGGGAGATACACGTCGACGGCCGAACAAGCGCTTGCAGCCGACGAGGACGCGACCGCGGTCACGGACGAAATCGGCTCGGCGATCGCGCCCGCGCGGCTGAACCGCGACGTCATGCAGGCATGAGATGCTTTGGCGTTCTTGAATCCATCGCGCGCCTCACAGTTTCTGCTCGGCGAGCCAGGCGGCGATGGCGTCGGTGAGCGGCTGCTGGTTGTCGCTGAACACGTGGCCCGCCGGGTTCGGGCCCTTGCGGTTGGGGAGCGAGACGAACTTCACGCTCGGCACCAGCGAGCCGGGCGCGGTGGCCGCGCCCAGCAGCATGTGCGGCTCGAAGGACTGGATCACCAGATCGCCTTCGTCCCGGATCATGAGGATCGGGTAGGGCACGCGCGGGATCCAGTAGGTGCCGTCCGCGGTGCTCGACGGCTCGGCGCGGTACGTGAGGAAGTGCCGGCCGGTGACGGCCACGCTCTGCCCCGTGATCCATGGCATGCGCGTCGGGAGGACGTCGGCCGCCTTGCCGTCGCGCAAGGCTTTCAGCGCGGCGGCGTGGAGCTGGCCGAAGCTCTCCTGGTTCTGGACCAGGTAGTAGCGCGACTTCCACGGGAGATTGGCGAACATGCCGCTGAGCACGACCGCCTTGAGGTCCGGATCCCAGTTGTTGGCGGCGTAGTACTGCACCTGGATGTTCCCCAGGCTGTGTCCGTGAAGCACGATGCTCCGGTATCCGAGGGCGCGGGCGGTATAGACGCCGGCCTCGATGTCGCGCCGGACGTCGAGGAAGTTGTCGGAGTTGACCCGCGGACCCGACTGGCGCGTGTTGATGCCGAGCACCGCATAGCCCTTGGCGGGGAGGAGCCGAGCCAGGAAGCCGTTCGGGTCGCCGTGAAAGCTCCCGCCCGAGCCGTGCACGCTGAGAACGACGGTGGAGGCGGCCGGGGTCTTGGCGTTGGGCTGCACGAGGATCGCGTCCACGCGCGCACCGTCGAGTGCCGTGATGGTGAGGAACTTCATGGTGGCGTCCGGCCCCGGCACCAGGTCCGCCGGTACGCCGGCCGGCCGCGCCACGACCTCGTAGTCGATGCCGGCGGCGCGCTCGGCGGCGGCGCCGGCGCCGGTCAGGAGCAGGAACGACACGGCCCAGCCTGCGGTAGTCCGGAGCAATTCGCCACGCATCACGCGCCTCCCGAGGGTGGAATGACGCCTATCTTGACTCGTCCTTCGTCGCAGCGCTAACGTCTGCGCACCTGGCCGACCTCCGCTCCGCTCGATCGGAGGACCAGGAGCTCAAGCTCGAAGCACGGTGAAGGAGAGACTGAAATGATCCGTTCCGTCGCCGGCCGTTCTCATTCGCTCATCGTCCTGCTTGCCGCCGCCGTGCTGAGCTTTGGCATGGCCCGTGACGTCGCCGCCCAGGCGGCGCCCTCGGGAGAGGTCGTGATGGCCTTCCACGTCACGATCTCGCCGAGCTGGTTCGATCCCTCCACCGCGCCGCCGCAGATCACCCCCTTCGGCATCCTCTACGCCCTCCACGACGCGGTGGTCCGCCCGCTGCCGGGCAAGAAGCTGGCGCCGAGCCTGGCCGAGTCGTGGACGGAGAGCCCGGACGGGCGCACCTACGAGTTCAAGCTGCGCCGGGGGCTCAAGTTCCACAACGGCGATCCGCTCACTGCCGAGGACGTGAAGTTCAGCTACGACCGCTACAAGGGGGCGGGGGCCAACGAGCTGCAGACGCGCGTGCGGCAGGTCGAGATCGTCGATCCGCTGACCGTGCGCTTCCACCTCAAGGAGCCCTGGCCGGACTTCCTGACCTTCTACGGGACGACGGCCACCGCGTCGGGCATCGTCGTGCCCAAGAGGTATCTCACGCAGGTCGGCGACGACGGGTTCAAGAAGCACCCCATCGGCGCCGGCCCCTACAAGTTCGTGAGCCACAAGGCCGGCATCGAGCTGGTGATGGAAGCGTATCCCGGGTACTGGCGCAAGACGCCCAACGTCAAGCGGCTGGTCATGAAGAGCGTGCCCGAGACGACCACGCGCGTGGCCATGCTCCGGACGGGTGAGGCCGACATCGCCAACGCCCTGGACGGCGAGGACGCCGAGAACGTGAGGCGCGACCCGCGCCTGCAGCTCATCCCGTCCAAGCACGCGTCGATCTTCTGGATCGAGTTCGCCGACCAGTGGGATCCGAAGTCGCCGTGGCACGACAAGCGCCTGCGGCAGGCCGTCAACTACGCGCTCAATCGCACGGCGATCAACGAGGCCGCGTGCCTGGGCTTCTGCCCGCCGGCGGGCGTGATCGTCCCGCGGGTGATGGAGTTCGCGCTGCAGACCCAACCGCATCCCTACGACCCCCAGAAGGCCAAGCAGCTCCTCACCGAGGCCGGGTATCCGAACGGGATCGACGCCGGCGAGATCGTGCCGATTCCGCCGTTCTTCGCGATGGCGGAGGCCACGGTGAACTATTTGAATACCGTGGGCATCCGCTCGAAGATCCGCGTGATGGAGCGGGCGGCCTTCTACGCCAACTGGCGCGAGAAGAAGATGCGCGGCATGTTCATCGTCGCCGCCGGCAACTCGGGCAACGCGGCCAGCCGCGTGGAAGCGTTCATGTACTCCAAGGGTAGCTTCTCGTACGGCGGCTATCCGGACATCGACGACCTGTTCCAGCAGCAGGCGCGCGAGCGCGACGTCGCCAGGCGCGAGGCGCTGCTCCACAAGATCCAGCAGCTCACCATCGACCGCGTGATGTTCGCGCCGATCATGGACTATCGCACCCTGCGCGGCATCGGACCGAAGTTCGCCGACCCCGCGCTGGACGTCATCCACCTGAACCCGTATCCGGCGTACGAGGACATGAAGCTGAAGGGCCAGTGAATGCGCGCATCATCGGCGAAACGCGCCCGGCCATCGTCCGCGAAGCCTGCGCGGCGGGCCGCGTCCAAGCGCGTACGCGCGGCATCGACGAAGCGTCCACGGCCGGCGTCGGCCAAGAGCGCGCGTGCATCATCGGCCGTCCGGTCGCGCCCGGCGGCGGCCCGCCCGGCGGCAAAGGTCGAGACGCGGCTGTGGCGCACCGACACGCTGCCGCGCCGCTTCGCGAAGGTCTACACCGCGGCGATCACCGACGTGATGGACGAGATGGGGCTGCTGCGCCAGACGCTGCCGGCCGCCATCCAGCCCCTGACCCCCGACATGCGCGTCGCCGGCTACGCGTTCACCGCGCGCGGACGCCCGTATCGCGGCTCGCCGCGCGACCGCGATCAGACGCTGCGCCGCTTCCTCGGCATGCTGGCCGCGGTGCCGGCGGACTCGGTGCTTGTCCTCGCCGCCAACGACCACGTGGCCGCGCACTTCGGCGAGCTCTCGGCGGAGTGGTTCCGGGCGCATCGCGTGCGGGGCGCGGTCATCGACGGCGCCACCCGTGACGCCACGTCCATCGCGCGCGCGCGCTTCCCCACCTTCGTGCGCTACCGCACGCCGCTCGACTCCATCCCGCGCTGGCGGGTGAGCGACTGGGGACAGCCGGTGACGATCGGCGGCGTGCGCGTCAGCCTGGGCGACGTGATCGTCGGCGATCTCGACGGCGTGGTCGTCGTCCCGCGGCGGGTGGCGCACGAGGTGCTCACGCGCTGCGAGCAGCTCGTGGGCACCGAGGGTCGCGTGCGTACCGCGGTGAAGCGCGGCATGACGCCGCTGGCGGCCTACGAGAAGTTCGGGGTGTTTTGAAAATCACCCGCGCTTGAGCGCGGGGGCGACTTCCTTCGCGAACAGCTCCAGGCTCCGCTTCTCCTGATCCATCGACAGCAACCCGCCGGCGTTCGGCTCGACGATGAGGCCGTTCAATCCGAGCTCGTCGCGCAGCTCGCCGAGCTGGTCGATGAGCCGGGCCGGGGTGCCGCAGGCGGCGCGGGTCTTCAAGATGTCGTCGTACGAAAGGTTGGCGAATCGCTCGGCGCGTGCCCCCATCCGATCGGCGGGCCCGGCTCCGGCGCGGCCCACCGCGGACCGCGCGATCTCGGCCTGGCGCTTGGCGAAGGAGATGAGCGTCGCGCGTGGCTCCTCCACCGCGGCGCGCTCATTGGTGGAGGCGTAGACGGGAATGCGCAAGCACACGTCGCCGTTACCGGGGCGGCCCGCCTTCTGCCAGGCGTCGCGGTAGAGCTTGAGCTGGTTGCGGAGATCCTCCAGCCCGGAGGCGGCGCGCAGGCCGACGAAGATCGGCATGCCCTGGGCCCCGGCGTGGGCGAACGTCTCGTCGGTCGCGACGGCCTGACGGACCGGCGGATGGGGACGCTGGACCGGCCGCGGCGAAATGGCGGCATTCTCGACCCGGTAGAACGTTCCATGGTACGTGAACCGCTCCCCCGTCCACGCCTTGAGGATGATCTCGAGCGCCTCGACGAGGCGCGCCGGGCTTTCGCCGTACGGGATCCCGAACGCGTCGTAGGCCCGCGGCGATCCGCTGCGCCCGATCCCGAAATCGAAGCGCCCCTGGCTGATCTGGTCCACGGTGGCGGCGTCCTCGGCCATGCGCACGGGGTTGCCGAGCGGCAGGACCTGGACCGCCGTCCCGACCCGGATGCGCCGGGTGCGGGCGGCGATGGCGCTGGCCACCACGACCGTCGCCGACATGACCGAGCGGGTCGTGTTGAAGTGGACCTCGCCGAGCCACACGCCGTCGAGTCCCCACGCCTCGGCCGACTCGGCGAGATCGAACGCCTCCTGGAACGCTTTCGCCTCGTCGACCCCGTCCCGCGACTCTTCGATGAAGATCCCGACGTGCATCGTGTCCTCCCGACTCGGATCGCCTTCGGATGCGCCATCCTCGATACAGCGTCCGGCGCGGGCCGTCAAGCGGACCGTGTTCGGCGGGGGTCGTCGGGAGACCGCGGCGGCGGGGTCGACGGAAATCGCCAACCGTGAGACGCTGAGCCGCCGTGGACGTCGAGAGAGGAGATCGCGATGACCGAGAAGCTTCTGATGCAAAAGGACGGACCGATCGGCTGGATCATCTTCAACCAGCCGGAAAAGCGCAACGCCGTCAGCCAGGAGATGTGGCAGGCGATGCCGCACTACATGCAGGACCTGGCCAACGACGACGCGATCCGGGTTGTCATCCTGCGCGGCGCCGGCGAGCAGGCCTTCGTGGCCGGCGCCGACATCTCCCAGTTCAAGGACAAGCGCAAGAACATGGCCGACGAGGAGGAGTACCGCAAGGTCTCGGCCGAAGGCTCGGCGGCCCTCACCACGCTGCAGAAGCCGCTGCTGGCCATGATCCACGGCTTCTGCATCGGCGGCGGCGTCGGCATCGCGATCAGCGCCGACTTCCGGATCGCCTCGGACGACGCGCGCTTCGGGATTCCGGCGGGGCGGCTTGGACTCGGCTACCACTACAACGGCATGGACAAGCTCATCAAGCTGGTGGGCCCGGCCTACACGAAGGAAATCTTCTTCACCGCGCGCACCGACTTCAGCGCCCAGGACGCGCTGCGCATGGGCCTGATCAACCAGGTGGTGCCCAAGGCCGACCTCGAGCGCTTCACCCGCGACTACGCCATGAAGATCGCCGGGAACGCGCCGCTGACGCTGCGCTCGGCCAAGGCGACGGTGGAGCAGCTCCAGCGGCCGTCGGAGCAGCGCGACCTCGCGCTCCTGGACAAGCTGCTCGCCGATTGCTTCAACAGCGAGGACTACCAGGAGGGCGTGCGCGCGTTCTCGGAGAAGCGCCGGCCGCAGTTCAAGGGCCGCTGACGTGATCGGCGTCGCCCACCGCCGCATCGGTGGTGACCGGCTCGTGGCCGGCGCCGGCCAGTTCGTCGCTGACGTCACGCGCCCCGGGATGCTCGAGGCGGCGGTGGTGCGGTCCCGCCACGCCCACGCGCGTCTGGTCGGCGTCGATGCTCGGCGCGCGCTCGCGTTGCCCGGCGTTCACGCCGTTCTCACCGCGGCCGACGTGCCGGCGGCGGCGATCATCCCCAACCGCATACCGGTGCCGGCGGGCGCGGAACGCTACCTGCAACCGGGCATCGCACGGGACGTCGTTCGCTACGTCGGTGAGCCGGTCGCGCTGGTAGTCGCGGACGACCGCTACATCGCCGAAGACGCGCTCGGCCTCATCGACGTCGCCTACGAGCCGCTGCGAACGTGCGCCACGGTGGCCGAAGCGCTGGCCCCCGGCGCGCCGCGGCTGTTTCCGGGGACCGATTCCAACAACGTGGCCGTCATCCAGATGCGCGTTGGCGACGCGGACGCGGCGTTGAGGGAAGCGCCGCTGGTGCTTCGTGAGCGCTTCACCTATCCGCGGCAGACCGGCGCTGCCCTCGAGACGCGCGGGTTGGTGGCGGTTTCCCCCGGCCCGTCCGCCGGCGAGCTGCACCTGCTCGGCGCCACCAAGTGCATCCACACCAATCGCGGCATCCTCGCGCCGATCTTCGGCCTGTCGCCCGGGACGCTGCGGCTCACCGAAGTGGACGTCGGCGGTGGCTTCGGCAACCGTGGCGAGCTCTATCCGGAAGACATCTTGGTCCCGCTCGCCGCGCTGAAGCTCGGTCGTCCCGTGCGGTGGATCGAGACGCGCCGCGAAAGCTTGATGGCGACCAACCACGCGCGCGAGTGCGAGTACGAGATCGAGATCGCCTTCGAGCGCGACGGCCGGGTTCGCGGAATGCGCGTCGTCGTCCGCGCCGACCTCGGCGCCTACGTTCGCACCGCCGGCCTGGTGCCCGCCGAGTTCGGGGCCGCCCTGCTGCCGGGCCCGTATCGCGTTCCCAACTACGCCTGCGATCTCTGGTCGGTCGTCACCAACAAGACGCCCGTCGGCACGCTCCGCTCGCCGGGTCGTCCCGAGTGCAACTTCGTGCGCGAGCGGCTCATGGACGTCGCCGCCACGCGCCTGGGGCTCGAGGCCGCCGAGATCCGCCGGCGAAACTTGATCCGGTCCGACGAGATGCCGTACGACTGCGGGACGACGTCGTTCGGCGTGACGACGGTCTACGACTCCGGCGACTATCCGGCGCTCTTCGACGAGCTGCTCCGCCGGCTCGACTACGACGGCGCGCGGAAGGAGCAGGCGCGGGTGAACGCCGGCCCTGGCCTCCGCCGCGGGATCGGGATGGCGGTGTACGTGGAGAAGACGGGGCTCGGACCGTTCGAGACCGCCCACCTCGAGGCGCTCGCGGATGGCCGATTCACCGTCGACACGGGCGCGTCGTCCATGGGCCCGGGGCTCGAGACCGTGCTCGCCCAGATCATTGGCGACACCTTGCAGCTTCCGGCCGATCGCTTCCACGTGCGGCATCCGGACACCGCGGCCATCGAAAGCGGCGTCGGCACGTATGGCTCGCGCGGCACCGTGACCGCGGGCAACGCGGGCGCGATGGCCGCGGCCAAGCTCGTCGAGGAGGCGCGCCGGCGCGCGGCGAAGCTCTGGAGCGTGCCGGAGGACGGGATCAGTTACGCCGCCGGCGTGCTCGCCCACAACGGCCGCCGCGTGAGCCTCGCCGAGCTGGCCGGGCAGCAGCGCCTCGCCGTCGGGGCGTCCTTCACCGTGCCGAAGCTCACGTACGCGGGCTGCGCGGTCGGCGTGGTCGTCGACGTCGATCCCGAGACCGGCATCGTCCAGCTCCGGAACATTGTCGTCGGCGCCGACGTTGGCCGCGCCGTCAATCCCGCGCTCGTCGACGGCCAGCTCGTCGGCGGCGTCGCGTTCGGCATCGGCAACACGATGCTCGAGAGCCTGGAGTACGACGCCGACGGTCAGCTCGTGACCGGCACCCTGATGGACTACGCGCTGCCGCTGGCGACCGACGTCCCGCCCGTGGTCGGCTACTACCAGGAAGTGCGCGCGACCACGAACCCACTGGGCCTGCGCGGACTCGGCGAGTGCGGCAATCCCGGCCTCAGCGGCGCCATCGCGAACGCGGTGTGTGATGCGCTCCGCGACGTCGGCGTCGAGCTCACCGCGCTGCCGGTGACGCCGCGACGGGTGTTCGAGGCGATCCAGCGGGCGCGACGGCGCTCCGGCGCTTAGGCCGCGCGGCGGTCTCGGCCGCGCATCGCGCAGGGGGATGCGCGAGCTGGTACGACGGCTGGACGGCACCTCGAGCGTTCTTGCCAGCGCGATCCACGGGTACGGCAACGAACCGCTCGCGCGTCGTCCCGGACCGACGGACTGGTCGCCGACGGAGATCATCTGTCACCTTCGCGACGTCGACGAGCTGTTCCAGATCCGGTTCCACACGATCCTGGCCCTCGACGATCCGCGCATCCTCGTGCTCGGCGCCGATCCCGAAGACCTGGCGTCGTGGGGGATCGGAGGTCGCGTCCACCATCCACTCGATCCGAGCGTGTGGGCGGAAGACCGTCAGTATCGCCGCAGCGACCCCGGCGAGGCGCTCACGGCCTTTCGACGCCGGCGGAACGAGATCGTCGCGCTGCTGTCCGGTCTGGCCGCGGGCCAGTGGGAACGCGGAGGGATTCACCTTCGCCGCGGCCGGCTCACGCTCGGACAGTGGGTGGAGAGTTTGGCCGCTCACGACGACAACCACGTCGACCAGTTGCGTCGTGCGCTCGAAGGCCGGCCGTGATGGAGACGCCACGACCAGGGAGGGCGCGGGCGGCCGCTGATATAGTCGTCGTCGCTATGCCACGGGGGGACGGGTGGTGACCATGGACGACGAGGTCGAGGTCTGGTTCGAGCGCGGCGTGACCGATGGGCTTCCCGTGGTGCCGCCGACGCGCACACGGGTGGACGCGATGCTGGCGGGCACTCGGCGCGCGCGCGACGAGATGGTGGCGCATATCCAACCGAACTACGGCCGCGGGACCGTCGAGAAGCTCGCGGTGAACGCGGTGATGGCCGGCTGCCGCCCCGACTACTTCCCGGTCGTGCTCGCGGTCGTCGAAGCGGCGTGCGACTCGACCTTCAACCTGCACGGCCAGTCCGGGACGACCAACGCCGCGTCGCCCTTGATCGTGATCAATGGTCCGATCCGCCAGCAGCTCGGCGTGAACTGCGCGGCGGGCGTCTTCGGCCCGGGCTTCCGGGCCAACGCCACCATCGGCCGCGCGCTGCGACTGATCATGATCAACCTCGGCGGCACGCGGCCGGGCCAGACGTCGATGTCGACGATGGGCCACCCCGGCCGCTACACGTACTGCATCGGCGAGTACGAGGAAGTCACGCCGTGGGAGCCGTTTCACGTCGAGCGCGGCTTCTCCGCGAGCGACAGCACGGTGACGCTCTACTCGGGTGAGGGGCCGGCCTCCATCAACGACCATCTGTCCCGGTCCGCGCCGCAGCTCGTGGCCTCCCTCGGCTGGTCCGCGGCCGGCGTGTGGAACCACAAGTCGTACCCGCTCTACGGCCACACGCTCTGGGTCATCGGCCCCGAGCACGCGAAGACCATCGCCGAGGACGGTTGGTCCAAGCAGGACGTGAAGCGCTATCTGTTCGAGACGGTCCGCAAGCGCGCCCGCGACCTGGCTCCCGGGCCGGATGGCGCGGAGACGAGCCGGCTCAAGGATCTCCTCAGCGGACGCGCGCCCGACGAGCTCGTGCCGAAGTACCCATCGGTGGACGAGATCCTCGTCGTCGTCGCCGGCGGCACCGCCGGCCGCTTCTCCGCCGTGATTCCGGGCTGGATGGGCGGCGAGATGGGCTCGCGCCCCGTGACGCGAAAGATCGAGGTCGACTGACGATGCGCACGATGACCGAGGTGAGGTGATGCGCCGGATCACCGTCATGGAGCCGTTCCACTCGCTGTTCTACGCGCCCCCGTACGTCGGTATCGGCCTCGGCCACTTCGCCGCCGAAGGCCTCGAGGTGACGATGACCACGGCGGCCGAGGGCGGTGGAACCGTGCCCGCGCTGCTGAACGGCACCGTCGCGATCAGCCTCGGCGGCATCATGCGCAGCCTCGACGTCGCCGACCGCGAGGGCCGCTTTCTCCCCCACTTCGCCGAGGTCAACAGCCGCAACGGCTTCTTCCTGCTGAGCCGCACGCCGCGCCCGAGCTTCAAGTGGAGCGACCTCGCGGGCCAGACCGTCCTGTCCTTCGCGGAGGCGCCGACGCCGTGGCAGTGCATGCTCACCGTGCTGCGCCGTGAAGGTGTGGATCCGGCCGCGGTGAAGATCGAAAGGAACCGGCCGCTCGCGGAGAAGGTCGCCGCGTGGCGCGCCGGCCACGGAGACTACCTGGAAACGGGCCAGCCGATCGTCGAGCAGTTGCTGATGGAAGGCGCCGCGCATCTGGTCGTCTCGATGGCCGACGCGACCGGACCGGTGCCCTTCTCCTCATATATGACGACGCCGGAGCGGCTGCGCACCGACCGCGACCTGATCGAGAGCTTCACGCGCGCCGTCTACCGTACGCAGCAATGGATGGTGAAGGCCGACCCGGCCGAGATCGCACGCATCATCACGCCCTACTTCGCCGACATCCCCGAGGAGATTCGACTGCGCGCGGTGACCCGCTTCGCGCGCCAGGGAACCTGGCCGCCCGACCCTGTCATCCGCCGCGAGAGCTACGAGTACCTACAGCAGATTCTCCTCGACGGTGGCTTCATCAAGAACCGCCACCGCTACGAGGATTTGATCGACACGGCCTTCGCCCGCCAGGTGCTGACCAGCGGCTGATTGGAAACGAGCTTCAAATCGCTGCTCTAACCGGCCGGATCCGTCTGAGGGCGCGCGTCTCGAGTGCCTGAGCCCGATAGAGATCCCACCGAAGCTGCAGATTCATCCAGAAAGCGGGCGAGTTGCCGAAGAATTTCGCTAGTCTGAGCGCTGTAGCGGCTGTGATGCCCCGCCGCCGGTTGACGACTTGGTTTACCCGTTGATAGGGGACACCAATCCGGTGCGCTAAATCGCGCTGAGACAACCCGAGGGGCTTCAAGAATTCCTCCATCAGCATTTCCCCGGGATGCGTTGGCTTCCGGTGAGTGGGTACTCGAATCAAGACCATCCTCCTGCGCCGTGCGTAATCAATGGTAGTCGACAATCTCTACGTCTGACGGCCCTTCCGCCGTCCACCCAAAGCAGATCCGGTAGCGCTCATTGATCCGAATGCTGTACTGACCCTTACGATCCCCGGTCAGTCTCTCGAGTCGGTTTCCGGGAGGTATCCGCAGCTCCTCGATCCGTTCAATCGAGTCCAGCTGGTCAAGCTTTCGCGTTGCCACCATCCACAGTTCCACAGGGCAGCTCTTTCGAGCGGCCTTGGTCTTCCGCCCGTTGAAAACGTCCTCCGTTCCAACGTCGGCGAACGACCGGATCACGAGGCGACGATAGCACGGCCTTCATGCGAGAGCGGCCGAACCCGCGCTTTGATGGCAGGGCCTGCCGATCGTTCCGGGAGGCGTGCAAGACGTCGCGCGATGCCGTCAGAACATCGCGATCGGGTGCGCGGGCGCGCCCGTCGCACCCTTCAGGCGTAGCGGCGTGGCCGTGAACAGGAATTCGTAGCGGCCCATCTCCTTGCAGGCGACGG
>JBGPXN010000314.1:0-2438 GCA_041492755.1 Methylomirabilia bacterium | reverse complement strand
CACGAGACGATCCCACAGCGAGGCGCCAACGGTTGCCTCGCTCTTCACCACGCTGCCGTCGGAGGCCGTGAACCGGTAGCCGACCCGATGGCTCGTGTCATTCTTGTTCCGCACGATGCTCTTGGTCAGCACCATGCCGTCGGTCACCCGGGCGTAGGTGCGGAAGCCCTGCTCCTGCCGGATGGTGTCGAAGCCCGTGTAGATCCCGAGGACGAAGAACGGCGCCCCACACACCAGCCAGATCCCGCCGAATATAAACGGGAACGACCGCTTCGCCAGCCCGATGAAGGTCTTCGGCTGCCGCATGGCGCTCATTATCGCGCCGCCATGAGCGCCCGCGCGCGCAAGGAACCTTGCCGTTCTACCTGAGCGGTGGGCGGGGAACTCCCGATGCGATGAGGAAGTAAGTGTCCAGGACCCGGAACGGATTGTCGAAGATCGTCATCGCGAGCATCGGGACCTCGAACCCGGCCGGCACCGCCGCCGCGACCGTTGACGTCACCGTCGGAGTCGTCGGCACGCGCATGACCGTGGTGAGCGGCTGGCTCGCGATCGACACGGCCTGGTCCAGCGCACCCCCGCCGCCCGCGATACCGTTCAGGTTCTCCCCGTTGAACATCACGAGGCCGAGGATCGTGGACGGATAGCTGACGTGCCCGTCGCCGACGGAGCCCCTGAGCGCGACGGCGATGGCATCGACCGCGGCGGAGGCGCTGGTGAAGATCGACCCGACGAACAGGGTGATCGGCCGGTCGCGCAGCCCGACCGTCCCTCCGTTCGCCGAGAGGCTCGCCATCCCCGCCGTCACGTTGGGGCCGCCGCTGTCGCCGGCGAAGATCGAGCCGCCCGAACGCACGGTGGCGAGGCCCGACGTGGTGAGCGCACCGAGGAAGGTGTTGCCCGTCGTGTCGACGGCGATCGGGCCACCGCCTCCGGTGGTCGCGTTGAAGGTGGCACCGTCCGCTCCGGAGAGGAAGATGCCCCCGGTGCCGGCGCGCGCGGTCACGTTGCCGGCCGCGGTGAGGACGGGCGCGCTCGCGATGCCGACACGACTGCCGCCCGAGGTCGGCGTCACCAGGGTGATGCGCCCGTTGTCGACTTCGAGCCGCGTCCCCGGCGCCTGCGTGATCGAGCCGCCCGTGGTGTTACCGCCAGTGGCCGTGGTCACCGTGACCGTCCCCCCCGGGCCTGTCGCGATGGCGCCCACGACCGCGCCGCCGGTGCCTCCGCGCGCCGCGTTCACGCTGATGGAGACGGCCGAGTCGGACGTGTCCTTCGCCGTGATGGCGGCCGACTGCGTGTAGCCCTGGCCGCCCGTTCCATCCGTGTTCGCCGCGATCGTCACGGTGCGGCCAACGTTGAGCGCCGCGTTCACGGCGACGCCGTCGCCGCTGGACAGTCGCATCGCGCCGTTCTCGGTCGAGCTGGCGCCGGCGATGATGAGGCTGCCGGTGCTGCTGGCGAGCGTGATATCGCCCGTTCCCGTCGCACGAGCCGTGAAGCTCGCGCCGTCGGTCTCGGCGATGAAGACTCCGCCGCTGCCGGCGCTGGCGGTCACCGTTCCCGCCGTCGTCTGGACGTTGCTCGCGGCGGTGCCGATCCCGCTGGCCCCGGTCGTCGGCGTCGCGAGCGCGACGCGGCCGGTCCCGACGTCGAGCCGCGTGCCTCCACCCTGAACGATGGAACCGCCGGTCGTGTTGCCGCCGGTCGCCGTGGTCACCGCGATCGTCCCCCCACTACCCGTGCTGATGTCGCCCAGCACCGCGCCACCGGTCCCACCGCCGGCCGCGTTGACGCTGATGTTGACGGCGGAGGCGCCGGCGTTCGTGGTCGTGATCGGCGCGGCGTGCGAAAAGCCAGCGGAACCGGTGCCGATCGTGTTCGCGGCGATCGTGATCGTGCCAGCGCCGGCATCAATGGGCGCCTCGACGCTCACCGCGCCACCGGAGAAGAGCGCGACGTTGCCCGTATCGGTCGAGACGCCGCCCGCAATCGCCAGCGTGCCGGTAGCGCTGCTGAGAGCGACGTCGCCCGCGCCGGTCGCCCGCGCCGTGAAGCGCGCGCCGTCCGCTTCGGCGATGAAGACACCGCCGGAGCCACTGACCGCGGTGATGGTCCCGGCCCGCGTCGCGAGCGGAGAGCCGGCCGTGCCGATCGCGCTCGTGCCGGTGCCCGGGGTGACCAGGCTGACCGTGCCCGTCCCGACGTCGAGCGTGGTGCCGGCGACGTGGCCGATCGATCCACCCGTCGTGTTGCCGCCCGTCGCCGTGGTCACCGCGACCGTCCCCCCCGAGCCCGTCGTGACGTTGCCGAGGACGGCGCCGCCACTGCCTCCCGCCGCCGAGTTCACGCTGATCGCGACGGCCGCGCCGGAGGCATTCGTGGTGGTCAGCGCCGCGTTCTGCGTGAATCCCTGCGCGCCCGTTCCATCGGTGTTG